>NZ_JACEHF010000023.1 GCF_014180685.1 Nocardioides pelophilus | reverse complement strand
CCGCGGTGACCACGCCCGCCATGAGCGGGTTGCTGCGGACCGCACGCAACGAGCTGACGAAGCCGAGGACCACGCGGTCGGCGACGTTGTCGGCCCGGCTGACGTCGGCGACGAACTGATCGAGGTAGCGGCGGAACTCGCGCAGCACCACCTGCTCGACGAGAGCCTCCTTGGACGAGACCCGTCGATAGACCGTGATCCGGGACAGACCGGCCCGCCGAGCGACGTCGTCCATCGTCGTACGGGTGATGCCCTGGCGGCAGAACAGGTCGAAGGCGGCGTCGAGGACGGTGGCGTCCGGCTCGTCGCGATCGGCGTCCGCGACGACGTCCGCCAGCACGCGTGCGAGCAGCGACGGCGACTCTTGTGCCGCGCGATCCGGTCCTGATACAAAGATACTCATCACGTACCAGCGTATCAGCAAGCGGAGGAACTGTGGCGACGGACGGACTCAGCAGACGAGGCCTGCTGCTCGGCGGCGGAGCACTCGGAGCGGCCGGCATGTTCGGCATCGTCGCGCCGACGAAGGCGTGGTCGTGGTCCGCGAGCGACTCGGTCCTCGGCTCCGGCGCCGGCCTCGACCCGCGTCTGGTCTGGGACGACGAGGCCGACGCGGTGGTCGCCGGCCTGTTCGAGCGCGGCGAGGTCGACCTGGTCAACGACCTGCTGGCCGGATGGACGCGCAACGACCAACCCCTGCCGGCCGGGCTCCCCGCCGACCTGCACACGTTCCTCGAGCGCGCCCGCCGGCTGCCGGCCTGGGCCGACCAGGCGAAGCTGGACCGGGTCTTCTCCTTCTACGAGCGGCGTGGGCTCTACCTCGGCGTCCTCTACGGACTCGGCAGCGGCATGATGAGCTGCGTCATCCCCCGCGAGGCGCGGGCGGTCTACTACTCCGCCGGCGGCGCGGACATGAAGGACCGGATCGCCAAGACGGCGAAGCTCGGCTACGACGTCGGAGCGAAGAGCGCCTACGGCGACGGCGGCCAGATGGTCGTGACCTGCCTCAAGACCAGGCTGACCCACTCCGCCGTACGCCACCTGCTGCCGCAGTCCCGCCACTGGCAGGCGGCCGCGCCCGAGACCAAGCCGATCAGCCAGGCCGACATCATGGTGACCTGGCACAGCCTGGCGACCTTCAGCATGAACAAGCTGACCGCCTGGAAGGTGCCGGTCGCGGCGGCCGACCGGGCAGCGTTCCTGCACCTGTGGCAGGTCACCGCCCACATGCTGGGGGTGAAGGACGAGTACATCCCCGCGACCTGGGCGTCGGCGAACACCCAGTCCCGCCAGGTGCTCGACCCGATCCTCGCGCCGACCCCGGAAGGCGTGAAGCTCGCGAAGATCCTGCTCGACCTGGGAGCGGAGTACGACGGCGGCCTGTCCAAGCCGATGCTGCACTCGTTCACCCGCTACTGCCTGGGCGACCAGATCGCGACCTGGCTGGAGATCCCCCGCCAGCCGGGGATGGACGCGATGGTCAAGAACGGCTGGCCGCAGTTCATCGCGGTCCGCGAGACCCTGGCACCGCTCCCCCTGCTGCCGAAGGTCTACTGGCTCTTCGACGAGTTCCTCCGCCAGGGGGTCCGATTCTTCCTCGGCGAGGGCAAGCGGGTCGACATCGTGATGCCGACGGGCAACAACCCGAACTACAGCTGACCGACCGCGGGCGCCGCGCGGACCTGCGGGGATGCCAACGCGTCGGACAGCAAGCCGGCGGGAGAGGCCCACGATCCCACCGGCAGGGCGGGCTGACAGATCGCGAGCAGCCTGGCCACCGGACGCGACACGTTGGAGAGCCGGAGCTCCTTGTCCTCGGCGCCGAGGCGGGCAGCGCAGGCCTCCATCGCACGCAGGCCGGCCGCGTCACAGAAGGTGACCCCGGCCAGGTCGAGCACCACGAGGTTCGCGGGGCACGACGCCGCCTCGATGCAGCCGAGGGCATCGGCGAGGAGGTGTTCGGAGGACAGGTCGAGCTCTCCGACGAGCCGGACCAGCGCGAGGGTGGAGGAGAGCCGGATCCGGATGTCGAGCAGGGCGCCCGGACCGGACCCGCCGCTGGTGAGGGTGTGGCCGGTGGGCCGCTCGGCGAGGGATGGCGTGGAACCTGGATGCGGTGCTGGAGCCGGCATGAGAGCTTTCTTCGAAACGAAGTGCCTGATTGCGATTCAGATCGCCGGCTGTTATCCCAACCACTTCCAAAGTAGCCGGGCTGTCAAGTGCCTGTCGGCTCGTCCCCGGTCCGGAACGGGGTCGGGGTGACCGGAGGATGCCCGGTCAGCCGGGTGATCACCTCGACCGCGACGTCGCGCAGCTTGCGGTTGTTGTTCTGGGAGTGCTTGCGCAGCAGGGCGAACGCCTGGTCCGCCGTACACCTCTGCTCGGCCATCAGCACGCCGACGGCCTGGTCGATCACCGATCGGGACAGCAGCGCCTTCTCGAGCTGCTGGGCCACGCTCTGCTGCTGCTTGCGCTGGACGGCGAGGGTGATCGCGGTCGACGCCTGGGCGGCGAACAGCTCGACGCGGCGCCGCTCGTCGGGACCGAACTCACGCGGCCGGTCGAAGCCGTAGACGTTGAGCGCTCCGAGCGTGGGGCCGCCGTCGATCGACAGCGGAATGCTGAGCGAGCACCGTACGCCGAGCGCGACCGACTCCGCGGCGTACGCCGGCCAGCGCTCGTCGGACCGCTGGTCGGTGACCTCCACCTGCTGGCCGGTCGCCAGCGTCTCGAGGCAGGGCCCGACCCCGGTGTCGTACTGGATCTGATCGACCTCGGCGGCCAGCGCGTCGCTGGTCGCCACCGTGGTGGGCATCCCGGCGAACTGCGTGGTGATCCCGCAGGAGGCGGGCGGCTCGACCACGTTCGACGCGACCGTCGCGACTCCCTCGAGGAAGCCCTCCAGGTCGTTGGTGCTGAGCAGGAGCGACTGCAGCGAGCCGACCAGCTCACCCAGCCGGAGCCCGTCGTCGTGGTAAGGCATGGAACCCCCTCATCCTCCGGAGCGGACCACTCGACGCCCCGGGGAGGTACCCACTTCCGCGCCGTTCTCTCGGTGATGTGGCCGATGCCACGACGCCGGGGCGGGAGGGGAAGGTCAGGAGCGGGCGGCGAGGTGGGTGGCCAGCTGGTCGAGCGCGGCGTGCACGGTCTGCTCCACGACGCGCGCCGGCTCACCCTCGAACCTGTGCAACGTCACCTCCGAGCGTCCGCTCAACGAGGTCGCGATGTAGACGGTGCCCGGCGGCCGCCCCTCCNCCCGGCGGCCGCCCCTCCTCCCCGCCCGGGCCGCCGACGCCGGTGACGGCCACTGCGGCGTCCGCAACCAGGACCCGACGGGCGCCTCGGCACATCTGCAGAGCGCACGACGAGGTGACGACCGGTCCCTTCGCGACGCCGAGCACCTCGAACTTCACGGCGGGCGCGTAAGCGACGACGCCCCCGCGGAACCACGTCGACGCGTCCTCGCCGCGGCCGAGCGCCGACGCGATCGCTCCCGAGGTCAGCGACTCGGCGCAGGCGACGGTGATCGACGCGTTCGACGCGCGCCGCGCGATGAGGTCCACCGAGAGTCCCACAGCCGTCACGGCCCCGGCGGCAGCTGCCGCTTGTGGGCGGTCAGCCGGTAGGCGGTCTCGATGACCCCGCGCGCGCGTTCGCCCACGTCCTCGCCGACGAGGTAGGCGTCGATCTCCTGGTACGTCACGCCGTACGCCTCCTCGTCCGGCAGCGCGGGACGCAGCTCCTCCAGGTCCGCGGTCGGCACCTTCTCGACCAGGTGGGCGGGCGCTCCCAGGTGGCGTCCGATGTCCCGCACCCGGCCCTTGGTGAGGCCGAGCAGGGGCGCCACGTCGAGGGCCCCGTCGCCGTACTTGGTGAAGAAGCCCATCACCGCCTCGGCCGCGTGATCGGTCCCGACGACCAGGCTGCCCAGCCGCCCGGCGACGGCGTACTGCGCCACCATCCGCTGGCGGGCCTTGACGTTGCCCTTGACGAAGTCGGACCGCTCCGGGCCGAGATCGTTGACGGCCGTCTCGTCGTGGAGCGAGTCGACGGCCGGCTTGATGTCGACGGTCACGGTCGCCGACGGCTCGATGAAGGCGAGCGCGTCGGCGGCGTCCGACTCGTCGCGCTGCCGGCCGTACGGCAGCCGCATCGCGGTGAACGTCCCGCCGGTGCGGGCACACGCGAGGCCGGCCAGCCGCCCGGCGACGGTCGAGTCGAGCCCGCCGCTGATGCCGAGCACGTAGCCGCTCGCGCCGCTCGCGCTCTGGTAGTCGGCGAGGAACTGGATCCGGCGCTCGGCCTCCTGGGCTGCGTCGAACTCCTCGGCGACACCCAGCGCCGCGCGGATCGAGTCCTGGTCGATGGGCTCGGTGTCCATGGCTGTGGGTTACCCCGCAGCGCGGCGCTCATCCCGGGGACGGCGTGCTCACCTCGCGGACGTCGGCTGACGGACCTCCGCGTCGAAGGCGCAACCGGCCGGCACTCCGAACCGCTGCAGGAGCAGGGCGGCAGGACACCATCCGGTGAGGCTGGCCTGGAGCTGGTTGGCGCCGACGAAGGCCGCGAGGAGCAGCCACCAGGGCGACCAGACCGCCGCGAGCAGGGCACTGATGAGCGTGAGGGTCCCGGCGAGCGCGAGGACGGCACGGTCGATGTTCATGGTCATCTCCTCGGGTCAGCGGCCGACGAGGCGCCGGAACCAGCTGTCGTTGTTGGTGTCGGTGTCGGCGTGGCCGGGGCACCACTGGTCGACAGGGATTCCTGCTCGGACCTGCGAGACGTGCTGTCCGCAGCCCTTCCAGGTGGTCTTGCCGCAGGTCCGGCAGCGGGAGGCGTGGCACATGGATACTTCCTCTGGTCGTCGGGTCGTGGGGTCGTCGGGTTCGTCGGGTCGTGGATCAGGCCGGCGCGTCGCCGGAGTCGATGGCGTCGGCGAACTCGCAGAACGCGTCGTACGCGCGCGCACCGTGGATGGTGGCGGGACCGCCGTGCATGAGGAAGGTGACGCCGATCGCCTCGGCTGCTTCCTGGCGGGTGGCGCCCGCACGGGCAGCCGCCTGTCCGTGGGAGGCCATGCACCCGTCGCAACCCTCGACCACGCCGATCGCCAGGGCGATCAGCTCCTTGGTCTTGCGGTCGAGCGCGCCGTCGGCGAACGCCGCCTTGCTGAGCTCACCGAAGCCCTTGTAGACGTCGGGGATCGCCCGGCGCAGGTTGCGGTGGAGGGGAGTCAGGTCGCGGAGCACCTCCTTGCCATGAGGGCTGTGGGTGCTGTCGGCCTGTTCGGGGGTGGTGGTCATGCTGCTTCCTTCCGGGCTCAGCCGTGCGAGAACGTGATGTTGGGCAGGATCCGCCGCAGCCAGCCGGGCGTCGCCCAGGCCGCACGGCCCGCGAACCGGAGCATGACCGGCAGCAGGACGAGGCGGACGAGGAACGCGTCGAGCAGGACGGCCACACCGAGGATGACGCCCATCTCCTTCGGGGGCAGCGGGCCGGACAGGGCGAAGGTGAAGAACACCGCGACCATGACACCGCCGGCCGCGAAGATCACCCGCCCGGAGTGGGCGACCGCGCCGACCATCGCCTCGTGCGGGTCACCGGACTTCTCCCAGTGCTCCTTGGCGGAGGCGAGCAGGAAGACGGTGTAGTCCATCGCGATCGCGAAGATCATCGCGAAGAAGAAGACCGGGGCCCACGCGTCGAGGAAGCCTTGGTGCTCGAACCCGAGCAGCCCGGACCCGTGCCCGTCCTGGAAGACCAGGCGCGCGACGCCGAAGGCGGCGGCGGTGGACAGCAGGCTGGCCAGGGTCCCGAGCAGGGAGATCAAGGGCGCCTGCAGCGCCACGAGCAGGAGCAGGAAGCCGAGCGCGAGGATCACGCCGATCACGAGCGGCGTGTAGTCGTCGAGCTGGGTCTTCAGATCGATGTTCTCCACCGCTGCACCACCGACCAGCGCCGAGGAGGGCAGGTCGGCGCGGAGCCGCTCGACGATGTCGACCAGCTCGGGGTCGGACGGGTCGACCGTCGGGACGGCCTGGATCAGCTGCAGGTCGCTGCCGTCCGCCGCAGGAACGGCGGGCATCACCGCAGCGACTCCGGCGTCCGCCTGCAGGGTCCGAGCGGACACCCTGACGTCGCCGCCGTCGACGACGATCTGCAGCATGCCGGGCGCACCCGGCCCGAAGGCGTCCTGCACCTGGTCGTAGCCGATCCGCGCGCTGGCGTCCTCGGGAAGGACCTTGATCGACGGCATCGCGGTCTTGAGACCGAAGATCGGCGCGGCCAGCGCCACCAGCACGACCAGCGACCCGAGGCCCCACACGACGGGGCGCCGCCACAGACGCTCACCCCAGGCCGCGAAGGCCGGCGACCGGTGCTCGCCGGCGTGCACCCACGGCAGCGACAGCTTGTTGATCCTGTGGTCCAGCTTGAACAGCACGATCGGGAGCAGGGTCAGGGTCGCGGCGAGCACGAACACCACCGAGATCATGATCCCGCCGGCCATCGACCTGAACGACGGTGACGGCACCAGCAGGACCGCGGACAGCGACACCAGCACCGTCGCGCCGGAGAGCAGGACGGCCTTGCCGGCGGTGTCCATCATCTCCGCGATCGCCTCGCGGGGTGTCTCGTGGTGACCCATCCTGGCGGCGCGGAACCGCACCACCAGGAACAGGGCGTAGTCGATGCCCAGCGCCAGGGAGAACATCATCGCGAAGTTCATCGCCCAGATCGACACGGGCATCAGCTCGTTGATGAGCACCAGGGACCCGGCCGATGCGATCAGCCCGGCGAGGGTCAGGAGCAACGGCAGACCGGCCGCGACCAGAGCACCGAAGGCGAGCACCAGGATCGCCAGCGTCACCGGCCAGGAGAACATCTCCGACTTCAGCATCGCGTCGAGGTTGGCCTCGTTGAAGTCCGACCACAGCAGCGAGGACCCGGTCGGGTTGACCTCGACCGACCCCGTGGAGAGGCCCTCGACCTCTTCCTTCAGGTCGGTGGCCACCCGCACCATCTCGTTCGTGTCCGTGCCGGCACCGGCCAGGATCACCGCGGTGCGTCCGTCCTCCGACAGGCTGACACCGGGGATGGCGGGCACGACCTCGGCCAGTCGCGGCTCGTCCTCGAGGATCCGGACGACCTCGGCCATCACGGCCGGCCCGTCGCCCTCGTCGAGCGGGCCGTCGGTGCTGTGCACGACGACCTGGATGGCGTGGCTGGCGTTGCCACCGAAGTGCTCCTGGGCGAGCTCGCGGACGGCGACCGACTCCGAGCCGTCCGCTTGCCAGCCGGCACCGGAGAGGTTCTTCTCCACGCTCGGCGCGAACACGCCGAGCCCGACGACGAGCAGCACCCAGACCGCGGTGACCAGACGCCGGTGGTCGGTCACCCAGAGGCCGAGGCGACCCAACGGGCCCGCCTCGATGACCGGGCTCGCTTCGGCCGGCTGGTACGTCGTCTGCGCCATCAGGCATCCCTTTCGTCGAGTTGGATCGATCCCCCCTGGGGGATGGAAAGGATGCTAACATATCCCCCAGGGGGGTTACCAACTCACCCGACGAGAGGGAGGACCGATGACCAGCTTCACGCTCACCACCACGGTCGAGCAGCCGTACGACGACGCCGTCGCGCGAGTGCGCGAGGCGCTCGGGGACGCCGGGTTCGGCGTACTGACCGAGATCGACCTGGCCGCCACGCTGAAGGCCAAGCTCGGAGTCGAGATCGCCCCGAAGGTGATCCTCGGTGCCTGCCGACCGGAGCTCGCCCACCGCTCACTCGCTGCCGACCCCCGGATCGCGACGATGCTGCCGTGCAACGTGGTGGTGACGAGCGAGGGGTCCGACCGCACCAAGGTGGAGGTGTTCGACCCGGCGGCCATGACATCGTTCAGCGACGAAGGAGACCTCGCCGCCGTTGCCGAAGAGGCCCGCGAGCGGCTGTCCGGCATGCTCGCCGCGCTCGGCGAGCCGACCGAAGGAGACCACGATGCAGCTCACGCCTGAGGAGACGAAGGCCGTGATCGCCCGCCTCAAGCGGGCCAACGGCCACCTGGCCTCGGTCATCCGGATGCTCGAGGACGGCGCGGACTGCGAAGCCGCCCTCCTCCAGCTCGCCGCGGTCAACAAGGCGATCAGCCGCGGCGGCTACGCGCTCGTGTCGACGGGTCTCCAGCGCTGCCTGGCCGAGGGCGGTCCCGACAGCGTCGACGCGAAGAAGATGGAGAAGCTCTTCCTCGCTCTCGCGTGACGGTCGGATGCGGCGCCGGACCGCCGGGTTGAGGCGCTGCCTAGACTCGGCCTCGATGGCTGGCAGGCTTCGATGGATGACGGTTGCCGCCGCGCTCCGTCGGGCGTGCGGCGTGGCAGCGCTCCTCGGGTTGTTCGCGATGCACGGGCTGGCCGTGCACGGCGCCGCGCATGCCGGTCACCAAGCTGACCCGATCCCGGCAGCAGTCACCGTCGCCGACCACGACCACGCGGCCGGCGACACCAGCGACACCGGCGCGCTGCCGGAACGCGGCGACGACCCCGACCTGGCGGGGTTCGCCGGGCTCTGCCTGGCCGTGCTGCTGGCGGGCATCGCCGCCGCCGTACTCCTCAGCCGGGGCATCCGGCTCCCGCGGAGGGCCGACGCCGCCGACAGTCTTGGTCGGCCCGCCCGGTCCCGCCGCTACCGAGATCCTCCCTGTCTCTTCGCCCTGTCGATCCAGCGTTGCTGATGCGGCGACCGACCCGGCTCCCCTCACCGAGGCGGCCGGGTCCGTATCCCTGCGCGCACCTCAACCCCCTCGACAAGGAGATCCCATGAAGTACCCCAAGCAGCTTGCTGTCGCCCTCACGACCGGAACCGTGCTCTTCACGCTCGCGGCGTGCGGCGACGGCGACACCGGCGACGGCCACACCGGCGACGACGCCCGCGCCGAGCAGACAGCGGCGAACGGCGACGTCTTCAACGACGCCGACGTGGAGTTCGCGACCGCGATGATCCCCCACCACACCCAAGCGCTGGCGATGGTCGACATCGCCCGCGGTCGCACGCTGTCGCCGCAGGTGCGGCAGCTGACCATGGACATCGAGGCCGCCCAGGCGCCGGAGATCGACGCGATGCGCGGCTGGCTGGCCGACTGGGACGTCGAGGACCCGGACGGGTCGGGCGGGTCGGGCGGGTCGGGCGGGTCGGGCGGATCCGGCATGGACGGCCACGACATGGGCGACATGGACGACATGGACGGCGACCGGACGGACTCCGAGATGCCCGGGATGATGACCGACCAGCAGCTGGCCGACCTGGAGGACGCCCGAGGTACGGCGTTCGAGGACCTGTGGCTCGAGATGATGATCGAGCACCACGAGGGCGCCATCGAGATGGCCGAGGAGGAGCAGGCGGACGGAGTGTTCCGACCCGCCCTCGACCTCGCCGAGGCCATCGAGACCTCCCAGCAGGCCGAGATCGACCTGATGGGCGAGCTCCTCGCGTCCTGACAGTGGGGGCGTGGCCGGTCCGGCACCGGGCCGGCCACGCCGCCAGCAGCGTCCGGGTCCAACGTCCCGCCCACCGGGGGCCAGCACGCCCCTATCGACTGCCGGTCGCCCGAGGGATCGAGAGGTCGAGGAGCCCGTTCCACTAGATTGGACATGTGTCCAGCCTCTCCCTGTCGTCCTTCTCCTTCGAGGACATCCCCACCGCCGAGGTCGATGCAGCCGAAGAGCTGTACGGCGGTCTCGCCGACGACCTGCGCGACCTGCTCGACGTCACGATCCGGACCCGGGTCGACGAGTCACAGGTCGCTCGCGCCCGAGAGCTGGTGCGGCAGGCGGCCGACCTGCTGGCCGCGGACGCGCCGCCCGAGCCGGCCGGCATCCACTTCAACGCCGACGGCCGGTCCTGGAACTGGGGCAACGCGGTGGTCGGCGTCCGGAACGCGGTGGCGCCGCCGGTGCGGCTCGAGTGGCAGGAGGACGGCTCGGTGCGAGCGGCACTGACCCTCGGCGCGGCGTACGAGGGACCTCCGGGCAGCGTGCACGGCGGAGTCTCGGCCATGATCCTCGACCACCTGATGGGCGAGACGGCCAGCGCTGCCCACACGCGGGTCACCGTCACCGGGACCCTCACCCTGCGCTACGTGCAGCCGCTGCCCCTCGGACCGGTGCGGATGGAGGCACGGATCGCGAGGGAGGACGCCCGGAAGGTCATGGTCACCGGCTGGATCGCCGCCGACGGCCCCGACTCCTCGCCTGCGGTCGAGGCGAGCGGCCTGTTCATCATTCCGCGGTGGGCGGCCGAGCCGGACGCCCCGAGCGGGGTCGGGTCGCTCGACTGACCGGACCCGGGTGTCTCGTCCCCTGGCCTGGTCCGGACAGGCCATGGACAGCCCGACCTGGAGGTGGGACAGTCCGAATGGACCGGATGTTCCATCCGATCCTGCTGCGGAGGGACCCCAGACCCCGGAAGTCTTCGCTCCTTCCTGCTAGACCAGCGGCGGGCGCTATGTCCCTTGAGATCGATTCCGGCACCCTCAACCCCCACGACGACGTCCTCCGCCTCGAGGGCGAGATCGACCTCGCCCGACGGCAGTCCATCATCGACGAGATCGAGTCGCGGCTGCTGCGGGATGCCCGGCTCGTCGTCGACGTCTCCGCGGTGACCTTCATCGACTGCGCCGGGCTGAGCGCTCTCCTGTGGGCGCGGACCCGCGCCGCCCACGTCGGCGGCGAGCTCGCCCTCGTGGGTCCCTGCGCGGCCCTGTCGCGGATGCTCCGACTCACGTCGCTCGACGGCGCGCTTCCGCTCCAGGCGGCCGTGGCCGCTCGGAAGGATCAGATCCCCCCTGCCAACCGGTGGTAGGCCGCGCTCCACCGGAGCTCGCGCTGGAAGCTGCGCGGCGTGGTGTCGGCGTCGATGACCGCGATCTCGGTCGCGGTCATCTCGGCGAAGTCCGCGAGCACGTCGAGCCCGATCGCCTTGGAGAGCACGGTGTGGTGCGGAGCGCCGGCCATCAACCAGGCCTCGGCTGAGGTCGCCAGCGAGGGGCGGGGCTCCCACACCGCGCAGGCGACCGGGAGCCGCGGCAGGTCCTCGTCCGGCTCGACCACGTCGATCTCGTTGACGGTGAGCCGGAACCGGTCACCCAGGTCCGACAGCCCGGCGACGACCGCAGGTCCGGGGTCGGCGGTGAACCGGAGCCGCACCGGGTCCTCGCGGCCGCCGATCGAGAGCGGGTGGATCTCGAGCGACGCCCGCTGGGTCGTGAGGGTCGGGCAGACCTCGAGCATGTGGGCGCCGAGGATCTTCTCCTCGCCGGGGACCAGGTGGTACGTGTAGTCCTCCATGAACGACGTGCCGCCCGGCAGGCCGCGGGCCATCACCTTCATGCCGCGCAGCAGCACGGACGTCTTCCAGTCACCCTCGCCGCCGAACCCGTAGCCGTCGGCCATCAGTCGTTGTACGGCGAGACCGGGCAGCTGCCGGAGTCCGCCGAGGTCCTCGAAGTTGGTCGTGAACGCGCCGAAGCCACCGTCCTCGAGGAAGGTGCGCAGGCCGGCCTCGATGCGCGCGCCGTAGCGGAGGGCGTGGTGGCGCTCGCCGCCCGGGCCCAGCTCGGGTGCGATCCGGTAGAGGTCGGCGTACTCCTCGACCAGCTTGTCGATCTCCTCGTCGCCGACGGCGTCCACGACCGCGACCAGGTCGTTGACGCCGTAGGTGTTGACCGAGACCCCGAACCGGAGCTGGGCCTCGACCTTGTCGCCCTCGGTGACCGCGACGTCGCGCATGTTGTCGCCGAAGCGGGCCAGCCGGAGGTCGCGCAGCTCGGCACGGCCGAGCGCCGCGCGCGCCCAGTCGGCGACCCGGCGCTGGACCGCGGGGTTGTCGACGTGCCCGGCGACCGTCTTGCGCGGGACACCGAGACGGGACTGGATGTAGCCGAACTCCCGGTCGCCGTGGGCGGCCTGGTTGAGGTTCATGAAGTCCATGTCGATGGTCGACCACGGCAGCTCCATGCCGGCCTGCGTGTGCAGGTGGAGCAGCGGCTTCTGCAGCGCGTCGAGCCCGGCGATCCACATCTTCGCCGGCGAGAACGTGTGCATCCACGCGATCACGCCCACGCAGTCCGGGGCGCTGTTGGCCTCGAGGATCTGGCGGTGGATCGAGCCCGCGTCGAGGAGCACCGGCTTCCAGACGACCTCGACCGGTACGCCGGAGGCACCGTCGAGCCGACGGGCGATCTCCTGCGACTGCGCGGCGACCTGGTCCAGCGTCTCCGGCCCGTAGAGCGACTGGCTCCCGGTCAGGAACCAGACCTCGGGGGTGTTGTCGGACATGGGTTCCTTTCAGTGCTGCCCGTAGGCGTTCTGGTAACGGTCGTGGAGGGCATCCACGTGCCGTCGGTCGATCGGCACCGGGTCGCCGAGCTGGCGAGCCAGGTGCACCGAGCGGGCGACGTCCTCGCACATCACCGCTGCCTTGACCGCCGCCTTGGCGTTCGGCCCGATGGCGAAGACGCCGTGGTTCTGCATGAGTACGGCGGGCGAGCGGCTCTCGCGCAGGGTGTCCACGATCCCGCGGCCGATCGAGTCGTCGCCGATGATCGCGAACGGCCCGACGGGGATGTCGCCGCCGAACTCGTCGGCGCACATGGTCGTGACGCACGGGATCGGTTCCGCGCGGGCAGCCCAGGCGACGGCGTACGACGAGTGCGTGTGGACCACGCCGCCCACGTGGGGCAGGTGGCGGTAGACGTAGGCCTGCGCCTCGGTGTCCGACGACGGCGCGTGGTCGCCCTCGACGACCCGCCCCTGCAGGTCGCAGACCACCATGTTCTCGGGGGTGAGCGCGTCGTAGTCGACCCCGCTGGGCTTGATGACCATCAGGTCGTGGCCGGGGACCCGCGCCGACACGTTGCCGGCCGTCCAGACGACCAGCTGGTAGCGGACGAGCTGCTCGTGGAGGGCGCAGACCTCGCGCCGCAGTCCTGCGATGGTCTCGCTCACGTCGCTGACGACGGTCACCGGACACTCCCCTCGGTCTCGCCGCGCCGGCGCGCCACCGCGCGCCGCCGGACGGCTTTCAGCCGGCGCATCGTGGTGGCGGCCCGCCCGAAGTGGTCGTGCAGGGCGAGGTACTCGGCGAACAGCTCGTCGTACGCCGCCGCCCGCGCCTCGTCCGGCTGGTGGACGCCGCGCCGGACCTTGCCCATCGACTTCGCGGCGGTCGGGACGTCGGGGTAGGCGCCGGCCGCGACGGCGGCGTGGATCGCGGAGCCGAGGGCGGGACCCTGCTCGGAGTCGATCACCGACAGCGGCAGCCGGGTGACGTCGGCGTAGATCTGCATCAGCAGCGCGTTCTTGGCCAACCCGCCCGCGACGACGAACTCCTCGACCGGGACGCCGCTGTCGCGGAACGTCTCGACGATCACGCGGGTCCCGAACGCGGTCGCCTCCAGCAGCGCGCGGTAGACGTCCTCCGGACGCGTCGCGAGGGTCAGCCCGGCGACGAGACCGGACAGCTCGTGGTCGACGAGCACCGACCGGTTGCCGCTGTGCCAGTCGAGGGCGACCAGGCCGTGCTCCCCCACCTCCTGCGCGGCGGCGAGCCGGGTCAGGTGCTGGTGCAGGTCCCCGCCGGCGGCCGCGGCCGCTTCGGCGTACGACGACGGCACCGACGACTCGGTGAACCAGCCGAAGATGTCGCCCACACCGCTCTGGCCGGCCTCGTAGCCCCAGCTGCCGGCGACGATCCCGCCCTCGACCACGCCGCACATTCCGGGGACCTCGCGCAGCACCTCGGCGTTCATGACGTGGCACGTGGACGTGCCCATGATGGCGACCATCTGGCCCGGGCCGACGGCCTGGGCGGCCGGAGCGGTCACGTGCGCGTCGACGTTGCCGACCGCGACCGCGATCCCCTCCGGCAGACCGGTCCACGCGGCGGCCTCGGCGGTGAGACCGCCGGCGCGGTCGCCGAGCCGGCCGATCGGCTGGTCGAGCTTGTCGGCCACGAAGCGGCCGAAGCCCGGGGAGAGCGCCTCGAGGTAGTCGACGGACGGGTAGGAGCCGTCCTGGAGGATCCCCTTGTAGCCCGCCGTGCAGGCGTTGCGGACGTAGCTGCCGCACAGCTGCCACACGATCCAGTCGGCGGCCTCGACCCACCGCTCCATCCGGTCGTAGACCTCGCGGTCCTCCTCGAAGAGCTGGAGCCCCTTGGCGAACTCCCACTCCGAGGAGATGAGCCCGCCGTACCTCGGCAGCCAGGACTCGCCCCGCTCCGCCGCGAGCGCGTTGATCCGGTCGGCGTGCGGCTGCGCCGCGTGGTGCTTCCACAGCTTGACGTAGGCGTGCGGCCGGTCGCGCAGGCCGTCGAGCTCGCAGAGCGGGGTGCCGTCGGCGAGCGTCGGGATCATCGTGCACGCGGTGAAGTCGGTCGCGATGCCGACCNGTCGTCCGGCACCTGCAGCGCCCACTCCGGCGGCAGCGGTCGACCGCTGCCCGGCAGCCGGTCCTCGATGACGGCGTGGGCGTAGGGATGGACGGCCGAGGCGAGCTCGGCGCCGTCCGAGACCCGGACCACGACGGCGCGACCCGACAGGGTCCCGAAGTCGACGCCGACGACGTACTGCTCCTGCATCAGGCTTCCGCTCCTCTGGGTGGGACGCTGCTGGACCGCACGACCAGCTCGGGGCTGATCAACCGGTCGGGCGTGGGGTCGTCGGCGATCGCGGCGCGCAGGATCTCGATCGCGCGCCGGCCGACCGCGGCGAAGTCCTGCCGGACGGTGGTGAGCGGCGGGATGAGGTACGCCGCCTCGGGGATGTCGTCGAACCCGACGACGCTGATGTCGCCCGGCACCGATCGTCCGGCCTCGGACAGCGACAGCAGCAGCCCGAGCGCCATCTGGTCGTTGGCGCAGAAGACCGCGGTGACGTCGTCGCGGCTCGCTACCTCGCGGCCTGCCTCGTAGCCGCTGCGCGCCGACCAGTCGCCCTGGATCTGGCGCGAGGGACGCAGCCCCGCGGCGTACATGGCGTTGCGGTAGCCCCGCAGCCGCGCCCGGGCCTCGGTCCACGACGTCGGGCCGGCGAGGTGGAGCACGTCGCGGTGCCCGAGCTCGATGAGGTGCCGGGTGCCGAGCTCGGCCCCGGCGACCTGGTCGACGCCGACCGTCCACGGCGCCTTGGCCTGGTCGCCCTCCACGACGACGACCGGGACGCCCTGGTCGACCTGGGTCCGGGCGGCATCGACGGCGTCGTCGGTCGCGGCGATCAGCACGATCCCCTCGACGTGTTGGTCGCGCAGGTGGTTCATGGCGTCGGTGAACTCGGCGCGGGTGAGGCTCTGCAGGTTGGCCGAGCTGACGAAGTAGCCGGCCTCACGACCCGCGGCCTGGATGGCGCGGTGGACCGTGCTGGGACCCCAGAAGCCGCTCTTGGAGCCGATCACACCGATCGTCCCGGAACGGCGGGTGACCAGGCTCCGGGCCGCGGTGTTCGGCCGGTAGCCGAGCTGCCGGATCGCCTCCAGGACCCGGTCGCGGGTCGCCGGCCGCAGGTTGGTCTGGCCGTTGACGACCCGGGACACGGTCTGGTGGGAGACGCCGGCGAGCCGCGCGACGTCGGCCATCACCGGCGTCCGACCGTTGAGGTCACTCATGTCTGCCGCCGGGTCATCAGCCGCTGGACGACGACGAACACCAGCAGCAGCGCGCCGATCACGATCCGGGTCCACCAGGAGTTGAGGGTGCCGTCGAAGGAGATGAACGTCTGGATCGTGCCGAGCACGAGCACGCCGAGCAGCGATCCGACCACGAACCCACGGCCGCCGGTGAGCAGCGTCCCGCCGATCACCACCGCCGCGATCGCGTCGAGCTCCATGCCGACCGCGTGCAGGCTGTAGCCCGACAGCGTGTAGAGACCGAACAGCAGGCCGCCGAGCGCGGCGCAGAACCCGCTGATCGCGTAGACACCCACCTTCACCGCGGCGACCCGCAGGCCCATCAGCATCGCCGAGGCCTCGTTGCCGCCCACGGCGTAGACGGTGCGCCCGAAGCGGGTCCTGGCCAGGACCGCGGCGGCCACGACCACGGTCGCGAGGGCGACCACGACGGTCCAGGTCGTGTAGTAGCCGCCGGGGAGCGTGATCGAGGCGAAGGCCAGCTCGGTGAACGTCGCGTCGGTGATGGGGATCGACTCGGTGCTGATCAGGTAGGTCAGGCCGCGGGCGAGGAAGAGCCCCGCGAGCGTCGCGATGAACGGCTGGATGTCGAGGTAGTGGATGAGCAGCCCCATCAACGTCCCGAGCAGCGTCCCGACGACCAGCACCGTCACCATCGAGAGGTACGGCGACCAGCCCATCTCGAGCGTCTTCGCGGCGATCATCGTGGACAGCGCGACGACCGATCCCACCGACAGGTCGATGCCGCCGCTGAGGATCACGAACGTCATCCCGACCGCGAGCACGATCAGGAAGGAGTTGTCGAGCAGCAGGCTCAGGAACACCTGCGGGTCGGTGAACCCCTCGTACCGGATGCCGCCGGCGCCGAACATGCCGATGAACAGCGCGAACGTGGCGACGACCGGCAGGTAGCGACGCGACGGCGAGTAGGTGCGGACCCGGTCCCACACCGAGGGGTTCGGGACGGCGATGGTGGCGCTCATGCGGCGACCGCCTTCGGCTGGGCGCCCCGACGACCGCGGACGCGGAGGGCGGCTCGGGCACGCGGTGACTGGAGCAGGCAGACGAGGATCACGACGAACGCCTTGAAGAGGTAGTTGGCCTCCGACGGGATCCCGATGCTCGGGATGGTGCGGACCAGGGTGGCGATCAGCAGCGCCCCGACGACGGTGCCGGCGAGGGAGAACCGCCCGCCGGTCAGCGCAGTGCCTCCGATGACGACCGCCAGGATCGCGTCCAGCTCGATCCAGAGGCCGAGGCTGTTCGCGTTCACCGAGTTGGTGTTGGCGGCGATGATCAGGCCCGCCAGTCCGGCGCACACCGCTCCGAAGACGTAGACCGTCCAGGTGATGGTGCGCGCCCGGACCCCGGCCAGCCGGCTGGCGTCCGGGTTGATGCCGACCGCCTCGATCAGCATGCCGAGCGCGGTGCGGCGGGTCAGCACGGCCGTCAGTGCGACCATCCCCAGCGCGATGAGGAACGCGATCGGGAGGCCGAGCACGAAGCCCGACGCCAGGTTGGAGAAGGTGTCGTTGGTCGGCGTGGTGATCTGGCCGTCGGTGATCAGCATGGCGAGCCCGCGCCCGGCGACCATCAGCACCAGCGTCGCGATGATCGGCTGGATGCCCAGCACGGAGACCAGGAAGCCGTTCCACACCCCCAGCAGGACGCAGACCGCGAGCGCCGTCGTACTGGCGAGGATCGTGGCGGACGCGGCGCCCTCGTCGGCGGACTCGACGATCCGCGTGCACGCCACGGCGGCCGCGATGGCGGCGACCGCACCGACGGACAGGTCGATCCCGCGGGTGGCGATGACCAGGGTCATGCCGAGCGCCACGAGCATGACCGGCGCGCTGTTGCGCGCGATGTCGATGACGTTGCCGTAGAGGTGCCCGTCCTGGATCCGCACGTCGAGGAACGACGGGTTGGCGATGACGTCGATGACCAGCATGACGATGATCGCGAGGACCGGCCAGAGCAGCTGGTGGCCGAGCAACCGGCCGGCCAGGCCGGGCCGGGCGGCGCCGCGCTCAGGGGCGGGCGCCCGGTCGAGAGTGTCGGTCACGCCGTTCCCTCCTCGGTCTGGCGGGCCTCGCCCGCGATGATCTCCAGGACGTCGCTGACGCTCACGTCGTCGTTCGGGAGCTCCCGGATCTTGCGCCGGTCCCGCATGACCACCACCCGGTGGCTGAGCCGCAGGACCTCCTCGAGCTCGGCGGAGATGAACACCACGGCCATCCCCTTGGCCGCGAGGTCGGCGACCAGGGTCTGGATCTGGGTCTTGGCGCCGATGTCGATGCCGCGCGTCGGCTCGTCGAGGATGAGTACGTCGGGATCGGTGATCAGCCACCGGGCGAGCAGCACCTTCTGCTGGTTGCCGCCGGAGAGGTTGCGCATCAGGGCGTCGGGGTCGGCGGGCCGGATGTCGAGCGCCTGGATGTAGTCGCGCACCAGCCGCGCCCGGGTCGCCTGCGGGATCGGCCGCAGCCACCCGCGCGACGCCTGCAGCGCGAGCAGCATGTTGTCGGCGACGGTGAGGTCGCCGATGACGCCCTCGGCCTTCCGGTCCTCGCTGGAGAACGCCATCTTGCGGTCGATGGCGTGCCGCGGGCTCCGCAGCCGGCGCCGGGAGCTGCGCACCTCGAGCTCGCCGTGGTCGGCCGTGTCGGCGCCGAAGAGCAGGCGGGCCAGCTCGGTGCGCCCCGAGCCGAGGAGCCCGGCGACGCCGACGACCTCGCCCTCGTAGAGGGTCAGGTCGGTGGCCTCCAGCGACCCCTTCCGGCTCAACCCGACCGCCTTGAGCACGGGCGTCTCGCTGCTGACGGCCGCTTGGCGCTGGTCGCGGTCGAGCCGCTCGAGAACCTCGAGCTCGCGCCCGATCATGAGCCGGACCAGCTCGAGCTGGCTGGTCTCGGCGACCATCCGCTCCTCGACGAGACGGCCGTTGCGCAGGATGGTCATCCGGTCGGCGATCTCGTAGATCTGGTCCAGGAAGTGGGAGACGAAGACGATCGCGACGCCGTGCTCGCGCAGTCGGCGCATCACGTCGAACAGCTTCTCGACCTCGTCGGCGTCGAGGCTGGACGTCGGCTCGTCGAGGATCACCACCCGGGCGTCGACGTCGACCGCGCGGGCGATGGCCACCAGCTGCTGGACGGCGATCGGGTGGTCGCCGAGGAGCGATCCCGGGTTGACGTCGAGGCCGAGCCGCTCGAGCGTCTGCCGGGCCCGGCGGTTCATGGCCCGCACGTTGATCGCGCCGAAGCGCCGGGGCTCGCGCCCCAGCAGCATGTTCTCGGCGACCGTGAGGTTGGGGACGAGGTTGACCTCTTGGTAGACGGTGCTGATCCCGGCGGCCTGGGCGGCGGCCGGCGTGTGGAACTCGTGCTCCTCGCCGCCGACGACGATGGTCCCGGCGTCGATCGTGTAGACGCCCGTCAACGCCTTGATCAAGGTCGACTTGCCGGCGCCGTTCTCACCCATCAGGGCGTGCACCTCACCGGGGAAGAGCCGCATCGAGACCCGGTCCAACGCGGACACGGTGCCGAACGTGATGGAGATGTCGCGCATCTCGACCACCGGCTGCTGGCTCGGTTCCGGTCGCACGGTCACCACCTGCTCCTGGGTGTGCGTCATCCCATCCTCCTCGTCGGACCGCGCGCCCGGCGCGATGGCGCCGGGCGCGCGGTGGCAGGACGCGCTGGGGGCGCGTCGGCGGCCGGCTCAGTACTTCCGGTCGGGAAGCACCTCGATGGCCTGCTCCTGGGTGAAGGTGGTCTCCTCGGTGACGACCCGCTCGGGGACCTCCTCGTCGTCGAGGACCTGCTCGGCCAGCTCCATCAGCTGCGGCCCGAGCAGCGGGTTGCACTCGACGATGAAGTTGATCTTGCCCTCGGCGAGCGCCTCCATCCCGTCGTGGACGGCGTCGACGGTGATGATCTTGACGTCCACGCCGGGCTCGAGGCCGGCGGCCTCGATCGCCTCGATCGCGCCGAGACCCATGTCGTCGTTGTGCGCGAACACCACGTCGATCCCGTCCTCGGAGTTGAGGAACGACTCCATGACCTGCTTGCCACCGTCACGGGTGAAGTCGCCGGTCTGGGACGCGGTGACCTCGATCGCGGGGTCGGCGGCGATCGCGCTGGCGAAGCCCTCGGCCCGGTCGATCGCGGGAGCGGCGCCGGTGGTGCCCTCGAGCTGCACCACGTTGATGTCGCCGTCACCGTCGACGTCGGAGTCAGCGGCGTTCTCGACCAGCCACTCGCCGGCCTTCTCGCCCTCGAGCACGAAGTCGGAGCCGAGGAAGGTCTCGTAGAGCGACGTGTCCTCGCTGTCGACCGCGCGGTCGGTGAGGATCACCGGGATGTTGGCGCGCTTGGCCTCCTGCAGGACGGCGTCCCAGCCGGTCTCGACGACCGGGCTGAAGGCGATCACGTCGACCTTCTGCTGGATGAAGGACCGGATCGCCTTGATCTGGTTCTCCTGCTTGCCCTGCGCGTCCGAGAACTTGAGCTCGAAGCCGGCCTCCTCCGCGGATTCCTTGATGGACTCGGTGTTCGCCGTGCGCCAGCCGCTCTCGGCACCGACCTGGGCGAACCCCATCACGATCTTGTCGTCGTCTCCGCTCGCGTCGGAGTCGCTGCAGCCGGCCAGGGCGGCCACGCTCACGAGGAGCATGCTGGCGGCGGTCACGGTCTTCTTCACCACTGGTTTCCTCCACATCCTCGGGCTTCATCGCCCTGTGACGGGTGTCACGATGAGTTAGTGTGAGCGTTAACATTCCCGATCGTCAAGGCCCCTGGGCAAAGAATCCCAAAGAAATGTGAACGCTCACCCCACGGGCGGCGCACGCCGCCCCGAGGGCTACCAGCGGTCGTGGATCGCGGCTCGGAACGAGGCGTCGTAGATCCGGCGTACTCCGTCGACCAGCTCCGGCGCCAGCGTCGGCAGCGCGCCCGCGGCCGCGTTCGCCCGGGCCTGACCGGGGTTGCGCGCTCCCGGGATGACCGTGCTGACCCCGGCCTGCTGCACGACCCAGGCGAGCGCGACCTGGGCGGGCGTGGCGCCCGGTGGGCCGTGGTCGGCGACCAGTCGGGAGAACTCCCGGGCCGCAGCCACCCCGGCCGCGTAGTCCACCCCGGAGAACGTCTCGCCGACGTCGAACGCACTGCCGTCGCGGTTGTAGGCGCGGTGGTCGTCGGCGGCGAAGGTGGTGTGCTCGTCGTACCGGCCGCTGAGGAGGCCGGACGCGAGCGGGACCCGCGCAATGATGCCGACCCCGGCATCGGCTGCGGCTGGGAGCACCGCGTCCAGCGGCTTGAGCCGGAAGGCGTTGAGGATGATCTGGACGGTGGCGACGCCCGGTCGGGCGATGGCGCTGAGCGCCTGGGCGGCGGTCTCGACACTCACCCCGTAGGCCGCGATCACACCGTCGGCGACCAGCGTGTCGAGCGCGTCGTACGTCGCGTCGTCGTCGATCGTGGCCGTCGGCGGACAGTGCAGCTGGACCAGGTCGAGGGTGTCGACGCCGAGGTTGCGGCGCGAGCGGTCCGTCCACTCGCGGAACCTCGCCAAGGTGTAGCTCTCCGGGACCTGCTCGGCGCGACGGCCCATCTTGGTGGCCACGGTGATGCCGTCGTGACTGCGGAGGAACTCGCCGATGAGCTGCTCGCTCCGCCCGTCGCCGTAGACGTCGGCCGTGTCGAAGAACGTCACGCCCGACTCGACGCTGGCCTCCAGCACCGCCGTGGCCTCGGCCTCCGACACGTCGCCCCAGTCCGCCCCGAGCTGCCACGTGCCGAGCCCGACCGCCGACACCTCCCGGCCCCACCGGCTGATCATTCGCTGCTCCATCTGCGCTCCCTGTCGTTTCTCGGCTGTCGCGCGGCTATCGCTCGACCGATGTCATCGGCGTGAAGACCCAGGCCATCCGTGAGCGGTACCGCTCGCCGGGTCGCAGGACCGCCGACGGCCACTCCGGATGGTTGGGTGAGTCCGGCGCCAGCTGCGGCTCCAGCGCGATGCCGTCGCCCTGGCGCAGCAGCCGGCCCTCGCGTGACAGCGTCGAGCCGTCGAGGAAGTTGCCGGTGTAGACCTGCAGGCACGGCTGGTCGGACCACAGCTCCATGCGGGTCCGGGTCCGCGCCGACGACAGCACGGCCACCGCTCGCCAGCCCTCGCCGTCGACGACCAGGTTGTGGTCGATCCCGCTCGCCTGCGCGACCTGGTCGTGTCTGTCGCGGACGATGCCGCCGACCCGGGCCGGGACCCGGAGGTCGAACGGCGTCCCGTCCACGGGAGCGTGGCCGGCGCCCGGGATGCCCGTCGCATCGACCGGCGTGTAGGCCGACGCGGGCACCTCGAGGAGGTGGTCGTCGACCGAACCGCCGCCCTCGAGGTTGAGGTAGACGTGACTGGTCAGGTTCACCACGGTCGGCCGGGTGGTCACCGCCGTGAGCTCGAGCGAGACGGCGTCGCTGCCGACCGTGAAGGTCGCCTCGGCCGTGCACTCGCCCGGAAAACCCTGGTCGCCGTCGGGGCTCACCAGCCGCAGCCGCACCTCACGGGCGTCGTGGGACACGACGTCCCAGGTCCGGCGGTCGAAGCCGTCGGGGCCGCCGTGCAGGTGGTTGCCCCGGTCGTGGGTCGCCAGCTCCACCTGGTCGCCGTCGAGCTCGAACCGGCCACCGGCGATCCGGTTGGCGTAGCGGCCGATCGTCCCACCGAGGTAGTCCGACGACGCCCGCAGCTCGGGCACACCCGGCAGGCCGACGCTGACGTCGCGGCGCACGCCGTCGCCTCCGGTGACGACGAGGCGGTGGATGGTCGCGCCGTACCTCAGCAGGTGGAGCTCGGGACCCGGAGCACTGCCGATGACCACGGACTGCGAAGCGGCCGATCCCATGGTGTGAACGTTAACATCCCGCTACTCGGGAGGGGGTGCACTCGAGGCCCGGACGACGAGCTCCGGGCGGAGCAGCGTGGCGGCAGGCGCCTCGTCGCCCTCGAGCGCCCGCACCGTCAGGTCGACCGCGAGCCGGCCGAGGTCGGAGAACTGCTGGTCGACGGTGGTGATCGCCGGCCAGAAGTACGCCGCCTCCGGGATGTTGTCGAACCCGACGACGCTGACGTCCTCGGGCACCCGTCGCCCGCACTCGTGCAGCGCCTTGAGCACCCCGAGCGCCATGGTGTCGTTGGCGACGAACACGGCCGTGACGTCGTCGCTGTGCCCGATCCGGGTCCCGGCCTCGTAGCCGCTCGCCGCCGACCAGTCGCCCTCGATCTCGGGACCCGGCAGCAGGTCGCGGTGGTCGTGCGCGTGCCGCCAGCCGAGCCGGCGCTGGGTGGCCTCGATCCAGTCCAGGGGACCGCTGACGTGGGCGACGCTGCGGTGGCCGAGGTCCAGCAGGTGCTCGGTGGCGAGGAGGGCGCCGGCGTGCTGGTCGATGCCGGCCGCCATCGGCTCGCCCGCGGTCACGCCCTGCACCAGCACGACCGGGATCGGGAGCGACAGGCCCCGCACGACGTGGATCGCGTCACGGTGCGCGACCGCGACGACGATCGCCTCGACCGCCTGGTCGAGGAGTCGGTCGACCGCGTCCCGGAGGGACTCCTCGGAGATCTCGAGCAGCCCGATCGCGGACACCTGGTAGCCCGCCTCGTGCCCGGCCCCCTGGACCGCGGTGGCGATCATGCTCGGCCCGTGCAGGGCGAGGTGGGCCGACACCATCCCGATCCGCCCGGACCGGTTGGTGGCGAGCATCCGGGCCGCGTTGTTGCGGCGGTAGCCCAGCTCCCGGATCGCGGCCACCACCCGCTCGCGGGTGTCGTCCTTGACCAGGGGCGACTCGTTCAGGACCCGCGAGACGGTCTGGTGGGAGACGCCGGCGCGTTGCGCGACGTCGGCCATGCTGGGGTTGCGCGCCGCCCCGGCACGCAGCGGAGGTTGCTGCGGCATGGCGCCATGGTAGGGCCGGGGCGCGGAAATGGGGCGCGCTCACATCGGTGTGCCGTTCGGCGTCTCGCGCCATGGCCCAAATCTCTCTAGGGATTGACGAAGCGTGTGGCGCCGGTCACAGTACGAGTGTTAGCGCTCACATTCGAGGGAGAGTCTGATGTCCTCAGCCACACCACTGCCCCTGCTGCGCCTGTTGCTGGCGACGGCCCTCGCTCTTCTCGGCACCACGCTGGTGCCGACCGCGCCGGGCACGGCAGCGGAGGTGACCGACGGCCTGCTGCTGCACTACGAGCTGGACCAGGCCTCGGGGACCGTGGTGACGGACAGCTCCGGGCACGGGCGCAACGGCACGCTCGTCGGTGGCGGCAGCTGGACCGGCGCCACCGGGCTGGCCCTCGACGGCGTCGACGACCACGTGAAGCTGCCGAACAACCTCCTCGCCGGGCTCTCCGCGGTGACCGTCTCGGTCGACGTCCTCATCGAGAACACCCAGGCCAACCCCTACTTCATCTGGGGCCTGGGCAACACCGCGTCGTCGGCCTCCGGGACCGGCTACCTCATGGTCAGCGGCAACGCGTTCCGCGCCGCGGCGACGCCGACGAACTGGTCCGGGGAGAAGGTCACCGCGCGCACCTCCGGCGGCAACCTCGCGCGCGGCGTCTGGAAGACGGTCACCTACACCCAGGACGGCACCACCGGCCGCTTGTTCGAGGACGGGGTCCTGGTCGGCGAGAACACCGCCGTGAGCGTGCTGCCCCGCGACATCGGCGGCGGGATGACCACCAACAACCTGCTCGGCGAGAGCAACTACGCCAGCGACAACAGCCTCAAGGGCAAGATCAGGAACTTCCGCATCTACGACCGGGCGCTCACGTCGAGCGAGGTCGCGGAGATCTCGCTCACCGACGCCAACCGGCTCGCCGCCGACGCGGACGCACTCGACCTGGGCGACCTCTCGGCCGTCACCGGCGACCTCGTCCTCCCGGCGAGCGGGGCGTACGGCTCGGCGATCACCTGGGCGTCCAGCGACCCGGCCGTCATCAGCAGCACCGGCGTCGTCACCCGGCCGGGCGCCCTCGAGGGCCCGGCGGACGTCACGCTCACGGCCACGCTGACCCGGGGCTCCGGCACCGAGACGAGGAGCTTTGCGGCCACCGTCCTGCCCGAGGAGGGCGACCAGGACAAGGCGGACGCCGCGGCGGCAGCGCTCGAGCTGGTGCACGCCGACGACGTCCGCGGCCACCTGACCATGCCGACCTCGGGCCTGCACGGCTCGACGGTGAGCTGGGCGTCCTCCGCTCCCGACGTCGTCTCCCCCGACGGCATCGTCACCCGGCCCGAGCCCGGCGCCGGGGACGCCACCGTCACGGTGACCGCCACGGTCACCGTCGGCGCCGCGTCGGCCACTCGCCCGATCGAGCTCACCGTGCGCGAGGCGCCCGCCCCGGCGGCGTACGAGGGCTACGCCTTCAGCTACTTCACGGGCAACTCCATCGCGGGCGAGAAGATCTACTTCGCCGCGAGCCGCGGCAACGACGCCCTGGAGTGGGACGAGCTGAACGAGGGCCGGCCGCTGCTCGAGTCCACGCTGGGCGAGATGGGGCTGCGTGACCCGTTCCTCATCCGCTCCCCGGAGGGCGACCGGTTCTACCTGATCGCCACCGACCTCTCCATCGGCCGCAACGGCAACTGGGACCGCGCGCAGCGCACCGGCAGCCGCTACCTCGAGGTCTGGGAGTCGACCGACCTGGTCACCTGGTCCGCCCAGCGGCACGTCCTGGTGTCACCGCCGACCGCCGGCAACACCTGGGCGCCGGAGGCCTACTGGGACGACGCCCTGCAGCAGTACGTCGTCTTCTGGGCGTCGAAGCTCTACGCCGAGAGCGACACCGACCACACCGGCAACACCTACAACCGGATGCTCTACGCCACCACCCGCGACTTCGTGACCTTCAGCGAGGCCAGGATCTGGCAGGACCGTGGCGACTCGCGGATCGACTCGACCGTGATCAAGGAGAACGGCTCCTACTACCGGTTCACCAAGGACGAGGGCGGCGGCGGCACCGGCTGCTCCGACATCATCCAGGAGAAGGCCGACTCGCTCACCGCCGTCGACCTCCCGGGCGACCCGTCCTGGGCGTTCATGGACGCGTGCATCGGCCGCGACGCCGGGACCTCGGCGGTCGAGGGGCCGACGGTGTTCAAGGCCAACCCGGGCGACACGTCGGGTTCGCCGTACTACCTCTTCGTCGACGAGTACGGCGGCCGCGGCTACATCCCGCTCGGTACCGACGACCTCGAGGCCCCGGACTGGCAGGTGGCCGACGACTACAACCTGCCCGCGAGCCCGCGGCACGGCACCGTCATCCCCGTCACCGCCGCGGAGCTGGCGAAGCTGCGCGAGGGCATCGTGGTCCCGGAGCCGCCGACCCCCGTGGTCGGTGACGAGAACGGGCTGGTCGCGCACTACCCGCTCGACGAGACGAGCGGGTCGATCGCGACCGACGCCACCGGCCACGGCTACGACGCCACCGTCAGCGGCGACGCCAGCTGGGCCGCCGGCGGGCTCGACCTCGGCGGCACCAACGGGCACGTGCGGCTGCCCGACGACATGATGGCCGGCCTCGACGCGATCACGGTGTCGACGGAGGTCTGGCTCGACCCGAGCCAGCCGACGCCGTACTTCATCTGGGGCCTGGGCAACACCGACGGCGGCGGGACCGGCAACGGCTACCTGTTCACCACCGGCAACAACTACCGGACCTCGATCGCGACCGGGAACTGGACGACCGAGCAGACGGTGGCGTCGGGGTCCGCGTTGGCCCGGGGTGCCTGGAGGGCGCTGACGTACACGCTCACCCCCGGCGGCACGGCCACGCTCTACCTCGACGGCGTCAAGGTCGGCCAGAGGACCGACGTCACGATCGCGCCGGGCGACATCGGCGACGGGCGCACCACCGCCAACTACATCGGGCGCTCGGTCTACAACGGCGACCGCTACCTCAAGGGCAAGGTGCGCGACTTCCGCATCTACAACCGGGCACTGACGGCCGCCGAGGTCAGCGACCTCGCCGCGGACCCGACCGCGATCACCGGCGTGCAGCTGGACGCCCTGGCCGCGCCGGCGCTGGTCGACGCAGCCACCTCGACGGTGACCCTCCCGGTCGAGCCCGGCACCGACCTGACGGCGCTGGACCCGACGTACACCGTCGTCTCGGGCTCCGCCGTCGACGCCGACGGTCCGGCCGACTACAGCTCGCCGCGGACCGTCACCGTCACCGCGGCGGGCGGCACGACCCGGGCCTGGACCGTGCGGGCGGTCGAGCTGCGGTCGCCGGTGCTGCCGGGTCTGTACGCCGACCCGAACATCGTCCGCTTCGGCGACACCTACTACATCTACGCCACGACCGACGGCTACGCCGGCTGGGGCGGCAAGGAGTTCTACGTCTGGACGTCGACCGACCTCGTCGACTGGGAACGGTCGGCGGAGCCGATCCTCACGCTCGACGGCGCCAACGGCGACGTGCCCTGGGCGACCGGCAACGCGTGGGCGCCGACGATCATCGAGCGGGACGGGAAGTACTACTTCTACTTCTCCGGGCACAACCCGACCTACAACCGCAAGACGATCGGGGTCGCCGTCGCCGACAGCCCGGAGGGCCCGTTCGTGGCGCAGCCCACCGCGATGATCCTCAACAACGAGGCGGTGACCTCGGGGCAGGCGATCGACCCCGCCGCGGTGCAGGACCCGCGCACCGGCAGGTACTACCTGTTCTGGGGCAACGGTTCACCCGTCTACGCCGAGCTCGCCGACGACATGGTGTCGATCAAGCAGTCGACGATCCGGCGGATCGGCGGACTGACCGGCTTCCGCGAGGGCGCGTTCGTCAACTACCGCGAGGGCGTCTACTACCTGACGTACTCCATCGACGACACCGGCTCGCCCGACTACCGGGTCGGCTACGCGACTTCCGACAGCATCGACGGACCGTGGACCTACCGTGGCCTGATCCTCGAGAAGGACGCCTCCCAGGGCATCCTGGCGACCGGTCACAGCTCGATCGTCCAGGTGCCCGGCACCGACGACTGGTACATCGCCTACCACCGGTTCGCGCTGCCCACCTTCGATGCGGCCGGCGGCGACGGCACCCACCGGGAGACGACCATCGACCGGCTGCACTTCGACGCCGACGGGACCATCAGGAAGGTCGTCCCGACCCTGAGCTCGGTCGATCCCCTGGTCTACGAGGGCGCGACGCCGGAGGCGTCCGTCTCCCACGCCGGGTCCGACGGCTGGTACGGCGCCGGCGCCGCCCTGACGCTGACCGGCGACGCCACGATCGCGCGCCTGGAGTACCGCCTGCCCGAGGGCGGCTGGACGTCGTACGACGGACCGGTCGGTCTGCCGGCCGGGAGCTACGACGTCGAGTACCGCGCGCAGGGGACCAACCTGCAGTGGAGCGAGGTCTGGGCGCTGCCGGTGCAGGTCGACGACACCGCCCCGGCGCTCTCCTGGCAGGGCGCCATCACCGACGGGGCGAGCTACACCTTCGGCTCGGTCCCGGCAGCTCCGACCTGCACGGCGGCCGACGCCGACTCGGGTCCGGGCGACTGCACCGTCGTCGGCTACCAGACCCGGGTGGGCACCCACACCCTGACCGCGTCGGCTACCGACGTCGCGGGCAACCGGACAACCGAGCAGGTCACCTACACGGTGACCCCGTGGCGGATCGCCGGCTTCTACCGGCCGGTCGACATGGACGGTGTGGTCAACACGGTCCGGGCCGGGTCGACGGTGCCGCTGAAGTTCGAGGTGTTCGCCGGCGACACGGAGCTGACCGCGCTGTCCGCCGTCGACGGGCTCTCGACCCGCGAGGTCGCCTGCGACACCGGGGCTCCGACGGACGCGGTCGAGACGACGACCACCGGCGGGACGGAGCTGACCTACGCGGACGGGGAGTTCCAGTACAGCTGGCGGACCCCGCGACGCAGGGGCAGCTGCTACCAGGTCACCGTCGCGACCGTGGACGGATCGGAGGTCTCGGCCCTGTTCCTGCTGCGGTGATCGACCCCGGCTCCGGCGCTCAGGCCTGGAGCCGGGCCTGCACGGCGGTGGCGCTGAGGACCTGGTCCAGCGCCATCGCCGCGCAGCCGACGACGCCGGCGCGGTCGCCGAAGGTCGAGGGGAGGATCCGCAGCTCGCGGGTGGCGATGGCCGATGCCCGGGCGTAGACGCTCTCGCGCACCCCGGCCGAGTAGACGTCGAAGGCGGCGGCCATGTCGCCGCCGATCACGACGGCCTGGGGGTTGAGGAGGTTGATCGCGACCGCGAGCGGCTCGCCGAGCCGGCGGCCGCTCTCGCGCAGCAGCTGCTTGGCCTCGGGGTCTCCGGCGACCGCCATCGCGGTCAGCTCGCGCACGTGGGAGATCGGCCGGCCGGCCTCGCTCATCCGGTTGACCAGGGACCAGCCGCCGGCGACCGTCTCGAGGCAGCCGGTGTCGCCGCAGCGGCACGGCAGGCCGGCGGCGCTGTCGACCTTGGTGTGCCCGATCTCGCCGGCGGCGCCCAGGTGACCGGCGACCACCCGGCCCTCGGCGATGATGCCGAGTCCGAGCCCGGTCGACGCCTTGACCACGATCAGGTCCTGGTAGTCGTCGGCATGGCCCAGCCGTTCGGACCGCGCGAGCACGTCGGCGTCGTTGCCGACGTAGATCGGCGCGTCGCCGAGGTCGGCGAGGTAGGGCGCCAGGTCGACGCCTGCCCAGGCGGCGAGCACCGGGGAGTCCACGCTGACCCCGCGCGCCGGGTCGACCGCCCCCGGCAGGCTGACGCCGATGCCGAACACCGGCCGGCCGACGGAGTCGACGAGCGCCCGCAGCTGGGCGGTGATCTCGGGCATCACGGCGTCGGGCCCGGCCCCGAGCTCGTGGTCGAACGACGCCGTCTCCAGCTCGACTCCGACCAGGTCGAAGACCGCGAGCTGGGAGCGGGACCGGCCGACGGCGGCGGCCAGCACGACGCCCGCGTCCTTGTTGAAGACCAGGCTCCCGGGGCGGCGCCCGCCGGTCGAGTCGAGCTCGGCGCCGAGGAGCAGGAGCCCGGCGTCGGCCAGGGCGCTGACCCGACTGACGACCGCCGTCCGGGACAACCCGGTGAGCTGCCGCAGCTCGGAGCGGGTCTGGGCGCGACCGGTCCGGATCAGGTCGAGCAGATCTCCCGCGGTGTCGGACACGTCTCCATCTTACTTTTGTCTGAGAAAGACTTAAGTATGTATTGCCGGAAGCATACTTGCGTCCTACGGTGGAGCCCATGACTGTGCCTGCTGCCGAGCACCTGGCCGACCTGCCGGCGTGCGACATCACCGTCTTCGGCGGCACGGGGGACCTCGCGCTCCGCAAGCTGCTGCCGGCGCTCTACCACCGCGAGCTGGAGCACCAGCTGCCGGAAGCGACCCGGATCATCGGCGTCTCGCGGTCCGACCTCGACGACGACGCCTACCGCGCCCTGGTGGCGGGCGCGCTGACCGAGCACGTCGCGGCGGCCGACGCCGACGTCGTACGCCGCCTGCTCGGCCGGCTCCAGCACGTGACCCTCGACGCGGCCCGCGCCGACGACTGGCACCGGCTCCACGAGGTGCTCAAGGAGCGTCGCGCCCCCGACGCGGTGCGGGTCTTCTACCTCGCCGTCTCCCCCCGGTTGTTCGGGCCGATCTGTCGCAGCCTGGGCGAGATCGGGGTCGTCGAGGAGACGTCCCGGGTGGTGCTCGAGAAGCCGATCGGCCACGACCTCGCCGAGGCGAAGGCGATCAACGCCGCGGTGGGCGCGGTGTTCAACGAGCAGCAGATCTTCCGGATCGACCACTACCTCGGCAAGGAGAGCGTCCAGAACCTCCTGGTGACGCGCTTCGCCAACACGTTCCTCGAGCCGCTGTGGAACTCGCGCTGGGTCGACCACGTCCAGATCACGGTGGCCGAGACCCTCGGGGTCGGCGACCGGGGCGAGTACTACGACCACTCGGGCGCGCTGCGCGACATGGTGCAGAACCACCTGCTCCAGCTGCTGTGCCTGGTCGCGCTCGAGCCACCGACGTACGTCGGCAAGGAGACCGTCCGCGACGAGAAGCTCAAGGTCCTCCAGGCCCTGAAGCCGATGACGCCGGAGGACGTCGATCGCGACACCGTCCGGGGCCGGTACGGCGAGGGCGTGGTCGACGGGCAGGTCGTGCCGTCGTACGCCGAGGACGTGGGTCGCCCGCACAGCACGACCGAGACGTTCGTGGCGATCAAGGCCGAGGTCCAGAACTGGCGGTGGGCGGGCGTCCCGTTCTACCTGCGCACCGGCAAGCGGATGGACCGCAAGGTCTCCGAGATCGTGGTGGTCTTCAAGGAGCCGCCGCACGCGATGTTCCCGCACAGCGAGGGCGGGTCCGGGGCGAACCGGCTCCACATCCGGGTCCAGCCGGACGAGGGCATGCACCTGCACCTGACCGCGAAGGAGCCGGGGCCGGGAGGGATCCGGCTGCGGCCGGTGTCGCTCGACCTCAGCTACGCGACCGCGTTCGAGCAGCGGCCCGGCGACGCCTACGAGCGGCTGCTCATGGACGTGATGCGCGGCAACCCGACCCTGTTCATGCGACGCGACGAGGTCGAGGCGGCGTGGGCCTGGGTGGAGCCGATCCTGCGGCACTGGGCCGCGACGCCCCACCGGCCGAAGCGCTACCCCGCCGGCACCAGCGGTCCCTCCGCCGCCACCACGCTGATCGAGCGCGACGGCCGGGCCTGGCAGGAGGACGACGAATGAACACCCCACGCCTGAGCGTGCACCCCGTGATCGCCGAGGTCACCGCCCGGATCGCCGAGCGCAGCGCGGCCAGCCGTGCGGACTACCTGGCGAGGATCCGGGCCGCCGCTGCCGACGGCCCGGCCCGGGGACGGCTGGGCTGCGCCAACCTGGCCCACGGGTTCGCCGCCGCCGAGGGCGCGGAGAAGGAGGGGCTGCGCCGGGGCGGCAAGCCGAACCTCGCGATCGTCACCAGCTACAACGACATGCTCTCGGCGCACCAGCCGTACGGCGACTACCCGCCCCTCCTCAAGGACGCCGTCATCCGCGCGGGCGGGATCGCGCAGGTCGCCGGCGGCGTGCCGGCGATGTGCGACGGGATCACCCAGGGCCGCGACGGCATGCAGCTCTCGCTCTTCAGCCGCGACGTGATCGCGATGTCGACCGCGATCGCGCTGAGCCACGACATGTTCGACGGCGCGCTGATGCTCGGCGTCTGCGACAAGATCGTCCCTGGCCTGCTCATCGGCGCGCTGTCCTTCGGGCACCTGCCGACGGTGTTCGTCCCGGCCGGTCCGATGGCCTCGGGGCTTCCGAACGGCGAGAAGGCCAAGGTGCGCCAGCTGCACGCCGAGGGGAAGGTCGGACGCGAGGAGCTGCTCGACGCGGAGGCCGCGTCGTACCACTCGCGGGGCACCTGCACCTTCTACGGCACGGCCAACTCCAACCAGCTGTTGATGGAGGTGCTCGGCCTGCACCTGCCGGGCTCGTCGTTCGTCAACCCCGGCACGGCGCTGCGGGAGGAGCTGACCCGGGCGGCGGCCCGGCGCGCGGTCACGATCAGCCGGCGCGACGGTGACCCCACCCCGATCGGCGAGGTCGTCGACGAGAAGGCGATCACCAACGCCTGCGTCGCCCTGCTCGCGAGCGGTGGCTCCACCAACCACACGATGCACGTGGTCGCCATCGCCCGGGCGGCCGGGATCGCCCTCACGTGGGACGACCTGGCGGACCTCTCCCGGGTCGTCCCGCTGGTCGCGCGGATGTATCCCAACGGAGCCGCCGACGTGAACCACTTCCACGCCGCGGGCGGGATCGGGTTCCTGGTGCGGACCCTGCTCGAGGCCGGGCTGCTGCACGAGGACGTGCGGACGATCGCGGGCGCTGGCCTGAACCGCTACACGACCGAGCCGCGGCTGCGCGACGGCGAGCTGGTGTGGGAGCACGGTCCGGTCGAGTCGCTCGACCCGGCGGTGCTCCGACCCGCGAGCGCGCCGTTCGCAGCCGACGGAGGGCTCAAGGTCCTGCACGGCCCGCTGGGGACCGGCGTGATCAAGGTGTCCGCGGTCCGGCCCGAGCACCGGGTCGTCACTGCGCCGGCGGTGGTCTTCGACGACCAGGCCGACTTCCTCGCCGCCTTCCAGGAGGGTCGCCTCGACGACCGCGACCTGGTGGCCGTGATCCGCCACCAGGGGCCGGCCGCGAACGGCATGCCGGAGCTGCACAAGCTGACCCCGGCGCTCGGCGTGCTGCAGGACCGCGGGCAGCAGGTCGCGCTGGTGACCGACGGGCGGATGTCCGGCGCTTCGGGCAAGGTCCCGGCCGCGATCCACGTGACACCGGAGGCCTCCCTCGGTGGGCCGTTGGCACGGGTCCGCGACGGCGACGTGGTCACCGTCGACGCCGAGCGCGGGGTGCTCACGGTCGCGGACCCCGACGCGCTCCACGCCCGGGAGCCGGTCGAGGCGGCGCCGTCGGCTGCTGATCCGGTCGGCACCGGCCGCGAGCTCTTCGCGGCGTTCCGGGCGACGGTCGGCCCGGCCGACCGGGGCGCGAGCGTGTTCCCGTCGTACGACGCGGCGCCCGCGCCGTCCCAGCCGATCGTGGAGGCCGGCCATGTCCGTTGAGACCCTGACCGGCTCCGTGCTCGACGTCGTCCCCGTCCTGCCGGTGGTGGTCCTCGACCGCCTCGAGGACGCGGTGCCGGTGGCGCGCGCCCTCGTCGCCGGTGGCCTGCCTGCGATCGAGCTGACTCTTCGCACTGCTGTCGCGCTCGACGCGATCCGGGTGATCGCGGACGAGGTGCCGGAGATCCTCGTCGGCGCCGGCACGATCGTGCGACCGGGGCAGGCCGCGCAGGCCGCGGCTGCCGGTGCCCGGTTCCTCGTCTCCCCCGGCGCGACCCCGGCGCTCCTCGGCGCGATGGCAGCGACCGGCCTGCCGTTCCTCCCGGGCACCGCGACCGTCTCGGAGGCGCTGGCCGTGCTCGAGGCGGGCTTCACCGAGATGAAGTTCTTCCCCGCCGAGGCCGCCGGCGGAGCCCCCTACCTCCGCGCGGTCGCGTCCCCGGTCCCCGACGCCCGGTTCTGCCCGACCGGTGGGATCACCCCCGCCACGGCTGCGTCGTACCTCGCGCTGCCGAACGTCGGGTGCGTCGGCGGCTCGTGGCTCACCCCCGCCGACGCACTGGCGGCGCGCGACTACGGCCGGGTCGAGGACCTCGCCCGCGCTGCTGCCGGACTGCGCGCGGCCGACGCGCGGGCGAGCTGACCCGCCGGGTGGACACGCTCCTCCGCCGGGAACGGACGCAGCGGCAGCTGCGCCCGGAGGACCTCGCCCGCCAGCTCGGCGTGCACCCGATGTCGGTCCTGCGGTGGGAGCGGCGCGAGCGCCTGCCCGGTCCCGCCCACCTCTACCCGCTGGCGACGGCGCTCGAGCTGGACCCGACCCGGGTGATCGAGTTCTTCGACGCCGCCCGCAGCCGGGTCGCTCCGCCGGAGAGCGTGCGCGGGCACGGTCTGCGCCGGCTCCGGCAACAGGCCGGGATCCCTGCCGTGACGATCGCGGCCGAGCTCGGGGTCCGGGCCTCCACCGTCTACAACTGGGAGGCCGGCCGGGCGCGGATCCCCCACCCCCACCTCGAACCGCTGGCCCGGCTGCTCCGGCTGTCGACCCCGGACCTGGTCGCGAGGCTCCGCGCGGCCCCCGCGACCCGAGCGCCGCGACCGGCGCCCACCACCGCGCTGGGACGCATCCGCCGGCGCAGCCGGCTGAGCATCCAGCAGGCAGCAGCCGCGGCCGACGTACGCCGCCACGCACTCAGCGAGTGGGAGCGCGGCCTCGGCACGCCGCCGCTCGCGGCCGCGCGCAGGCTGGCCCGCGCGTACGGCGTCCCGCTGGCCGAGGTCGCGAGCGCTGCGGGCGTCCGCCCACCCCGCCTGCTCGATGCACGCCAGTGGCAGCCCGGCGACTTCCCCGAGGTCCTGCGCTGCCTGCGTGCGTGGACCGGCCTGACCCAGCGCGAGCTCGCGGTCCGAGCCGGGTGCAGTCCCGAGAGCGTCCGCTCGTGGGAAGCCGGCCGGGCGGCCCCCCGGCCGCCGAGCCTCCGGCGGGTCGAGCAGGCGTTCGGCCTCGCCGGCCACGCGCTCGACGTCACCCTCGGCGCTCCGGACTGAGCAGGCAGAACCTCTTGCCCCCGAACGTGATCGGGGTTACATTCTGTGTCGTAACTGAATCGAACTCAGTTTTGTAAGGCAGGCGAGAACAATGACGACGGACCAGTCGACAAGCGGCGCGTCCCTGTGCCGGGGACACGGACGCTGCTACGACCTCGCCGAGGACCTGCTGGAGGACGACGACGAGGGCTTCGTGACGGCACGCGGACAGACCATCGACGTACCCCCCGACCAGGTGGCGGACGCCCGCAACGCAGCGGGCTCGTGCCCCGAGGGCGCCATCACGATCCTCGAGGACTGAGCCGAGCTACGGGCCGACGACCCTCAGGCACGCGCCCGTCATCAGCTCGCGCACCTCGTCCAGCGTCATCCGGCCGCCCGGCCGGTACCACCGCCACACGCTGACGATCATGGCGAGCACGACGCTCGCCATCGCGCGTGAGTCACGCTTCGGGAAGACCTTCGCCCGCATGCCGCGCTCGATCAGCGCGGTCCACTCGCTCTCGATCGTCCGCACGAGCTCGCGGGAGCGCTGGCGCTCAGCCTCTTCCTTCTCCGTGGGTCGCGGGGTCGCGAGGAGGTCCATGTGGCTCTGGAGGATGCGCATGGACAGCGCCTCGCGCGGGCTCACGTCGTACGCCGCGGCGATCGCCGCTTCGAGCGCCTCACGCGGCCCTGCGGCCGACTCGATCGCCTCGCGGAACTTCTCGAGCGAGCGGTTCAGCTCCTGGCTCATGATCGTCAGCAGGCAGTGCGCCTTCGACTCGAAGTAGTGGTAGAGGGCCGTCTGCCCGATGCCGACCTGGTCGGCGATCCGGGCCCACTTCGTGTGCTCGTAGCCGTCCTGGCCGAAGCTGTCGATCGCCGCGGTGAGGATCAGCGCCCGCTTGGAGCGCGGCCCCTCGGTCCCGGGCAACGTCTGCGTCATGTGTCCACCTCGTCTGTCCGGTCCTCGAGCCCAGGCTTCGAGCCAGGTCCATGTGGATGGCGTCATGCTAGCGAGGTGAGATGAACTCAGGTCACCTCCACCGGCGAGCCGTCAGGCCGGCCAGCCGGGCACCTTCGGACCCCGACCCCCGACCGACTCGAGGTAGCCAGCCGTGTCGGCGCGCCGCTCCCCCCCACATGATCTCGAAGACCAGCCGGGAGATCTTCCACCTGCCGTCGTGCTTGGTGAGCTCGTCGTGCCGCGGGTGGCCGACATGATCATCGGATCCCTCCTCGCGTCCCAACGGGTGCCGGCGGCCGCAGCATCGTGGCTGTTGATGGTCCTCGCCGACCATCCTCGGCTCCAGGAGGAGATCGCCGACCGGACGAGCGCCGCGCGGCTCGGCCGCGGCACGGCGACGCGGAACGGTCCGGCAGTGGCCCAGCGAGTGGTGCTGGAGGTGCTGCGGCTGTTCCCGCCGACCTGGCTGCTGGTCCGTACGTCGACCGACCGGGTCGAGGTCGACGGCTACTCCTTCGCCGCCGGCCACCACTTCCTGATCAGCCCGTACGTCCAGCACCGCGACCCGGCAGCCTTTCCCGACCCGACGAGGTTCCGTCCTGATCGGTGGCTCGATCCTGCGCACGACTCCGGTCGGTACCTCCCCTTCGGCGCCGGCGAGCACGTGTGCCCGGGTCGACACCTGGCCACCGGCATCCTCGTCGCGATCGCACAGGGTCTCGCCACCCGCTACCGGGTGGTCCGGACCTCTGCAGAGGTGACCCCGAACCCTCGGACCACCCTGCTGCCCGACGGCCTCCGAACGGCTCTACGACCGATGGGCGGCCAGCTCCGTCAGCTGCCGGAGCCGGCCGCCGCATCGCCGCGGTGGTGTGCGGCGAACCGCTCCCACGCCGCCTGCCGCGACACCCCGAGGGCTCTCCCGATCTGAGCCCACGAGATGTTGCGCGCCCGGATCAACCCGACCCAGTCGTTCACGAATGCCAGGTTCTGCTCGGCCGACTGCACGATCAGCGGGAGCTTCGCGAGCAGCTCGGTGTCGGTCATCTCCTCCCACACCGGCCGCGTCCGCTTCGCGACCCGCGCGGACGACCGACTGTCCTCGTAGTACCACTCCAGGCACTCGAAACAGATCATCGCGCCCAAGCCGCCGGCAAGCCGGTTCTTCCGACTGCCCGCCCGGCCGCAGAACGAACAGATCTTGTTCTCAAGCTTGGCGTCCACCACAGCCTCCTCGGCCACCGATCTGATCAAGGGCATTTCGCGGGGCGGTCGTCACGGCGCACCGAACCGCTCCCACGCGGCCTGTCGGGAGACCTGCAACGCATCCCCGATCTCGCGCCAGGTCGCCCGTCGCGCCCGCAACATCCGAACGCACTCCCGGAGCCGCCGCTCACCCGCTGCGATCTCGTCCTCGAGCGCGGGGAGCAGCGCGAGCAGGCCGGGAATGTCAGGGGCCCCCTCGGGCGTCGCCGAGCGCCGCGAGGGCGCGGTGACGAAGTCGTGGTCACCCAGGACTTCGAACGCGGTCGTCGACTCACCCATTGCTGCCTCCCCGGCGTCTCTGAGCCGAGACGCCTACCCACTCGTGCGTCAAAGATAACCTGACAACGGCCGGCTTCTCTGCCAAGGCTAACCTGACGACCTGGTCCGCAGGGAGGGAATTCGCGACATCCGCCCCGCCGACGGCGACCTACCGACGTTCTTCGGGGCGAGCGCGGCGGACCAGGACCGCAGCTCCCGGAGGTACGTCGACCAGGCCGGCGCCGACCACCGGGCCGACCACCGGGCCGACCAACGGGCCGACCAACGGGCCGACCTCCACGGACGACGTCGTGCTGAAGAGCACCTCGGCCGCAGGGACCTGCCAGTCGGCGTCCCCGAGGTTCAGACCGATCGCGAGCGGTCCACGCTCCAGGGTCAGCCGGCGGCCGGTCTCGTCGACCGTCGCGTGACCGAACCGCGGCTCGGTGAGCTCGGGGTGCTCCCGCCGCAATGCGGCCAGCCGCC
>NZ_JACEHF010000229.1 GCF_014180685.1 Nocardioides pelophilus | reverse complement strand
GCGAACCCGCCCCCGATGACGCCGCCGCCGAGCACGATGGCCGAGGTCGGCACCCGGTCGAGCCGGAGCGCCTCGTCGGAGGTGAGCACGCGGGTGCCGTCGATCTCGATGCCGGGCAGCAGCCGCGGCGCGGAGCCGGTGGCGAGCACCACGTTGCGACCGGTCAGCGTGACCGCGCCCTCCGGGCCGTCGACGGTGACCTGCAGGGGGCCGGTCAGCCGGCCGCGACCCTCGACCACGCGAATGCCGCGGCTCTTGATCAGGCCGGTGAGGCCCTTGAAGAGACGGCTGACCACGCCGTCGGCGTAGTTGCGCACGCCGACCGCATCGATGCCGTCGTACGTCGCGCGCACGCCGAAGGTGTCGGCCTCGCGGGTCGCGTCGGCGACCTCGGCGGCGTGCAGCAGCGCCTTCGTCGGGATGCAGCCCACGTGGAGGCAGGTGCCGCCGACCTTGGACTCCTCGACCAGGGCGACGCTGAGGCCGAGCTGGGCGGCGCGGAGGGCACAGGCGTAGCCGCCGGACCCCGCGCCCAGGATCAGAACGTCGACCACGTCGTCGCCGTTGGCCTCGGCCACCACAGTCCTCCCTGTCGATCTGGCCAGTCGTTTCGGGCCAGTCGTTTCGGGCCGGCCGCTTCGGGTTCGGCGCCCATCCTTGCACCCCGGGTGTCACCGCGCGCAACGTGCCTCGCCCGATCGGGCACACTGGAGGGCATGGCGTTGTGGGACCGGTTCCGGAAGGGGCCGAAGATGAGCGGACCGGCGCGGGATGCAGCCCGCACCGGGTCGACGCGCGTGCGCGCTGCCGACAAGGTCGACGAGGCGCACCTGCACGAGTGGGTCACCGAACGGCGCGGGGTCGAGGGCTTCGTCGAGCCGCGCACGGCCGTCAGTGAGGTGACCCTGCTTCTGGTCGCTCACGACGGCGAGTGGACCCGCCGCCGGGTGCCCGGCGTGAAGTGGGCGCACGACTTCTGCAACAAGCACCAGGTGCCGTCGTACGACGCCGCGGTGGTCGGCATCCCGCAGCGGATGCGCGACTACAACTCGCGGGTGCGCAAGGAGCAGAAGGCCGCGGAGTACCCGCAGTACAAGCCGCGCGAGCCCTGACCGAAACCCGGCCGACCCGTCACGAACTTGGTGACGGGTCGAGGCGTTTCAGGCCTGAGTTGGCGCCGGGTCGGCGAGGGAGCGCGCGAGCTCGATCAGCGTGGCCACGCCGTAGCCGGTCGCGCCGGAGGTCCAGTGTCCGGTCGGTCCGCCCTTGTTGAACGCGGGCCCGGCGATGTCGAGGTGGGCCCACGGCAGCCCGTCGGTGAACTCGCGGAGGAAGGCCGCCGCGAAGAGGCCGCCGCCCCAGCGGATCCAGTCGTGCTGGGAGAGGTCGGCGATCTTCGTGGTGCGGATCCGCTCCTCCATGTGCTCGGGGATCGGCATCGGCCAGGCCTCCTCGCCCGCGACCTCGGCGGCCGCGAGCACCCGGTCGACCGTGCCGTCGTCACCCATCACCCCGCACATCCGGTCGCCGAGCGCGAGCGACATGTGGGCGGTCAGGGTCGCGATGTCGACGATCAGGTCGGGCTTCCGCTCGGCCGCGCGACCGAGCGCGTCGGCGAGCACGAGCCGGCCCTCGGCGTCGGTGTTGGAGATCTCGACGGTCTTGCCGCCGTAGGTCGTCAGCACGTCGCCGGGGCGGAACGAGGCACCGCCGACCATGTTCTCGGCCAGCGCGGCGATGCCGGTCACCCGGACCGGCAGCCCGAGTCGGGCGATGGTGATGACGGCCTGCACCACGGCCGCGGCGCCGGCCATGTCCTCCTTCATCGTGGGCATGCTGGCGGCCGGCTTGATGGTGAGGCCGCCGGAGTCGAAGGTGATGCCCTTGCCGACGAGCGCGAGGTGGGTGGTGGCGCCCTGAGGGCGGTAGTCGAGCTCGACCAGCCGCGGGGGAGCGTCCGACCCGGCGCCCACCCCGAGGATGCCGCCGCAGCCGAGCTCGGCGAGCTGCGCCTCGTCGTACACCTTGGCCTTGAGGCCCTTCACCGCCTTCACGGCCGCCACGATCTCGTCGGCGAACACGGCGGGCGTGAGGTCGCCCGGAGGCGTGTTGACCCAGTCACGGGCGGCGACGACGGCCTCGACCACGAGCTGGGCGTCGTCGAAGGCGGCGACGGTCTCCTTGCGCCGCGCAGCGGCCGAGAGTACGACGATCTCGGCCGGGCTCGAGGGAGCGCTGCTGCTCTTGTAGCGGGTGAACGTGTAGCCGCCGAGCCGGTAGCCCTCGAGCACCGCGCGGACCAGCTCGGGGGTGTCGGCCGGCAGCGCCACGGCGACCGAGGCGGCATTGGTGACCGCGCGGGCGGCCGCTCCGGCCGCGCGGCGGACCGCCATCGGGTCGGGGTCGGCGCCGAGACCGACGAGGACCAGCAGCGGTGAGCCGATGGTGCCGCTGGTCGGGACCTTGGCCACCTCGCCCGGCTTGCCGGTGAGCCCGAGGGTGGCCAGCAGCGGCGCGAGCCGACGGCCGTAGGCCTTCGCGACGTCCTCACCGCCGGCCGCGAGCCGCGCCGTGCCCGCCCGGCCGGACTGGCCCGGCACCACCCCGACCACCACGGCCTCGGCCCGGGTCTTGGCGGGGCTGGCGGTGCGAAGGGCGAAGGACGTCATAGGGCGGAGGGTAGACCGCGCCGGTCCCGATCCGGTCGTCGGTAGAGTCCGCACCATGCTCGACGGAACCCAGCCCGGCTCGCAGGCACCCGCCCCGGAGGCAGGCCTTGCCCGATCGCCCCTGCACGACCGGCACGAGACGCTCGGCGCGAAGTTCGCGGAGTTCGGTGGCTGGTCGATTCCGCTGCAGTACTCCGGGATCGTCGAGGAGCACAACGCGGTCCGTCAGGCAGTGGGCATCTTCGACGTGAGCCACCTCGGCAAGATCGAGGTCCGCGGGCCCGGCGCAGCCGCGTTCGTCAACGCCACCCTCAGCAACGACCTGGGCCGCATCGGGCCGGGCCGGGCGCAGTACACGCTCTGCCTCGACGCCGAGACCGGCGGCATCATCGACGACATCTTCAGCTACTACCGCAACGACGAGGACGTGCTCCTCGTCCCCAACGCGTCGAACAACACCGAGGTCTTCAACCGGCTCGCCGCGGCCGCCCCCGACGGGGTCGAGGTGACCAACCACCACGCCGACTACGCCGTGCTCGCCGTGCAGGGCACGAAGTCCGACGACGTGCTCGCCGCGGTCGGCCTCCCGGTGGGCCACGACTACCTCACCTTCGTCGAGGCGGAGTTCGACGGCGAGACCGTGATCGTCTGCCGCACCGGCTACACCGGCGAGCGCGGCTACGAGCTGATCGCCCCGAGCGGTGTCGCGCCGGCGCTCTGGGACGCCGTGCTGAGGGAGGGCGCCGAGCACGGCATCCTGCCCTGCGGGCTCGGGGCTCGCGACACCCTGCGCACCGAGATGGGCTACCCGCTGCACGGCCAGGACATCGGGCCTTCGGTCACCCCCAACGAGGCCCGGCTCGGCTGGGCGGTCGGCTGGAAGAAGCCGGAGTTCTGGGGCCGCGACGCGGTCCTCGCCGAGAAGGAGAAGGGCGCCCGGCGCAAGCTGGTCGGCATCGTCGCCACCGGCCGCGCGATCCCGCGCCCGCACATGTCGGTCTCGCTGACCCCCGACGTCCTCCTCGGCGAGGTCACCTCCGGCACGTTCTCCCCGAGCCTCAAGCAGGGCATCGGCATGGCGCTGGTCGCCAGCGTGGTCGCCGACGACGCCGAGGTCGGCGTCGACGTCCGCGGCCGGCGCGAGGTCTTCAAGATCGTCAAGCCGCCCTTCCTCGACCCGTCGGTCCGGGAGTCCTGATGAANGATGAACCTCCCCGAGTCCCCGGCCCCGTTCCGCCAGCCGACCCCGTCCGAGCGGCCGTGGTGGTGGCGGCCCGAGGCCGCCGACGGCGCCGAGGTGACCCTGACGGGCGATGCCGCCGAGGAGTACGGCGACAAGCGGTTCGCCAACCAGGCCGACGCCGAGTCGTGGGTCGGGGAGATCTGGGCCGACCTCGCCGCGGCCGGGGTCGCAGCCGTGACGCTCTTCGAGCTGGAGCGGCAGGTCTACGGCCCGATGTCGCTCAGCGCGTAGCGCCGCGGGTTGCGCGTAGCGCCGCTGGTTGAGGTGCGAGCGCCCAGCGTGGCGCCGCTGGTTGAGGTGCGAGCGCAGCGAGCCTCGAAACCAAGGCGCCGTCGGCGGCTAGGCTGAGCGACGTGCAGGCCTACCTCGATCTCGTCCAGCGGATCCTCGACGAGGGCGTCGAGAAGGGCGACCGCACCGGCACCGGCACGCTGAGCGTGTTCGGGCACCAGATGCGGTTCGACCTCAGCGCCGGCTTCCCGCTGGTCACGACCAAGAAGATCCACACCCGTTCGGTGTTCGGCGAGCTGCTGTGGTTCCTCCGCGGCGACACCAACGTGAAGTGGCTGCAGGACCGCGGCATCACGATCTGGGACGAGTGGGCCGACGAGAACGGCGACCTCGGCCCGATCTACGGCGCCCAGTGGCGCTCGTGGCCGGCCCCCGACGGCCGCCATATCGACCAGCTCGCGCAGGTGATCACCGACCTGCGCAGCAACCCCGACAGCCGGCGCCACATCGTCTCGGCGTGGAACCCCGCCGACATCCCCGACATGGCGCTCGCACCGTGCCACAGCCTGTTCCAGTTCTACGTCGCCCAGGGGCGGCTCAGCTGCCAGCTCTACCAGCGCTCGGCCGACGTCTTCCTCGGCGTACCTTTCAACATCGCGTCCTACGCCCTGCTGACCCACATGGTCGCGCAGGTGACCGGTCTCGAGGTCGGCGACTTCGTGCACACGCTCGGCGACGCCCACCTCTACTCCAACCACCTCGAGCAGGCCCGCCTGCAGCTCACCCGCGACCCGCGGCCGCTGCCGACCCTGGTCCTCGACCGCTCGATCACCGAGATCGACGGCTTCGACCTCGAGCACATCCAGGTCGAGGGCTACGACCCCCACCCGGGCATCAAGGCGCCGATCGCGGTCTAGGGTCTCGTGACGGTCGCTGCGCGACCTCCTCGACCTCCGCTACCTCCGCGACAAGACGCCTACAGACCGCAGGCGCTGATGGCGTAGGCGATCGCGGCCCGAGCGCCCTCGGGCGACATCCGCAGGACCAGCTCGCCGGCGCGGCCGTCGAGGCCGAGGTGGAGTCGGAAGGCGGTCGCGCCGCCGGCCTCGAAGAAGGCGTGGCTGTCGCAGCGCGCCGGTACGACGGGCAGCGCGATGCGCTGCGGAGGTCCGTCGCCGGCCACGACCCGGTCGGGCCGCCAGGTGGTGGTCGTCGGGTGCTTGAGCACCGGCGTCGCGCCCACGCCGCGGATCTCGAGCCGCCCCGGCCGGCCGGTCGGGGTCGCCACCAGGGTCAGCGTCCCGACGCCGTCGGCGTCCGGCACGGCGT
>NZ_JACEHF010000228.1 GCF_014180685.1 Nocardioides pelophilus | reverse complement strand
CGGCAGCCCGTCGAGCGCCGCGACCACCTGAGCCGGCAGCACGACCGGCGAGCACACCGCCATCAGGCCGTCACGATCGACGGTGCGGCCGAGCCGGCCGTCGGCGACCTCCTTCACGGTGTCGGTGACCGGCTGGACGCCGACGGTGACGGCGTTGCGCGCGGACGCGACGCGCACGCACTCGGCGATGAACGCCGGCGGTGTCATCGGGCACAGCGGGTCGTGCAGCACCAGCGCACGACCGAGGTCGGCCATGACGTTCCAGGTCACCGTCACGTCGACCAGGTCGACACCGGCCTCGCCCATCGACCAGGCCGCGGCTGCGACCAGCCCCTCGCCGTGGATCAGGTGGTAGGGCAGCGAGCCGCGGTCCTCGTCGACCACGAACCCCATCGGCCGCGCGGCTTCGGCGGTCTCGGCGTCGTACGGCTCGGGTTCCACGGCCCACACGGTATGCCCCTGGAGACGCAACGATGCCCCCGCCCTGACGGGCGGGGGCATCGCGCGATGTCAACTCAGCTGGCGAGGACCTCGTCGAGGATGGTCTCTGCCTTGTCCTCGTTGGTGTGCTCAGCGAGTGCAAGCTCGGAGACCAGGATCTGACGGGCCTTGGCGAGCATCCGCTTCTCGCCCGCGGAGAGGCCGCGGTCGCGCTCACGGCGCCACAGGTCGCGGACAACCTCGGCGACCTTCATGACGTCGCCGCTGTGCAGCTTCTCGAGGTTGGCCTTGTAGCGACGCGACCAGTTGGTCGGCTCCTCGACGTGCTCGGCACGAAGGACACCGAAAACCCGCTCCAGTCCCTCCTTGTCGACGACGTCACGAACTCCGACCAGATCCAGGTTGCAGGCTGGGACCCGAACCACCAGGTCCTGCTGGGCTACGATCCGAAGTACGAGGTACTGCCGTTCCTCTCCCTTGATAGTCCGCATCTCGATGTCCTCGATGACTGCGGCCCCGTGATTGGGGTAAACGACCGTTTCGCCGACGGTGAAAGTCATATGTGATGAACCCCTTCCTAGGCGGCCATCTTATCACGTCTCAGGCCTTCCTCAGAAAGCGTTTGCGCAGGTCAGGACGGCAATCGCCATCTTGACAGACGCTGTTTCGTGTGGTGGGCAACCTCACACCGACCGCCGTTCGGCCACGAATCGGACCGACACTTCCCGGTCCCGGCTGCGCGGCACGGGCGGTTGGTCAATACTGCTCGCCATGGCACAGCAGCGCTGGCGACGACGCCGCTCCGCCGGGGAGGGAGACGCCTCGTTGGAGGACGCCGGGACCACGGTCGACCCGGGCGACGACGTCGACCCCGTCCCGGACCCCGACCCGGATCTTGATTCGGACCTTGATTCGGACCTGGAATCGGGCCTCGAATCGGGCCTCGAATCGGAGCCCGCCCCGGACCCAGCCCCGGCTGGGTTCGAGGAGCAGGTCGACGAGGACGCCGACGGGGACGCCGTCGGGGACGAGGAGGACGCCGACACGGACGACGACGAGGACGCTCCGCAGCGGCCCGCGCCTCGCGGCTTCCTCGGCTCGCGCCAGTGGACCTTCCTGCTCCTGCTCCAGGCGGCCCACGCGAAGCAGGCCGTCCTCACCGCCCTCGCCGTGGGCGGGGTGGCGGCGCTGGCCGACCGCCCGGCCCGCGAGACGGGCATCGTGCTGCTGACCGTGCTGGTCGGCCAGACCATCCTCGGCTGGCACAACGACATCGTCGACCGCGCCCGCGACGATGCTCACGGCACGCCCGGCAAGCCGGTGGCCGACGGCCGCCTCGACGCCGGCGCCGTCTGGTACGCGATCGTCGTGGCCGCGCTGATCCTGGTGCCCTTGTCGATCACGACCGGCATCACGGCCGGCGGGATCTACCTGATCTCGCTCTGCATCGGCTTGCTCGGCAACGTGGTGCTGCGCACCGGCTTCTTCTCGTGGGTGACCTGGGCAGCGTCGTACGCCATGCTCCCCGCCTACGTCTCGTACGGCGGCTGGGGCGGCCAGGCCGTCGGCGAACCCCCGGAGACGGCGATCACGATCCTCGCCGCGCTGCTCGGCATCGGCGTCCACTTCATGCGCGCCGTTTGGGGCCTGGTCGCCGATCATGAGGACGGCTGGACCTACCTGCCGCTCAAGCTGGGGCTGAAGCTCGGCGCGACCCGGCTGCTCGCGCTCTCGACGTTCTACACGTTCGTGATCGTGGCCCTGCTCGCCTACTTCGGTTATCGGGACGGCCTCACCCGATGACCGGGGGCCGATCCGCTGAGCGCTGCGCCGGAGATGCCCACTAGAGTGGCCCCGCTCCTCGTGAGCACCCGTCCTGAGTCCTCAGATCACCTGCGGAGGCCCGCCGAATGCTCCACCGACGCTCGACCGCGACCCTGGTGGCGGCGCTCCTGCCCTTGGCCGCCGCGCTGACGTCCTGCGGCTTCGACTACCCGACCGACCGCGTCAACACCATCGCGGCCGGCGTCAACAACCGGGATGCGTCCGTCGAGGTGCTCGGCGCCCGGGTCGTCGCCTACGCCGACGGGCAGGGCCGACTGATCGGCACCCTGGTCAACAGCGTCAACGACGCCGAGGAGCCGGCGGTGCTCGACGCCGTCCAGGGCGAAGCGGGCTCCGACATCGAGGTCACCGTCAGCGACGTCGAGATCCCCGGCAACGAGCGGGTCAACCTCGCCAGCGACGAGGTCGGCGCGGTGGTCGTGACCGGCGACTTCAGCGCCGGCGACGTGGTCACGCTGACCTACAGCTTCTCCACCGACGAGCTCGTGACGCTCGACGTCCCCGTGGTCAAGCCGTGTGGCCAGTACGCCGACATCACCGCGCCGGAGCTCGAGCCCGAGGCTGCCGAGGAGGAGCCTGCCGAGGCCGAGGACGCCGAGGCGGCCGCCGAGGAGGCCGACGCGACGTACCTCTGCGACCACCCGACCGAGAACGCCGAAGGCGAGGAGGGCGGGCACTGAGCTCGCACCGACCGATGACCTACACCCTCATCCTGCTCCGCCACGGCGAGAGCGAGTGGAACGCGAAGAACCTCTTCACCGGCTGGGTCGACGTGGCCCTGACCGAGAAGGGCCGCGGTGAGGCGGTCCGCGGCGGTGAGCAGCTCGCCGCCGCCGGCCTGCTGCCGACAGTGCTGCACACCAGCCTCCAGCGCCGCGCGATCAACACCGCCGCGCTCGCGCTCGACGCCGCCGACCGCCACTGGATCCCGGTGCGCCGCTCGTGGCGGCTCAACGAGCGCCACTACGGCGCCCTCCAGGGCAAGGACAAGAAGCAGACCCTTGAGCAGTACGGCGAGGAACAGTTCATGCTCTGGCGCCGCTCCTTCGACGTCCCGCCGCCGCCGCTGGCCGACGATGACGAGTTCTCGCAGGTGGGCGAGCCTCGCTACGCGGACCTCGGCGACGAGATGCCGCGCACCGAGTGCCTCAAGGACGTCATCGCCCGTCTGCTCCCCTACTGGGAGGGCGGCATCGTCCCTGACCTCCGGGCCGGCCACACCGTGCTCGTCGCAGCGCACGGCAACAGCCTGCGCGCGATCGTGAAGCACCTCGACGGGATCAGCGACGCCGACATCGCCGGGCTCAACATCCCCACCGGCATGCCGCTGGTCTACGAGCTCGACGAGCAGACGCTCGCCCCGGTCACCAAGGGCGGGCGCTACCTCGACCCCGAGGCAGCCGCCGCCGCAGCAGCCGCCGTCGCCAACCAGGGTCGCTGAGCAGCCGNCGCGACGGCCGCGTCGAAATCCGGTGACGTGCCCGCCGGCGCGAGGAACGAGCGCCCGGCGTCGCGAAGTGAGATTGAGCAAGGCCCGCGGCTGAGCCTGCGAAGCCGCGACGGCCGCGTCGAAATCCGGTGACGTGCCCGCCGGCGCGAGGAACGAGCGCCCGGCGTCGCGAAGTGAGATTGAGCAAGGCCCGCCGCCGAGCTGAGCCCTACTCGGAGCTGAGCGCGGCCGGGTTGTGCCCGGTGACCACGAAGACGACGCGGTTGGCGATCGACACCGCGTGGTCGGCGATCCGCTCGTAGTAGCGGCCGAGCAGGGCGACGTCGACGGCCGCTTCGACGCCGTGGGTCCAGTCGTCGGAGAGCAGCTCGGAGAAGCTGCGGCGGCGCAGGGCGTCCATCTCCTCGTCGGCCTTGCCGAGCGCGATGGCCGCCTCCACGTCCCGGCTCAGGATCACCTCGCAGACCCTGCCCACCATGTCCTTGGCGACCTCCGCCATCCGGCTCATCGTGGGCCGGATCTCGTCGGGGACCGCCACCTCCGGCACCCGGAGCCGGGCGACCTTTGCGACGTGCACCGACAGGTCACCCATCCGCTCGAGCTCGCTGACCATGCGCAGCGCGGCGACCACCGTGCGGAGGTCGCCGGCGACCGGCTGCTGCAGCAGCATCACGCTGAACGCGGCGTCCTCGACCCGTTCCCGGGCGCGGTCGATCTCGATGTCCTCGCTGATGACCTTCTCAGCCAGGGCGGCGTCGCCGGTCATCAGGGCGTCGGTGGCCAGACCGACAGCGGTCTCCACCCGACGGCAGATGCTGCCGAGGTCGTCGAAGATCGAGTCGAGCTGGTCGTGGTAGGCCTCGCGCATGTTCCGAGCGTAGAACGGCCAGTTGTCCATTCGGAGGGTCGCGGTGAACGGGGGGTGAACACTCAGAAGCCCGACGTCCGCGATGCGAGGGGGGCAGGTGGGGTCGCCGTACCATCGCAACGTGGATCCGACGACTCAGGCGCTTCTCGCCGGCGTGCTCGGCTCCCTCGTCGCGGGCGGCGCGTTGCTCGCCTGGCAGATCTCGGACCGCCAGCAGCACCGCCAGCCGCCGGTCGAGGAGCCGACCGTTCCGCCGGGCGTGGCAGCCGTGCTCTCCGTGCTGCGCAGCAGCGCGGTGCTGGTCGACGACCACGACGTCGTGGTGAAGGCGTCGGCGCCGGCCTTCGCGATGGGGTTCGTCCGCGGCACCAGCCTGGTCTCCGACGAGCTCAGCTCACTGGTGCGAGAGGTACGCCGGGACGGGCAGATCCGCGAGACCGAGCTGATCGTCGACCGAGCCTCCGGCCCGCCCCGCAACGTCAGCGCGCGGGTCGCGCCGCTCGGCTCGCGGCTCGTCCTGGCCCTGGTCGAGGACCGCACCCGGGAGCGGCGGATCGAGGCCGTGCGGCGCGACTTCGTCGCCAACGTGAGCCACGAGCTGAAGACCCCGGTCGGCGCGATCAAGCTGCTCGCCGAGGCGGTGCAGGACGCGGCCGACGACCCCGAGGCCGTGCACCGGTTCGCGAGCCGGATGCTCACCGAGAGCGACCGGCTGGCCCACCTGGTCCAGCAGGTCATCGAGCTGTCGCGGCTGCAGGGTGACGAGCCGCTCGAGTCGCCCGAGCCCGTCGACCTCGACGAGGTCATCGCGGTCGCGGTCGACACCAGCTCGATGGACGCCGGCGCCAAGGACATCCAGGTGCTGGTCGAGAGCCAGCCCGGCATCACCGTGCTCGGCAACCACGAGCAGGTCGCGGCAGCCGTGGCCAACCTGGTCGCCAACGCCGTCCACTACTC
>NZ_JACEHF010000227.1 GCF_014180685.1 Nocardioides pelophilus | reverse complement strand
GGAACGACTGTCCAACGGCCGGATCTCCGAGGCCCTGGCGCCCGCCCGGCTCGCCGCCGTCCGTGCGGACGTCGCGCAGCTGCGCACCGCACTGGGTCTCTGACCGACCTCAGAGGCGATGTCCCGGAGCCTTGCCCGCGGGTCGAGGCTCACGCACCGATCTCGTCCAGCTCGGCCAGGTCGTCGGCGGAGAGGGAGATGCCTGCGCCGTCGGCGTTCTCGCGCAGGTGCGCGACCTTCGAGGTGCCAGGGATGAGCAGGATGTTGGGTGAGCGCTGCAACAGCCATGCCAGCGCGATCGACATCGGCGTCGAGCCGAGTCGGTGAGCGACCGCCGAGAGGGAGGAGGACTGCAACGGGCTGAAGCCCCCGAGAGGGAAGAACGGCACGTAGGCGATGCCGTGGGAGGCGAGCCGATCGATCAGCTCGTCGTCGTGTCGGTGGGCGAGGTTGTACCTGTTCTGGACACACACGACCGGTGCGATGCTCTGCGCCTCTGCGACCTGCTCCTCAGTCACGTTGCTGACTCCGAGGTGGCGGATGAGGCCTTGTTGCTGGAGGTCTGCAAGAGTCCCGAACGCCTCTGCGATCGAGCCGGGCTTCGGCCCCTCGGCATCTCCCATCCGCATGTTGACCACGTCGAGCACCTCGACCCCGAGGGCCTTCACGTTCTCGTGGACCTGCTGCCGCAGGTCTTCGGGTCGCCGGGCGGTCGGCCACCCACCGGCCCCGTCACGGGTGGCACCCACCTTGGTGACGATGTGCAGGGAGTCGGGATAGGGATGCAGGGCCTCGCGGATCAAGCTGTTGGTGACCCGCGGCCCGTAGGCGTCGCTGGTGTCGATGTGGGTGATCCCCAGGTCGACCGCCTCCCGTAGGACGGCGAGCGCCGCGTCGTGATCGGCGGGCGGGCCCATGACCCCCGGGCCGGCCAGCTGCATGGCGCCGTAGCCGAAGCGGCTGACCGTGAGGTCGCCCAGCGCGAAGCTGCCGCCGGGGAGAGTGGTGGTGGTCGTCGACGTCACGGTGGTGTCCCTTCGCGTTGTGGTGGTTGTGCTTTCGAGTGCTGTGCTCCATCTTGGGAATGCAACTCTCTGTTGGGAAGTAGGCACTTCAAGGTGCGTTGCTCTCCATCTTCGTTCTGTGAAAGGCACTCACGCGATGACGACGAAGCAGGATCGGGCCGAGCAGGCGAGGATCCAGTTCAACGCCTTCCTCGCGGTGTGCCCGAGCCGTCAGCTGTTGGACCGGATCTCGAACAAGTGGGTGGTCCTCATCCTGTGCGCGTTGGCAGGTGACGGCGACGCCGAGCCGAGCGAGGACGACGCCCCCACCGCGATGCGCTACTCCGAGCTGTCCCGCCTGCTGGCCGGGGTGAGCCAGAAGATGCTCACCCAGACATTGCGATCCCTCGAGCGCGACGGGATGGTGACACGCACCGTCACCCCCACCGTCCCGGTCACGGTCACCTACGAGCTGACCGACCTGGGCGAGTCCCTGCACCACGTGACGCGAGGTCTGAGGAGCTGGGCACAGGCTCACATGGCCGAGGTGCTGGACAACCGCGGGTCCTACGACGCCCGCGACGAGTGAGCGTCACCCGCCGCGTGGTCCCCGAACGAGGATGAAGACCTGGAGCGCGGCCATCAACCCGACGCCGACCCACATGGCCTGCTGCCAGCCGATGACGAACGACTCCTCGGCCGCTGCCCGGATCTGATCGGCGTAGGCACCTGCAGTCCTGCTGACGGCGTCGGCGTTGGCGACCCCCTCACGGGCGACATCAGCGAGGGGAGCCGGAACCCCGTCGAGCCGGCTTCGCGCGGCGTTCTGGTAGCCGCCGGCAAGGAGCCCTCCCAGCAAGGCGATGCCGAGCGCGGCCCCGAGCTCCCGGGTCAGGTCGTTGAGAGCGGAGGCGACACCTTGCTGCTCACGAGGCAGGGACGACGTGATCGCCTCGGTCGAGGGAGTCATCGCCAGCCCGGTGCCCAGTCCCATCGCCATGAGCCCGGGCAGCACGCTGAGGTAGCCGCCGTCGGCGGAGACCAGGCCCGCCATGAGCGCCAGACCGCCGGTGGCGATCGTCAGCCCGGTCGTCATGGCGGCGCGCACCCCCACACGGGCCGCGAGCAACGGCGCGAGCCCCGAGGCGACCATCATCAGCAGCGCCATCGGCATGAGCCCGAGGGTCGAACGCAGCCCGCTCCACCCGAGCACGACCTGGAAGAAGGGGTACAGCATCAGCGCAACACCGGCCTGGACCCCGAAGAGGACCAGCAGCAGGGTGGAACCGGAGGAGAGCCCGCGGGTGCGGAAGTGACGTACGTCGAGGAGCGGGCTCGCCTGCCGCAGCTCCCAGAGCACGAACCCGGTCGTCGCCGCGACAGCCACCGCCAGCGTGGTCACGATGAGCGGGTCACCCCATCCGTGGACGGGGGCCTCGTGCAGGGCATAGGTCAGACCGACCGCGGCGACCACCGACGTCAGGGCGCCGAGCAGGTCGAAGCGTCCGGGAGCGGGTTGGCGGGAGTTCGGGACCGCGCCGAGACCGATCACGACCGCCACCGCGGTCAGGGCGATCGGCAGCACGAACAGCCACCTCCAGCTGGCGACGTCGACCAGCAGCGCGGACAGGTACATGCCGGCGATGCCGCCACCGCCGGCCACGGCGGTCCACATCCCGATCGCTCTCGACCTCTCGCTGTCGGGGAACGTGGAGGTGATGACCGACAGGGTGACGGGCATGATCATCGCCGCTCCCACTCCGCTGGCCAGCCGTGCGCCCAGCATCACCTCCACCGTCGGCGCGACAGCAGCCGCGAGGTTGGCGACCCCGAAGACGGCGAGCCCGATGAGCAGCACCGGCTTTCGGCCCCACCGATCACCAGCGGCACCCAACGGCAGCAACAGGGCCGCGAGCGCGAGCGTGTAGGTGTTGATGATCCACAGGACGGTGCCCTGGGAAGCGTTGAAGGTTTCGGCGAGCTGTGGCTGGGCCACGTTGAGCCCGGACACCGAGGCGACGACGGCCATCAGCGCGATGCAGACGGCCCACAAGATCGCGCGGCGCTGCCGTGAGTCCTCGATGACGACGTCGCCGAGGCCGGACGGGGCGAGAGGGGATGACATGAGAGCGGCCGTGCTCAGCTGGTGCGGTGGACCCGCACGACGACGTCACGGAGGTCGGTCACGCCACCGCCTGCTTCGACCGTTCGGGAGCTCTCGTAGCCGGTGTCGATGCGCCAGCTCGCTCCGGCGAACAGCTCCTTGATCTCGGCGACTGCCGCGGTGGCGTGCTCCGGATGAGCGCCATGGTCGTGCGCGACGATCAGCAGTGTGCCGCCCGGTGCGACCCACGAGGCGATGCGGCGGTAGAAGTCGAGCTGCCCCGCGGCGGGGTGCGCGTAGCTGGTCACCACCAGGTCCCAGCTGCGCTCGGGCTCCCACGACGTCAGGTCGGCGTGGACCCACTCGAGGTGGTCGGCGAGGCCGGCGGCGTCCGCCCGCGCCGCCGCCGTCTCCAGCGCCGCGGACGAGATGTCGGCGCCGGTGACCGTCCAGCCCTGCGCGGCCAGCCAGAGCGCCTCGGCGCCCGTCCCGCAACCCGCGTCGAGGGCTGAACCCACCTCAAGGGCAGCGGTCTCCGTGGAGAGGTACGGGTTGGCCGGCATCTGCTCGCTCCGCGCCGGGGCGTCCCCGGAGCTCCAGTGCTTCTCCCAGTAGGACTGATCGAAAGTGTGGTCGGTCATCTCCGCCTTCTTCGCTCGTTTCTCAGGTGTCCACGAGCATCCGGCCGACTCGCCCTCTGTGCAAAGTTCCTTGCCAAATGGCAAAGTGATGGCCGTGAGTGATCCGATGGACGACGCCATGGATGCGGTCGGACCGCGTTTGAAGCATCTGCGCCTCAGGCGAGACATCACGCTGACGCGTCTTGCGGACGAGACCGGCATCTCGATCAGCACGCTGTCCCGTCTCGAAGCCGGGCTCCGAAGACCGACACTGGAGCAGCTGTTGCCGCTCGCGCGCTTCTACGGCGTCACTCTCGACTCACTCGTCGACGCCCCCCGCACAGCCGACCCGCGGGTCGACCTCCGACCGCTGTCGTGCAGCGACGGGTCGGTGATCATCCCCCTCACGCGCAGACCCGGGGGCATCCAGGCCTACAAGTTCGTCCTCCCGCCCGGCAGGGACGACGCCGTTGCCGACCTGCGCTCCCACGAAGGATTCGACTGGGCATACGTCCTCAACGGCACGTTGCGGCTCGTGCTGGGAGACCAGGACCTCCTCCTCAAGGCCGGCGAGGCAGCCGAGTTCGACACCCGTACCCCGCACTGGTTCGGCGCGACCAGCCGCGGTCCCGTCGAGTACCTCAGCCTCGTGGGCCGGCAGGGCGAACGTGCCCACGTCCGGACCACCGCCTGAGCCATCGCGCGGTCTGTCATTCCAATATTCTATGGAATAACGTAGGGTAGGCGCGTTCGCGATTCCGGCACTGCACAGGAGGACCGATGGCTGACCTCGAGGTGATCCCGCTGGTCGACGAGGGGCTCGGCAACTCGGCGTACCTGCTCGACCTCGGCGACGGCCGGGCGCTGGCGGTGGATGCCAGCCTCGACCTGCGGGCGCTGCGCGCGGCCACTGCCCGGCGCGGGCTGCGGATCGCGTACGCCGCGGACACCCATCTGCACGCCGACTTCCTCAGCGGCGCGCTCCGGCTCGGGGCCGAGGACGGCGCGGTCGCCCTGGCGTCGAGAGCCGGCCACCGGGAGTTCCCGCATCGCGCGCTGGTCGACGGCGACGAGATCGACCTGGGCGGCCTGACCCTCCGGGCGCTGGCCACCCCCGGGCACACCCATGAGCACCTCGCGTTCGAGGTCCTCGACGGGTCGCGGGTGCTCGGCGTCTTCACCGGAGGATCGCTCCTGGTCGGGTCCGCGGCGCGCACCGATCTGGTCTCCCCGGAGCGGACGGAGGAGCTGGCGCGGGCGCAGTACCGGTCGCTGAAACGGTTGGCGGAGCTCGACGACGAGGTCGCGGTGTGGCCCACGCACGGGGCGGGCTCGTTCTGCTCCGCCCCGCCCGGGGCCGAGCGCACGTCCACGATCGGCGCCGAGCGCGCCACCAACACGCTGCTCCGCGCCGCCGACGAGGATGCGTTCGTGAGCCAGCTGCTGGCATCGCTGGGCAGCTTCCCGCCGTACTTCCTGCGGCTCGGCGAGATCAACCGTCGCGGGCCCGCGCCCGTCCACGGAGACACCCTGCGGCCGCTGTCGGCGGACGACGTCGCGCGGCTGGTCGCGGACGGCGCACAGCTCGTCGACGTACGCCCGGTGCCCGACTTCTCCCGAGCCCACGTGCCGGGATCGGTGTCGATCCCGCTGCGGCCGGTCTTCGCGACCTGGCTCGGCTGGCTGGTCGAGGACGACCGGCCGATCCTGGTCGTGCGCAACACCGACCAGGACCCCGCCGAGATCCTCTGGCAGGCGCGCAAGGTCGGCTACGACCAGATCGTCGGTGAGCTCGACGGCGGCCTGGTCTCGTGGACCGACGCGGCGCGGCCG
>NZ_JACEHF010000226.1 GCF_014180685.1 Nocardioides pelophilus | reverse complement strand
CGCGGGCGCCGACCGGCGCGGGGCCCAGCCCGGCCAGCGTGTCGCGCGAGCGGGAGCCGAGCACGGGGGCGACGTCGATGCCGCCGCGGACGGCGACGTAGGAGCGAAGGCCGCGCGCGGGGGTGCCGAGCGTCAGTCGGTGGCCCGGCCGCAGGACGAGCACGGCGCCGGTCGGTTCGCTCCGCGAGCCCACCGTGACCGGCGTCGGCGCCCCGGTCACCGCGAGCCAGACCGTGCCGTCGACAGCCTCGACCTCCAGCCCACCGAGTGTGACCTCGAGCGCGGCCGCGCCGGCAGCGTTGCCGACCAGCCGGTTCGCCAGCGCGTACGACGAGCGGTCGGCCGCGCCCGAACGGCCGACGCCGATCGCGGCCAGCCCCCGGCGCCCGTCGTCCTCGACCAGGCACGGTCCGCCGGTGCGGTGCACGCGGAGCGCGGCGCGCAGGCTCATACCGGTACGAACCGGACCGCGACCCCGGCGGCGAGCAGGGCCGGCGGGTCGCGGTCGAGGTCCCACATGGACACATCGGTGCGGCCGATCAGCTGCCAGCCGCCCGGTGACTCGCGCGGGTAGACGCCGCTGAACTCGCCCGCCAGGCCGACGGCCCCCGCGGGGACCCTGGTGCGCGGGCTGTCCCGCCGCGGCACCGCGAGCCGCGGATCGCCGCCGATCAGGTAGGCGAAGCCCGGCGCGAAACCGCCGAACGCCACCCGCCAGGTGGCCTCCGTGTGCGCGGCGACCACTCCCTCCTCGCCGAGCCCGGTCAGCCGCGCGACCTCGGCCAGGTCGGGTCCGCCGTACTCCACCGGGATCTCGATGACGGGGTGCTCGCCCTCGCGTCGCACCTGACCCACCGGTCCCGGGTTCGGCGATCTCAGGACCGGTAGGTCAGGTACGACGCGTTGCCGGAGCACGCCGAGATCGACCCCGGGGCGGGCGCGGACCAGGACCGTCCGGGCTCCGGGCACGAGGTCGTCGACCAGGTCGCGGAGGGCGGGGTCGTCGGTGAGGGCGTCGATGCACGCGACCACGGTGGCGGTGTCGGGAAGCTCGAGGAGGAGCGCGCGGTCGCCGTACGGGAGCAGGCGCGGGGTGGTGGTCATGCGAACGCCGCGACCGTCATCCCGGCGTCGACGAGGGCGGCGCGGACGGCGGCCGCGATCTCCGCGGCGCCGACCGAGTCGCCGTGGACGCACAGGGAGCGCACCTCGCCCGCGGCGGCGAGCCGGACCGCCTGCGCGGCCGCCGCGGCCGGGTCGGCGAGGACCGCCCCGGGCTCTCCTCGCGGCACGAGCGAGCCGTCGTCGAGGTAGGCGCGGTCGGCGTACCCCTCACCGACCGTCGGCAGCCCGGCCTCGGCCGCCAGGGTCAGGAACAGCGACCCCGGGAGTCCCAGGACCGGCAGGCCGCCGTACGCCAGCACCGCCTCGACGACCGCTCGCGCCTGCTCCTCGTGCCGGTTCACCGCGTGGTAGAGCGCTCCGTGCGGCTTGAGGTAGCCGACCCCGCCGCCTGCCGCCCGGGCGATCCCGTCGAGCGCGCCGAGCTGGTAGAGCACCTCGGCGGTCAGCTCCGCTGCCGGCATGTCGACGAACCTGCGGCCGAACCCGGCCAGGTCGCGATAGCTGACCTGAGCACCGATCGCCACGCCGCGGCTGACCGCCACCGCGCACGTACGACGCAGGGTCAGTGCGTCGCCCGCATGGAAGCCGCAGGCGACGTTGGCGCTGGTGACCAGCGCGAGCATCGCGTCGTCGTCCCCGACCTGCCAGCGGCCGTACGACTCCCCCACGTCGGCGTTGAGATCCACCGTGGACGGGCTCCGTGTATGCAACGTCACGCCCCTTATCGTGGCCTATCGGCGCGCCCGAGGGTTACCGACCGGTAATCTTCGCGGCGGCCATGCCAACCCTCGATTGCCATCCCCATTGCACAGGAACCAGGGAGACAACGACAGTGCAGCAGATTCTCGATGCCATCCTCGCCGGCGACACCTCCGCCGAGGACTTCGCCAACCTCGAGCTTCCCGAGTCCTACCGGGCCGTGACGGTCCACAAGGACGAGGTCGACATGTTCGAGGGGCTCTCCGCCAAGGAGAAGGACCCGCGCAAGTCGCTGCACCTCGACGAGGTCGCCGTCCCCGAGCTCGGCCCGGGCGAGGCGTTCGTCGCCGTGATGGCGTCGGCCATCAACTACAACACCGTGTGGACCTCGATCTTCGAGCCGGTCTCGACCTTCGGCTTCCTCGAGCGCTACGGCCGCGAGTCCGACCTCGGCAAGCGCCACGACCTGCCGTACCACGTCGTCGGCTCCGACCTGTCCGGCGTGGTCCTGAAGGTCGGCCCGGGCGTCACCAAGTGGAAGCCGGGCGACCGCGTCGTCGCCCACTGCCTCTCGGTCGAGCTCGAGGCGCCCGACGGCCACAACGACACCATGCTCGACCCCTCCCAGCGGATCTGGGGCTTCGAGACCAACTTCGGCGGCCTGGCCGACATCGCGATGGTCAAGGCCAACCAGCTGATGCCCAAGCCGGAGCACCTCACCTGGGAGGAGGCCGCCTCCCCCGGTCTGGTCAACTGCACCGCCTACCGCCAGCTCGTCTCCGCCAACGGCGGCAACATGAAGCAGGGCGACAACGTCCTCATCTGGGGCGCCTCGGGTGGTCTCGGCGGCTTCGCGACGCAGTACGCCCTCAACGGCGGCGCCAACCCGATCTGCGTGGTCTCCAACGAGGAGAAGGCCCAGATCGTGCGCAACATGGGCGCGGACAAGATCATCAACCGCTCCGAGATGGACTTCAAGTTCTGGAACGAGGACGGCACCGCCCAGAACCCGAAGGAGTGGCTGCGCCTCGGCAAGGCCATCCGCGAGCTCACCGGCGGCGAGGACATCGACATCGTCTTCGAGCACCCCGGGCGCGAGACCTTCGGCGCCTCGGTGTTCGTCACCCGCAAGGGCGGCACCATCACCACCTGCGCCTCGACCTCGGGCTACATGCACGAGTACGACAACCGCTACCTGTGGATGAACCTCAAGAAGATCATCTCCAGCCACTTCGCCAACTACCGCGAGTCGTGGGAGGCCAACCGCCTCATCGCGCAGGGCAAGATCCACCCGACGCTGTCGAAGGTCTACTCCCTCGAGGACGTCGGCCAGGCCTCGCTCGACGTGCACCACAACCTGCACCAGGGCAAGGTCGGCGTGCTCGCGCTCTCCCCCGAGGAGGGTCTCGGTGTCCTCAACACCGAGATGCGCGAGCAGCACATCGACAAGATCAACCTGTTCCGCGGCGTCTAGCGTTCGGAGGCGTTCGGAAGCAGACCGGCCGGAACGCCACTAGTCTGCGGTCGTGATCGACCGCTGGGCCGGCGTGGTCGGGCGACATGCCCGGCTGGTGCTGGCTGTCGCGGTGCTGGTCGTCCTGGGCGCGGCGGTGTACGGCGCCGGCGTGTTCGACTCGCTCGGCCGCGGCGGCTTCGACGACCCCGACGCCGAGGGCTACCGGGCGGCGGTGATCGAGCGGGACCTCTTCGGCAACCACGCGCCCGACGTCGTCGCGATCTACTCCAGCGACGACCTGACCGCGGACCAGCCCGAGTTCCGGGAGTCGGTGCAGTCCGTCGTCGACGACCTCGACGTACCCGAGGTCATGCGGGTGGTGGCGTACTACGAGGTGCCGGCGGACGCCGGTCTGGTCACCCCGGACGGGCACGCGGCGCAGGTCCACGTCTCGCTCGCCGGCAACACCGACAACGAGCAGATCATCAGCTACGACGAGATCGAGCCGCTTCTCCATGCCGACGGCCTGGAGACCGAGCTGGCCGGCCTCTTCCCGGCACACGCCGACGTCAACGTCATCACCGAGGAGGACCTCAAGCGGGCGGAGCTGCTCTCGCTCCCCCTCGTCGTCCTGCTGGCGTTGCTCATCTTCGGCAGCCTCACCGCCTCGGCGATGCCGGCGCTGCTCGGTATCGTCTCGCTGCTCTGCTCGATCGCCGTCATGCGCCTGCTCACGCTGGTCACCGACGTGTCGATGTTCTCGATCAACGTCATCTCGCTGCTGGGGATCGGACTGGCGGTCGACTACTCGCTGTTCATCGTGAGCCGGTTCCGCGAGGAGCTGGCGCTGCTGCCGCCCGGTGATCCCGCGACCCCGCGCACCGCCGTCAGCCGCACCCTGACGACCGCCGGTCGCACCGTCATGTTCTCCGGGCTCGTCGTGGCGGCCTCGATGTCGAGCCTGCTGATCTTCCCCCAGGTCTTCCTCCGGAGCATGGGGTACGGCGGCATCGCGGCCGTCCTGGTCGCGATGCTGGCCGCACTCACGGTGCTCCCGGCGATCCTGGTGCTGCTCGGGCGTCGGATCGACGCAGCCCGCCTCCCCTGGCGGCGGCGCTGGGACATGCCCGCCCCGGCGGGCGACGACGGCCGCTGGGCGCGCCTGGCGCGGGCCGTGATGCGCCACCCGGTGGCGGTGCTCGCGGTCACCGGCGTCCTGCTGCTGGCGGTCGCCTCGCCGTTCCTGGGCGCGAAGTGGGGCGGGATCGACCACCGGATCCTGCCCGAGGACGCACCCTCCAGGATCGCCGCCGAGAAGCTGCTCGACTTCGGTCCCGAGACCTCGCTGGCCTCCGTCGTGCTGCAGGACGTCGACTCCGCGGCCGTCGCGTCGTACGCCACCGCTGCCGAGGACGTCGCCGGCGTCCGCGAGGTCGTCACGCTCGCCGAGGAGGGCGACGCGGCCCTGCTCCGGGTGGTCTGGGACGGCAACACCCAGTCGGAGGACTCGCAGGAGATCGTGAAGGACCTGCGGGAGATCGAGCCGGACACGGGCTCGGCGCTCGTGGGCGGCGTGACGGCCGACACCGTGGACCTGATCTCCTCCGTCCACGGTCACCTGCCGCTGATGGGCCTGATCGTCCTCCTGGTGATGCTCGTGCTGCTGTTCGTCGCGTTCGGGTCGCTCGTGCTGCCGGTCAAGGCGATCGTCATGAACGCGTTCTCGATCAGCGCCTCGTTCGGCGTCGTGACGTGGATCTTCAACGACGGCCACCTGTCCGACCTGCTGGGCTTCACCTCGCCCGGGTTCCTCGAGGCGACGAACCCGATCCTGATGCTGGCGATCCTGTTCGGGCTGTCGATGGACTACGAGGTCTTCCTGCTCTCACGGGTGCGGGAGCGCTGGGACGCCACCGGCGACCACGAGCTGGCCGTCGCCAGCGGCGTCCAGTCCACCGGCCGGATCATCACCTCCGCCGCTCTCCTGCTCGGCGTGGTCATCGGGGCCTTCGCCACCGGCGACATCGTGCTGATGAAGATGCTCGGCGTCGGCATGGTGGTGGCCCTGATCGTGGACGCGACCATCGTCCGCGCACTGATGGTGCCCGCCACGATGGCCCTGCTCGGGCGGCTGAACTGGTGGGCGCCGGGGCCGCTGCGCCGGTGGTGGGAGCGCTACGGCTTCCGCGAGGGCGCCGAGCTGGTCCCGGCCGGCGCTCCCCTCGCGGCGTTCCCGCCCCCACCACCCCCGGCCGCCACCGCGCCCCCGCCACGTCCGGCAGGAG
>NZ_JACEHF010000225.1 GCF_014180685.1 Nocardioides pelophilus | reverse complement strand
GCAGCCCGAGCGCGGCTGCGATGAGTGCCGCCGCCGGCGTGGTATTGCCGATGCCCATGTCGCCGCTGAGCAGGAGCCGGGCGCCCGCGTCGATCTCCTCGTCGGCCACGGCCCGGCCGGCGTCGAGCGCGCGCCGGGTCTCCTCGGGGGTGAGGGCGTCCTCGAGGTGGATCGCGCCGCTGCTGCGCCGGACCTTGTGCGCCCGCACTGCGTCCGGGACGTCGGCCAGGTCGTCGTCGACGCCGAGGTCGAGCACCCGCACGGCGACGGCGTGCGCGCCGGCGAGCGCGGACACCCCGGCCTTGCCGGCGACGAAGGTGCGCACCATCGCCCCGGTGATCTCCGGCGGGTACGCCGACACNACGCCGACACCCCGTGCCGCGCGACCCCGTGGTCGCCGGCGAAGATCACCAGCCGGACGTCGGTGAGCGGCGCCGGCGGCACCTCTCCCTGGGCAGCCGAGAGCCAGACGGCGAGCTCGCCGAGCCGGCCGAGGGCGCCCGCCGGGGTGGCCAGTCCGGCCAGTCGTTCGGCGGCGGCCGCGGCGACGGTCGGGTCCGGCGGCGGGACGGTGGATCCGGTCGGGGAGGGGCGATCGGGCATGGGTGGGAACCTATCGCCCGGCATGGGATCCTCTTCCGGTGACCACCACGCCTGGCCATTCCGTGCTGGTGGTCCCCGTCCCCGGGCTGGAGCCCTTCGTCCGCAGCCGGTGGGAGCACTACGAGCCGGGCTGGGTCTCCCGCGATCCGGCGTTCACGCACGCCCACATCACCGCGCTGGCGCCGTACCTCCCGGAGCCGACGGCCGCCGACCTCGACCGGGTCGCCGCCATCGCGGAGTCGACGGTGGCGTTCGACTACGTCCTCGCCGACGTCGAGGAGTTCCCGAACGGCTGCATCCACGTGCCGCCCCGGCCCGCCGCCCCGTTCGTCGCGCTGACCGAAGCGCTCTGGCGCGCGTTCCCGCAGTGCCCGCCGTACGCAGGGGAGTACGGCGTCGCCCCGCACGTCACCCTCGACCAGCGGTCGGACACGGTGTCGGTCAGCACCACGCGCGCGCTGCTCGACGGCCTGCTGCCCGCTAGGTGCCGCGCCGACCGGCTCGAGCTGCACTGGTACGAGGAGGGCGCCTGTCGGATGCTGGCCGACTGGAAGTTCGCGGATCGCGCCCACCTCGTCGAGGTGAGCGGCTAGTGTCGTGAGTGCGACGCCGGAACTCCCGTTCGGACTAGCGGTCCCATCCGCGAGGTACCGAACGCTCATGGAGTTGTCGTCGTGTTCTCAACCAGGTCTTCGTCTTCCCACTCGCCCCGGCAGGGATCGCGGGGCATCCGGGCGCTGACGCTCGCAGCGATGACTGCCGCGCTGGCAGCACCTGCTCTGGCCGGCGCCCCGCCGGCCGCAGCCGTTGCGACCTGCGGCGGCAAGCCCGTCACCATCTCCGGAGCGGGCGACATCTTCGGCACCGACGGCGACGACGTGATCTTCGGCTCCACCGGCGCCGACGCCGTCTATGCCTTCGGTGGGAACGACACCATCTGCGCCCGCGGCGGCGTCGACTTCGTCTACTCCGGGGCAGGTGACGACGTCTCGTGGGGCGGCACCGGCAACGACAGCATCTACGCGGACTTCGGCGTCGACGAGATCCACGGTGGCTCCGGCGACGACTACCTCCTCGCCGGGAGCGACCCGGCTGACACCGCAGGAGACACCGTCTACGGCGACGCCGGCATGGACGACGTCTGGGGCGGGCCGATGGCCGACAGCCTCAACGGCGGTGACGGCGACGACACCATGTACGCCCAGAGCGGCGACGACCTCCTCAACGGCGGCGCCGACAACGACATCATCTACGGCCAAGGCGGCAACGACACGATCAACGGCGGCGCCGGCGATGAGCAGCTCGTCGACGGCGGGCCCGGTCAGGACGTCGTCCACGGCGGGCCGGGGCAGGACATCGTCACGGGCGGCGACGACACCGACACCGTCTACGGCAACGCGGGCAACGACTACCTGTACAGCCTGAGCGGCAACGACACCCTCAACGGCGGGGAGGGCAATGACCAGCTCGCAGGCGGGGATGCGGCCGAACGACTGACCGGCGGGCCGGGCACCGACTTCCTGCAAGGAGCGCTCGGCAACGACCGCCTCGTCGGCGGCACCGAGGCCGACACCCTGTACGGCAACGAAGGCGATGACCACCTCGACGGCGGCGACGGAGCCGACACTCTCGTCGGCCACGCCGACGACGACGTCCTGCGCGGTGGCGCCGACGACGACTCCCTCAGCGGCGGAGACGGCGACGACCGCCTCTACGGCGAGGCCGGCACGGACCTCCTCGACGGAGGGGCTGGAAGCAACATCGAGCGCCAGTAGCGCTCGGGGCCGATGGTGCACGACGTACGCTCCGGCACCAGGCTTGAGGTGGGCTTGAGAGAGCATTGAGCACCCGATGACGCTCCACGGCCCACGATGAGCGCATGTTCGACCAGTTCAACGGCCTGCCCGTGCATCCGCTCGTCGTCCACGCCGTCGTCGTGCTGCTTCCGCTCGCCGTGGTCGGGACCTGGGCGATCGCGCTGGTTCCGCGCTGGCGTCCGCGCTACGGGCCGCTCGTGGTCGCCGGTGCGCTGCTGTCGGTGGCGCTCATTCCGGTGGCGACCTCGTCGGGCGAGGAGCTCGCCCACCGGGTCGGCGAGCCCGAGGCGCACGAGGAGCTCGGCGAGAGCCTGCTCTGGTTCGCCGTGCCGCTGCTGGTCCTCGTCGTCGTACTGGTCTGGCTCTCCCACCGTCAGTCCCGGGCACAGGCGACATCCGACCCGTCGGACCCGACCGGTCCCCGGGCGACGCGCCTCGTCACCGCCGTCGCGGTCCTCGCTGCTCTGGCCGGCCTGGCGACGGCGGTCCAGGTCTACCGGGTGGGCGACTCCGGCGCGGAGGCCACCTGGGGCTCGGCCTCACGCTGAGGTCGGCCGAGGGCTCAGAACGGAGTGGGGACGAGCACCGCACGGCATCACGACGACAACCAGGCGAACGACGAGATGCTCAGCATCGAGGAAAGCCGCCGCGTTCCTCCGCGTCCCCGTCGCCACGATGCGCTACTGGCGCTCCATCATCTGCTTCTCCTTGTCGGGTGTGGATGAACCCGGTTTCGATGTCTTACATTTCGTGACACACTTGACGCATGGCAGCCACGATCACATTCCGCCCCGACGACGAGGCGCGCCTCGCGCTCGAGGAACTCACTGCCGACGGCACCCCGGTCTCTGCAGCCGTGCGGGACGCTCTGGTCGAAGCCGCTGCGCGCCATGCCAAGGCCCGCCTCCGGTCGGAGGTACAGGCGCTGGCCGCCGACCCGGAGGACCGCGCCGAAGCCGCTCGCGTCCTGCGCGACATGGAGCACCTGCGTGCGTGGTGACGTCTATCGGGTCCACTCGCCGCGGGGAGCCCGCGGCCATGAACAGCAAGGAACCCGCTACGCCGTCGTCGTGCAGTCCGATGAGTTCGACGCGTTGTCCACCTGGCTGGTCGCCCCCACCTCCACCTCAGCGAGGCCAGCAACCTTCCGGCCCGCCGTCGAGGTCAACGGCCAGGAGACGCTCGTGCTCGCCGAACAGACGAGCGCTGTCGACTCAAGCCGACTCGGTGAGCGCGTCGGTCACCTCGGATTCGACGAGCTGAGGGCGGTCGATGCCGCGCTTCGCCTCGTCCTCAGCGTCTGAGTCGAGTTCCGGGGCTTGGACGTCTCGCGCCGCGGTTCAGCGCCCGGTGCCCATCCCGCGGTCGGGAGCGCTCCGCCTCGGAGGAGGAGGCTGGATCCGCCGTGTCGGCTGCCGGCGGTCCCTGGCTTCCCGGGCGGCCGCTTCCTGCCGGGCGCAGCTCGGCGTACATCGCCTGATCGAGCTGCGTGCGTGCCTGTTCGGCGCGCTCGTGCGCCGGACCGCTCAAGACGAAGGCGGCTGATTTCAGAGTTTCCGCAGGTCAGACGGCATATGGGGGACGGGCCGACCTGTAAGCCGGGTTCTGTGATCGGTGACCATCTATCTACGACCGCCGTTGCCGACGGCCTCCTGCGGCCTACCCGTGTGCTCGGGCGAGCAGCCCTCGGGCGCACACTGTCTGGCCTTGCTCCAGGTGGGGTTTGCCTAGCCGTCCCGGTCGCCCGGGGCGCTGGTGGGCTCTTACTCCACCGTTTCACCCTTACCTCGCCCCTCGAGAGGGATGAGGCGGTCTGTTCTCTGTGGCACTGTCCCGCGGATTGCTCCGGGTGGGTGTTGCCCACCACCTTGCTCTGTGGAGCCCGGACTTTCCTCGGTACCCGACCCTGTCGCCAGGGGCGGATCACGCGGTCACCCGGTCGGCCCGTCCACGGCACAGGCTAGTGCCTCCCGCAGGGGTACGACGGAATCACCGCGACCGTGGCATCGTTGCAACCCCCATGAGCGAGCAGGAGAACCCGTTGCGAGCCCCGGGCATCGTCTTCCCGGGTGCGGCCGCTCGCCCCGAGAGCGCCTACCGGACGGCGCACGACCTCCTCGAGCGGCGCGCGCCGAGCCAGGCCTTCGAGGTGCTCGAGTCAGCGCTGGAGCAGGAGCCCGCCAACCGCGGGCTGCGGCTGCTGCGGGCGTGGGCCTACCTGATGCGGGCCCAGCTGGTGAAGGCCTCCGACGAGCTCGCCGACCTGGTCGGGGACGACCCGTCCGACGCCTGGGCCCAGCACGCGCTGGGGCGGGCCCTCGAACGGCAGTCGCGGCACCGCGAGGCGCTCCCGCACCTCCGGCTCGCGGCCGCGATGAGCGGCGACGTCGAGCACGAGCTCGCCGTGCTGAGGGTGGAGCGGCTCGCGGGAGACCTGAAGACGTAGGTCTCGTGACGGTCGCTGCGCGACCTCCTCGACCAACGGGGGCGGGGGTCTCGTGACGGTCGCTGCGCGACCTCCTCGACCAACGGGGGCGGGGGTCTCGTGACGGTCGCTGCGCGACCTCCTCGACCAACGGGGGCGGGGGTCTCGTGACGGTCGCTGCGCGACCTCCTCGACCAACGGGGGCGGGGGTCTCGTGACGGTCGCTGCGCGACCTCCTCGACCAACGGGCGTCAGGCGGTGCGGGTGATGCTCACGTCGACGGTCATCCGGGACGTCCGGGCGCCGGAGTAGATCCCGGTCAGCGGCGAGACGTCGCGGTAGTCCCGACCCGTGGCGATCGCGATGTAGCGGTCGTCGGGCACCGCGTCGGCGCTCGGGTCGAACGCCTGCCAGCCGGCGTCCCACCACTCCAGCCACGCCCTCGAGTCGCCGACCACGGTCTCGCCGACGACCGGATCGGTGACGGGATGCGCGTAGCCGGAGACGTAGCGGGCCGGGATCCCGAGCGAGCGGAGTCCGCCGATGGCGAGGTGGACCATGTCCTGCACCACGCCGGCGCGCTGCTTCCACGCCTCGGCAGCAGGGGTGCGGACGTCGGTCGAGCCCGGCAGGAACTCGATCTCCTGGTTGACCAGGCGACACACCGCCCGCGCCGCGCCGCCCGGCGTTCCCGCCGCGCGCGCGGCGGCCTGCACCTCGTCGACGGTCCAGGTCG
>NZ_JACEHF010000224.1 GCF_014180685.1 Nocardioides pelophilus | reverse complement strand
GGCCGGCCCGCCGCCGGCGGCTCCCGAGGACGGCGCGTGCTACGACCTCAGCTTCCGCCAGGCGCTCGCGCCGACGGCCACCAGACGGCCGACGCCCTGCGACGGCCCGCACACCTCGGAGACCTACGCCGTCGGGACCCTCGACACGGTCGTCGACGGCCACCTGCTCGCGGTCGACGCCGAGCGCGTCCAGGCACAGGTCGCCGACGCCTGTCCGGAGGCGCTGCCCGCCTTCGTCGGTGGCGACCAGGAAGCGCTGCGGCTGAGCATGATCCGGCCGGTCTGGTTCACCCCCAGCGTCGCCCAGTCCGACCGGGGCGCCGACTGGTACCGGTGCGACGTGGTGGTGGTCGCCGGTGACGAGACGCTCGCCGAGCCCACCAGCACGCTGAAGGGAGCGCTCGACAAGCAGGCCCTCCGTGACCGCTATGCAATGTGCGGCACGGCCGCCCCCGACGCGGAGCGGTTCGAACGGGTCATCTGCGCCGCGGAGCACACGTGGCGGGCGATCCAGGTCGTGCCCTACGAGTCGCGCACCTACCCCGGCGAGGACGCCGTCCGTGCGCGGCTGGAGGCACCGTGCGAGAACGCCGGCCTCGACGCCGCCGACGACCCGCTCGACTACGAGTGGGGCTACGAGTACCCCACCAAGGAGCAGTGGGACATGGGCCAGACCTACGGCCTGTGCTGGGCTCCCGACTGACCGACCCTGCTGCTTCGGCGGATCAGAAGCCGAGCTTGCGGAGCTGGCGCGGGTCGCGCTGCCAGTCCTTCGCGACCTTGACGTGGAGGTCGAGGTAGACGGGAGTGCCGAGCAGGGACTCGATCTGCTTGCGGGCGACGGTGCCGACCTGGCGGAGCCGGGCGCCCTTCTTGCCGATCACGATGCCCTTCTGGGAGTCGCGCTCGACGTAGAGGTTGGCGTAGATGTCGAGGAGCGGCTTGTCGTCGGGCCGGCCCTCCCGCAGCCCCATTTCCTCGACGACCACCGCGATCGAGTGCGGGAGCTCGTCGTGGACTCCGTCGAGCGCGGCCTCGCGGATCAGCTCGGCCGCGAGCACCTGTTCGGGCGCGTCGGTCAGGTCGCCGTCGGGATAGAGCGCCGGCCCCTCGGGCATGAGGCCGACGAGGAGCTGCGCGAGCAGGTCGACCTGGTCGCCGGCCACGGCCGAGACCGGCACGATCTCGGCCCAGTCGGTGCCGGTCTCCTCGCCGAGCCGGGCGATGTCGAGCAGGTGGTTGCCGATCCGCTCCGCATCGGCCAGGTCGGTCTTGGTGGCCACCGCGATCTTGGTCGTACGACGGACCTTGGCGAGCTCGTTGACCAGGAACTTGTCGCCCGGCCCGATCTTCTCGTCGCACGGGAAGCAGACCGCGACCACGTCGACCTCGGACCAGGTCGCCATCACCAGGTCGTTGAGCCGCTCGCCCAGCAGGGTGCGCGGCTTGTGCAGTCCAGGGGTGTCGACGAGCACCAGCTGGCCGTCGGGGCGGTGCACGATGCCGCGCACGACGGTGCGCGTGGTCTGCGGCTTGTCGGACGTGATGACGATCTTCTGGCCGACCAGAGCGTTGGTGAGCGTCGACTTGCCGGCGTTGGGGCGGCCGACGAAGCAGGCGAAGCCGCTGCGGAACCCCTCGGTCGCGGTGAAGGTCGCCGGAGCGGGCGCGGGCATCCCGTCGGCGAAGTCCTCGTCCATCTCGTCGTCGAAGTCGTCGTCGCTCACTGCTGCACCTGTTCCTGTGAAGCCTGTTCCTGGGAGGCGCGGTCGTAGTCGGCCCAGATCTGGTCGTCGGACTTCCCGGCGGCCTTGCCGGCGCGCCAGATCGGGCCCGGGTCGACCGGCCGGGGCTGTCGAGCCGCGACCGCGCGCCAGTAGCCCATCACGTCGTACGCCGTCGACGGCAGTCGTCGCTCCCGCATCAGGTACTTGCGGATCGCGCGCATCTGCGCGGACTCCCCCGCCATCCAGAAGTAGCCGTCACCCTCCGGCCAGTCGATCTGCTCGACCGCCGCTGCCAGTCGACTGGTCCCGCCACGGTCGTCTCCCTCGGTGGTCGAGGAGGTCGCGCTGCGACCGTCACGAGACACCTCGCCCACCGATGACAGCCAGGTGGTGTCGGCGGTCTCGGGCAGGTAGCCCCCGAGCTCCTCGAGATCGGGCACCTCGGCCCAGATCCGGGTCGGCACCGCAGCGGCGTGGGTCTCGGCGATCCGCGCCATGGCCGGCAGGGCCGTGAGGTCGCCCACCAGCAGCAACCAGGACGCACCCTCCGGCATCGCGAACGATCCCTTCGGCTCGGTGATCGTGACCTGGTCGCCCACGCAGTCGCCGCTGGCCCACTCGGTCACCAGACCGACGTCGTGCACGACCACGTCGAGCACCAACTCGACACCGTCCCACGACCGCACCGTGTAGTAGCGGCTCTGGAACTGGCCGGGCACGATCAGGCCGACCCACTCGTCGGCGATGCCGGTCGAGGTGAAGCCGGCGAGGCCGGGACCGCCGAGGGTCAGGCGCACCAGGCGGGGGGACAGCTGCTCGCGGCGGAGCACGTCGGCGACGTACTGCTCTGCGCGGGTGCTCACCCGGTCAGGCTATCGACCCACGACGCGATGTCGCAGTCCAGGCCGCGATAGAAGAAGGGGCGGATCCTCTCGCTACTGGCCGCGATCGGGTCTAGGGTGCGACGGGTGAGCGAGCACGCGACGTTCTGCCGGATCTGCGAGCCGACCTGCGGCATGGTCGCCACCGTCGAGGACGACCGGCTGATCCAGATCCGCCCGGACAAGGACCACCCGATCACGGCCGGCTTCTCCTGCCCCAAGGGCCTGGAGTTCCTGCACGTCCAGAACGACGACGACCGGGTGCTGCACCCGCTGCGCCGGCGGCCGGACGGCGAGTTCGAGCAGATCTCCTGGGAGACCGCCCTCCGCGAGATCGGTGCGCGGCTGCGGGAGATCCGCAGCCGGCACGGCGGCGGGTCGATCGGCTGGTACGGCGGCAACCCGACCGCGTTCAGCCACTCCCACGCGCTCTGGCTGGGCTGGTTCCTCCGCGGACTCGGCTCGCGGCACCTCTACACGCCGAACACCCAGGACACGTCCAGCCGGTTCGTCGCCTCCGCGCTCCTCTACGGCTCCCCCGTCGTCGTGCCGGTGCCGGACCTGGAGCGCACCGACTTCGCGCTCCTGATCGGCACCAACCCACTGGTCTCCCGCGGCAGCCTGATCAGCGCCGGCAACCTGCGCGAGCGGTTCACCGAGATCGTCGCCCGCGGCGGCCGGGTCGTCGTGGTCGACCCGCGCCGCACCGAGACGGCGCGCGCGTTCGAGCACGTCGGCGTCCGCCCCGACGGCGACGCGTGGCTGCTGCTCGCCATGCTCAACGTGATCTTCGCCGAGGGGCTCGCCGACGAGGCGGCGATCGCGGCGCAGACCACGGGCATCGACGCGCTCCGCGTCGCCGCGGAGCAGTGCCCGCCGGACCTCGCCGAGCAGCGCTGCGGCGTGCCCGCCGCCGACATCCGGACCCTCGCGCGCGACTTCGCCACCGCTCGGACCGCCGCGGCGCACGGACGGACGGGAGCCTGCCTCGGCGCCCACGCGACCCTGGTCAACGTCCTCATCGACGCGCTCACCATCGTCACCGGCAACCTCGACCGGGAGGGCGGGCTGCTCTTCGGCCGCGGCACGATCGACCTGACCCGGATCGCTCACCTGGCGGGCATCGACACCTACGACACCTACCGGTCGCGGGTCGGCGACCTGCCCGAGGTGATCGGCCAGCTGCCCGCGCCGCTGATGGCCGCGGAGATCGAGACGCCCGGCAAGGGCCAGCTGCGGGCGCTGATCGTCTCGGCCGGCAACCCGGTGCTCTCCGTGCCGGGCAGCACCGGCCTGGAGCGGGCCCTCGGCAAGCTCGACCTGCAGGTCGGCATCGACCTCTACCTCAACGAGACGCACCGGCACGCCGACTACGTGCTGCCGGCCGCCACGTTCCTCGAGCGCGACGACCTGGTGGTCGCCGCGCTCGACTTCCACCTCAAGCCGTTCGTGCAATGGACCGAGGCGGTCGTGCCGCCGCGGGGCGAGGCGCGGCCGGACTGGGAGATCATCGACGACCTCGGCCGCGAGCTCGGCTTCGCCGTCGTCACTGGGTTGGCCACCAAGCTGGTCGGGACGGGACGGATGGGCCGCCTCGCCCTGCGCGCCCTCGCGCCGGCGGCCGGACGAGTCACCCCGGCGCTGCTGATCGACCTGCTGCTGCGCACCGGCCGTGACGGCGACCGGTTCGGGCTCCGACGCGGCGGTCTCTCGATCGCCAAGCTGAAGAAGCACCCCCGGGGCATCGTGCTGGCCGAGCACCTCGAGGCCGGCGTGCTGAGGCGCAAGGTCTTCCACCGCGGCCACAAGGTGCGCCTTGACGGTGACGTGATCGAGCGCGAGCTCGCCCGCCTGCTCGACGCCCCACCGCCGGACGCCGACTACCCGCTGCTGCTCATCGGCCGCCGCGACGTGCGCTCCCACAACTCCTGGATGCACAACACCCCGAAGCACCGCGACCCCGATCGGCGGCAGCTCGCCATGGTCCACCCGAAGGACGCGGCCGAGATCGGCCTGTCCGACGGCGACCCCGTGCGGGTGAGCACGCCCCAGGGCTCGATCGAGGTGCCGGCCCGGGTCACCGACGAGGTCGTGCAGGGCTGCATCGCCGTCCCGCACGGCTGGGGCCACCGCGACGCCGGTTGGCAGATCGCGAACGCCGCCGGCGGCGCCAACGTCAACGAGGTGCTCCCGGCCGAGCCGGCCGACCTCGAGCGCGCCTCCGGGATGGCCCGCCTCAACGGCGTCCCGGTGCGGATCGAGGCGGTCGTTACCGCGGCCCGTTGATGATCGCGGTGTACGAACGACGGCTGGCGTCGTCGGGGACGACGAACAGCGACGTCGTCACGAAGTTCTTGCGCCGCAGCGAGTAGGTGCCCTGTCGGGGGCCGGCCACCGTCGTCGTGAACGTCAGCCGGAAGTTCGTCGGCGACCCGGCTGCATCGCCCTCCAGGTCGTCGACCTGGGTCAGCCGCACCGCCACCCGCGTCCCACTCCCGACCAGCGCGAAGTACCTCCCCTTCCGGGAGGCGAAGCGCGGGCGCCGGTAGAGGCTCGCCGCGTCGGTGTACGACGGGTCCGTGGCCTGGGCCACGGCAGGTGCGCCTGCCACGGCGCTCGGCAGGGTCACCCCGGTGGCGCCGACGGCGAGCCCGGCGGCACCGACTCCGATCACACTGCGGCGCGAGACGTCGGTCATGGGGTCCTCCTGGTTACGATCGGCGAGTGCCCGAGACCGCCTGGTTCACGTACGACGACTTCGCCGACCGCGTCGGCGAGCAGTTCCGGATCGATCTCGGCGACGGCCAGGAGCTGACGCTGGTGCTCGCCGGGGCGACGGTGGGCGCGGAGGCCGGCGGAGCCGGTCCGGACGGTTCGACTCGCCAGCAGTTCTCCCTGCTGTTCCGGGGACCGGCCGAGCCGATGCTCGACCAGGCGATCTGGACCCTGCAGCACGACGAGGTCGACGGACTGGCGCTGTTCCTGGTGCCGCTCGCGCCCGACGCCGAGGGCGCGCGCTACGAGGCTGCCTTCGCGTGACCTGAGCCCCCGGCCGGTCATGGCGTCCGCCACTCGAGCAGCCGATAGGCGCCGAGGTCCGTGACCAGGGTGAACCCGAGG
>NZ_JACEHF010000223.1 GCF_014180685.1 Nocardioides pelophilus | reverse complement strand
CCGCCACCAGGAGCGCCTCCGCCGTCAGCTGCTCGCCTCCGGCGAGCGTCACCGTGAACCCGGAGCCGGGGTCGTGATCGACCCGCTCGACCTTCACCCCGGTGCGCACGCCGATCCCCTCCTCGGTCATGGCGTCCGCGACCACCGCGCTCGCCTCGGGCTCCTCGGGGCCGAGGATCCGGTCCGCGACCTCGAGGATCGTGACCTGCACCCCGAACCGGGCGAACGCCTGGGCGATCTCACAGCCGATCGCACCGCCGCCGAGCACGATCATGCCGGCGGGGAGCTCGGTGACCTGCACGGCGTCGCGGTTGGTCCAGTACGGCGTCGCGGCCAGGCCGTCGACCGGGGGTACGGCGGGCTCGGTCCCGACGTTGAGCACCACCCCGCGCGTCACGTCGTACTCCTCGGCGCCGTCGGCGGTCTCGACGACGACCTTGCCGGGGCCGGCCAACCGGCCGTGCCCGCGCGCGAACCTGGCGCCGTTGTCGATCAACCGGTCGACCGCCACCTGGTCGTTCCACGCGTCGGTGGCCTCGTCGGAGATCCGCTTGGCCACGGTGCTCCAGTCGGGCGTGACCTCGACCGAGCCGCCGAGCGTGGGCACTCGTCGCGCCTCGGCGAGCGCGTCGGCCGCCCGGATCATCATCTTCGACGGGATGCACCCGTAGTAGGGGCACTCGCCCCCGACCAGGTGCTTCTCCACTCCCAGCACGGAGAGCCCGGCACCGGCGAGCTGAGCAGCGACGTGCTCGCCTCCCGGACCGAGACCGATGACGACGACGTCGATGCTCTCGCTCATGCGCCCAACACTGGCACGGCGAGGCCCGAGCAGGGAACCACCTGCTAGCCGACCGGTCCGACTCCGCGCGGCAGCGTGGCGCGGGCAGCGCGGCAGCGTGGCGCGCGCGGCGAAGCCGCATCGCGCGGCGCCCGCGGGCCGAGCTCAGCGATGGTCCGTGAGGCGCCGCGCGATCCGCGACACGCTCGCGCAGTTCAGACGAGCGTCGGCTTGCTCTTCAGGATGGCGCCGAGGACTCCGTTCACGAAGGACGGGGACTCGTCGGTCGAGAGCTCGCGCACCAGGGCAAGCGCCTCGGTGACGGCCACCGCGTCCGGGACGTCGTCGACGTAGAGCATCTCGTAGACGCCGATCCGCAGCACGTTGCGGTCGACGGCGGGCATCCGGCCGAGGGTCCAGCCCTGGGCGTAGGTCTCCAGCACCTCGTCGATGCGGGCCAGGTGCTCGACGACCCCACGGACCAGGGTCTCGGTGTAGGGGTTGGACGGCGCGGCGTCGTCGGCGATCGACCGGTCGAGCGTCTCGCCGGCCGACTCCCGCCGCAGGTCGGCGGCGAAGAGGAGGTCCAGGGCCCGCTTGCGGGCCTTGGAACGTGCGCCTCCTGAGGCCATCAGCCCTTCACGCGGCCCAGGTAGGACGAGTCGCGGGTGTCGACCTTGATCCGCTCGCCCTGCTCGACGAAGAGCGGCACCTGGATCTCGTGACCGGTCTCGACGGTCGCGGGCTTGGTGCGGCCGGTCGCGCTGTCGCCGACCACACCGGGCTCGGTGTAGGTGACGGTGAGCTCGACCGACGCGGGGAGCTCGACGAAGAGCACGCGCCCCTCGTTGGTGGCGACGATCGCCTCGGTGTTCTCGAGCATGAAGTTCTTCGCGTTGCCGACGATGTCGGGGTCGACCTCGGTCTGCTCGTAGGTGCCGGTGTCCATGAAGACGTAGTTGCTGCCGTCGTTGTAGAGGTACTGCATCGTGCGCCGGTCGACCGTCGCGGTCTCGACCTTGGTGCCGGCGTTGAACGTCTTGTCGACGTTCTTGCCGGACTCGACGTGCCGGAGCTTGGTGCGCACGAACGCCGGGCCCTTGCCGGGCTTCACGTGCTGGAACTCGACCACCTGCCAGAGCTGGTTTTCCAGCTTGAGAACCATGCCGTTCTTCAGGTCGTTCGTCGTTGCCATGCGTCAGCCTTCTTCGATGCAGATGTCAAGGTCAGGGTGGCCATCGGGCCAGCGCAGAAGTCTAGTCGTCGAGCTCGGCGGCGATGAATTCGAGAGCCTGCCGGTAGCCGTCGATCCCCTGCCCGGCGATCACCGTCGCCGCGTGCGGCGTGACCACCGACGTGTGCCGGAAGACCTCCGGGCGCTGCGACGGGTCGGAGATGTGGACCTCCACCAGCGGTGCGGTGAGCTGGGCGCACGCGTCCCAGATCGCGTACGAGTAGTGCGTCCACGCGGCCGCGTTGAGGACCACCGGGGTCTCGGTGTCGGCCGCCTGGTTGAGCCAGTCGAGCAGCTCGCCCTCGTGGTTGGTCTGTCGCACCTCGACCTCGAGGCCGACCTGCTCGCCCCACCCGCGACAGAGCTCGGCGAGCTCCCCGTGGGTGGTGGGCCCGTAGATCTCCGGCTGGCGGCGGCCCAGCCGCCCGAGGTTGGGACCGTTCAGGACCAACACCTTCATGACGGGCTCCCGACGGGCGCGAGGGCGTCGTACGCCGACCGGAGGTCGTCCTCCGACGGGCCGGCGAGGACCACCGGGCGGGCGAGGTCCTCGAGGACGACGAACCGCAGCTGGTCGCCACGGGACTTCTTGTCGACGCGCATCGCGCCGAGCAGGTCGTCGAACGGCGCGGCGGCGTACGTCGTCGGCAGGCCGACCTTCGCGAGCGCGGCCCGGTGCCGCGAGACCAGCTCGGGCGACAGGCCGCCGGTGCGCGCGGCGAGCTCGGCGACGTAGACGCAGCCGATCGCCACCGCCTCGCCGTGGCGGATGCCGTAGTCCTCGAAGCGCTCGATCGCGTGGGCGAGGGTGTGGCCGTAGTTGAGGACCTCGCGACCCGGGTGGCCGTCGCGACCGCCGGTCTCCTTGAGGTCACCCGCGACCACGTCGGCCTTGACCTGGACCGCCCGCTCGACCAGCTCGCGGAGCACGGGCGAGTCGGCGGTGAGGGTCTCGGGATCGGTGGCCTCGACCAGCTCGAGGATCCGCGGGTCGGCGATGAACCCGCACTTGATGACCTCACCCAGGCCGGCGACCAGCTCGGCGCGCGGCAGGGTCGCCAGCAGCGCCAGGTCGCACACCACGCCGGCCGGCTCGTGGAACGCGCCGACGAGGTTCTTGCCGGCGCCGGTGTTGACGCCGGTCTTGCCGCCGACGGCCGCGTCGACCATGGCCAGCAGCGTGGTCGGCACGTGGACGACGGCGACGCCGCGCAGCCACGCCGCGGCGACGAAGCCGCCGAGGTCGGTGGTCGCGCCACCGCCGAGGGTGACGATCGCGTCGGAGCGGGTGAACCCCTCGTCGCCGAGGGCTTCCCAGCAGGCGCTGGCGACCTCGATGTTCTTGGCCTCCTCACCGTCGGGGATCTGCAGCACGATCGTGTCGATCCCCGCCAGCTCCTCGGCGAGGTCGTCGAGCAGGTCGTCGAGCGACTCCGGCGAGATGACCGCGATCCGCTGCACGCCCTCGGGCAGCAGCGACCGCACCTCCGAGAGCACGCCGCGCCCGATGAGGACGTCGTACGGCGCGGCGGTGGCGACCCGGATCCGCGTCGGCTGGCTCTCCGGCGTGACGGTCACTGCCCCATCCTCTCGATGATCTCGGCTGCCACATCCTGCGGCGTCCGGCCGTCGGTGTCGACCGAGATCCGGGCCAGGCCCTCGTAGATCGGGGTGCGCTCGTCGAGCAGCTGCTTGACGCGGGCCCGGACGTTGCCGAGCAGCAGCGGGCGGCCGACGCCGAGCCCGACCCGCTTGGCCGCGTCGGTCAGGCCGACCTTCAGGAACACCACGCGATGGTCGGCGAGCAGCTCCCGGGTGGCAGGGTCGAGCACCGCTCCTCCGCCGAGCGCCAGGACGCCATCGTGCGCCTCGAGCGCCGCGGCCACGGCCTCGCGCTCGAGCTCACGGAACGCGGCCTCCCCGTCGTCGACGAAGATCTCCTGCACCGACTTGCCGGCCCGCGCCTCGATCGCGTGGTCGCTGTCGAGGAACGCCACCCCCAGCGCGTCGGCGAGCAGCCGGCCGACGGTGGTCTTGCCGGCGCCCATGGTGCCGACCAGGACGGCGACCGGGCCCGAGCGGCCCGAGCGGTCCGAGCTGTCCGAGCTGTCCGAGCTCTCGGTGCTCACCGGTACCTCAGGCTGCCCAGGTAGCTCTCGACGTTGCGGCGGGTCTCCTGCACCGAGTCGCCCCCGAACTTCTCGACCACGGCGTCGGCCAGCACCAGCGCGACCATGGCCTCGGCCACGATGCCGGCCGCGGGCACGGCGCAGACGTCGGAGCGCTGGTGGTGGGCGACGGTCTCCTCGCCGGTGGCCAGGTCGACCGTCCGCAGCGCACGCGGCACGGTCGCGATCGGCTTCATCGCCGCGCGCACCCGGAGGATCTCGCCGGTGGTCATGCCGCCCTCGGTGCCGCCCGACCGGCCGGACACCCGGCGCAGGCCCTCGTCGGTCGGGACGATCTCGTCGTGCGCGAGCGAGCCCGGGGTCGCGGCCAGCTCGAAGCCGTCACCGACCTCGACGCCCTTGATCGCCTGGATGCCCATCAGCGCGCCGGCAAGCCGCGAGTCGAGCCGGCGGTCCCAGTGGACGTGCGAGCCGAGCCCCGGGGGCAGCCCGTGGACGACGACCTCGACCACGCCCCCGAGGGTGTCGCCGTCCTTGTGGGCCTGGTCGATCCGCTCGACGATCTGCTTCGAGGTGTCCGCGTCGAGGCAGCGGACCGGGTCCTCGTCGAGGCGCGCGACGTCGTCGGGCTCGGGCCACAGCCCGGCCGGCGCCCGCACGCCGCCGATCTCGATCACGTGGGAGACGATCCGCGCACCGACGGCCTGCTCGAGGAAGTTGCTCGCCACCCGGCCGAGCGCCACCCGCGCGGCGGTCTCGCGCGCCGAGGCGCGCTCCAGCACGGGACGGGCGTCGTCGAAGTCGTACTTCTGCATGCCCGCCAGGTCGGCGTGGCCCGGCCGCGGCCGGGTGAGCGGCGCGTTGCGGGCCAGTCCGTCCAGGACCTCCTGGTCGACCGGGTCGGCGGACATGACCTGCTCCCACTTGGGCCACTCGGTGTTGCCGACCTCGATCGCGACCGGTCCACCCTGGGTGCGGCCGTGCCGGACGCCGCCGACCACCCGCACCTCGTCGGCCTCGAACTTCATCCGGGCGCCGCGGCCGTAGCCCAGCCGCCGCCGGGCGAGCGAGTCGGAGATGTCGTCGGTCGTCACCTCGACGTGGGCCGGCAGGCCCTCGAGGATCGCGACCAGGGAGGGTCCGTGGGACTCCCCCGCGGTCAGCCAGCGCAACATGCGTCACATCTTCCCATCCGGGCCGGTGCGGCAGTTGTCGGGAGTGGTGGGGCGAGACTGGGCTAGCCCCAGATCGCTGCGACCAGCGGCTCGCCGGCGACGATGCCGAGCCAGGCGCCGAAGAGCAGGAACGGCCCGAAGGGGTAGGCGCGCTTGAGCACCGAACGGTCGCGCTTGACGATGGCGATGAGCAGGCCCGGCACCGCGAACAGCAGGAACGCGGCGTAGATCCCGACCAGCAGCGGCACGGCGCCGGCGTACCCGAGCGTGCAGCCGAGCAGCGCGGACAGCCGGACGTCCCCGAACCCCATCCCCGCCTGCCGGATGAACCACAGCACCCAGAAGACGGTCCGTACGACGAGGAGGGCGAGCACGCCGCGGACCAGCTCCTCGGCGTCGCCGGTGGCGGCCCACCGGATCGCGCCGTAGCCGAGCGCGACGCCGGTCGCCGGCAGCACCACGATCGACGGCAGCAGCCGGGTTCGGTGGTCGACGATGGCGGGCA
>NZ_JACEHF010000222.1 GCF_014180685.1 Nocardioides pelophilus | reverse complement strand
GCTCGAGGCGTATGACGCCACGTCGGCCGCGAGGTCGCTCAGCAGGTAGACGACCTCGGCGACCCGGTCGGCCAGCGCGCCTGCCTCCGGGTCGTGCTCGCGGACGCTCTCGAGCTGTCCCCGGGCCGCGGCGACCGCGGCGAGCGCGTCGGGCGTCCCCTGCTCGCTGGAGAGCGCCTCCCTGGCCTGCTCGGCTGCGGTCCGCAAGGTGTCGGCGTGGCCCAGCCGGGCCTCCTCGGCGGCCAGCTCCAGGTCCTCACCGGGCAGCGGACCGACCGCCTCGATCTCCTCGACCCCGAACCTGAGCAGATCGGCCTCCCGGGCTCGCTCCCGGGCCGAGGCGACCACGTCGGCGAGCTCGCGCTCGGTCGCGACCAACCGCTCGAAGAGCTCGGTGTAGCGCCGCAACGGCACGGCGACCGGGTCGCCCGCGTAGACGTCGAGGGCTGCCCGCTGGGTCGACGTCTTCAGGAGCCGGTGCTGGTCGGACTGTCCGTGGACGGCCACCAGCGGCTCCGCGACGTCGGCCAGGGTCGCGATCGGGACGCCGGCGCCACCGACGTAGGCCCGCGACCTCCCCTCGGCACTGACGTTGCGGGCGAGCACGACCAGGTCGTCCTCGACCTCGCCCCCGGCGTCCTCCACGGCTTCCGCGAGTCCGGGCACCCCGGCGGCACGGACCAGTCCCTCCACCCGCGCCTGCTTGGCCCCGACCCGGACCGCGCCGCTGTCGGCACGACCGCCGAGCAGCAACCCGAGCGCGGTGACCACCATCGTCTTGCCCGCACCGGTCTCGCCGGTGACCACCGTGAACCCGGGGCCGAGCTCGAGCGTCGAGGACTCGATGACGCCGAGCGAGCTGATCCGGAGCTCCTCGATCACGGCGACCCCTCGTCCCTCGGCACAGCGTCGTCAGCGGCGCTGCGCGCTTGCCGGCGCTTCTCGGCGCTTCCCCGCCAGCCCTCGACCGACAGGCCGAACTTCGCCACCAGCCGGTCGGTGAACGGGGCCTGGTGCAGGCGGACCAGGCGGACCGGGCGCAGCCCGCGGCTGACCTCGATCCGCGCCCCGGGCGGGAGGTCGACGCTGCGGCGACCGTCGCACCACAGGACGCCGGCGCCCTGGTTGCCGCTCAGCACCTCGATCGCGATCACCGAGGACGGGGCGACCACCATCGGCCGCGCGAACAGCGCGTGCGCGCTGAGCGGGACGATGCACAGCGCCTCGACCTGCGGCCAGACGATCGGGCCGCCGGCACTGAAGTTGTAGGCCGTGGAGCCCGTGGGCGTGGCGCAGACGACGCCGTCGCACCCCCACCGCGACAGCGGCCGGTCGTCGATCTCGACGACGACCTCGAGCATCCGCTCCCGGGCGGCCTTCTCGACGCTGGCCTCGTTGACGGCGAACGTCGAGTAGACCAGCTCCCCGTCGTGGAACGCCCGGACGTCGAGGGTGAGCCGGTCCTCGGTCGTGTAGCGCTGCGCGACGATCGCCTCGATCGTCGCCGCGACGTCCTCGTGCTCGGCCTCGGCGAGGAAGCCGACGTGGCCGAGGTTGACGCCCAGCACCGGGGTCAGTCGCTTGTGGGTGACCTCGGCGGCCCGCAGGATGCTCCCGTCACCGCCGATGACGACGGTGAGCTCGCAACCGCGGCTGGCGTCGGTCTCGGAGTCGGTGAGCTCGACGGCGGGGTCGTAGGCTGCCGGATCCACGCCGAGGTCGGCGGCCTCGGAGCGCAGCAGCCGGACCACGATCCCGTGCGCGCTGAGCTCCTTGACGAACGAGCGCGCGACGTCGCGGGCGTCGTCGCGCCGCGTGTGCGCGAGCACCAGCACCCGGCGCACGGGCGCGGCGTCGTACTGAGCTGAAGTGGTCACGACCTCAGTCTGTCCTATCCCTCCGTCAGTCATCGTCTGCGGATTCGGAACGGCCGGTGCCGCGGCGTACGACGGCGGCGATCTCGTCCTCGTCGACGGTGGCCGGGCCGTGCCGGAGCCACAGGAAGAACTCGACGTTGCCGGACGGCCCCGGGAGCGGGCTCACGGTCACCCCGTGGGTCCCCCAGCCGCGTTCGGCAGCCGCCGACGCCACCCCGAGCACGACCCCGGCCCGCAGGTCAGGGTCGCGGACGACGCCACCCTTGCCCACCCGGTCCTTGCCGACCTCGAACTGGGGCTTGACCATCAGCGCGAGGTCGCCGTCGGGGCGGGTGACCCCCAGCAGGGCGTCGAGCACGAGCGCGAGCGAGATGAAGGAGAGGTCGCCCACGACGAGGTCGACCGGCCCACCGATCAGCTCCGGGGTGAGCGCACGCACGTTCTGGCGGTCGTGGACGTGCACCCGCGGATCCTGCTGCAGGGACCAGTCGAGCTGGCCGTAGCCGACGTCGACCGCGACCACCTCCGCCGCGCCCGCGCGCAGCAGGACGTCGGTGAAACCGCCGGTCGAGGCGCCCGCATCGAGGCACCGCCGTCCGGCGACCTCGAGCCCCGCCGGCCCGAAGACCGCCAGGGCGCCGGCGAGCTTGTGAGCGCCGCGCGACACGTAGTCCGGACCGTGCTCACTCTCGGTCACGACGATGGCGACGTCGGTGGTCACACCGGTCGCCGCCTTCGTGGCAGCCGCCCCGGACACCCGGACCCGGCCGTCGGCGATCAGCTGGGCCGCCCGCTCCCGGGACGGGGCGAGGCCGCGGCGGACGAGCCCCGCATCGAGCCGGAGCCGGCGCGGCGGCACCGTCAGGCGGGCTGGGCCGGTGCAGCGTCGGCGGCCCCGAGGTCGGGATCGTCGAGCGCACGACGCAGCTCGGAGTGCGCGGTCTCGAACGCGGGGGCGTGCTCCTCGAGCGGCCGCGCGTCGAGCCCGGCCACGAGGTCGAGCACGGTGTCGATGGAGGCGATGCCGGTCGGCGCCGGGGCGCCGCCCGCGACCACAGGTTCCTCGGTCATGCCTGGGAGGTTACCGCCCGACCCTCGTCGCATCAGGNCCTGGGAGGTTACCGCCCGACCCTCGTCGCATCAGGGATCCCGAGCGCGGTGATGTCGGCCACCGTCCCGGTGGCGTCGAGGTGCGACCAGGCGGCGACCGCCACCGCCCGCCACCAGTCATCCAGCGCGCCGGCTCCGGACACGGTCAGCCGGCCTTCCCTGACGTCCGCCTCCCAGCCGCCCACGCGCCATCCGTCGCGCCCGCCCACGGGGGCCGGGTGCGACGTGAGCAGCCCGTGCAGGTCGGCCGAGAGGTACGTCGGGCGCCGGCCGGGAGGTGCGGAGACCAGCTCGGAGAGCCCCGTCACGCCGGTCATCACGAGCAACGAGTCGACCTCCGCGTTGCGCGCGCCCTCGATGTCGGTGTCGAGCCGGTCACCGACCAGGAGCGGGCGCCGCCCGCCGACCCGACGGACCGTCTCGTCCAGCAGCGGCCGCTGCGGCTTGCCCGCGACGACCGGGGTGACTCCGGTGAACCGCGCGAGCGTCTCCACCAGCACGCCGTGCCCGGGTGCGACGCCGAACGACGTCGGAATCGTGGCGTCGGCGTTGCTCGCCAGCCACGGGAGACCCTCCCGCACCCGGACCGCGACCCGCATGATGTCGCTCCACAGCACGTCCGGCCCGTAGCCGCTGACAGCCGCGACCGCGTCGTCCTCCACGCCGACCGGCGCCAGGCCGGCCTCCACCAGCGCCGCGGACAGGCCGTCGCCGCCCAGCAGCACCACCCGGGCGCCGGCGCCGTAGCGCTCGCGCAGCAGATGGGCAGCGGCCTGCGCCGAGGTGACCACGTCGCCGGCCTCCGCGGTGATGCCGAGCTCGGTCAGGTGCGCCGCGACCGCCTCGGGCGGGCGCGCCGCGTTGTTGGTGACGAACGCGGTGCGCATGCCGGAGTCCCTGATCGCGCGAAGATGGTCGGCTGCCCCGGGCACCGCGTCGCTCCCGACGTACACGACCCCGTCGAGGTCGAGCATCGCGAGGTCGTAGGCGGTGGTCAGTGGATCGGTCGATGCGGCCAACACGGGCACAGCCTCTCAGGTCGGTCGCGGGTACCTCCGTACGATGCCCTGATGGACGCAGGACAGGTGGTGACACCGCCGTACGTCGCCGGTCCGCTGAGTCTCCTGCCGTTCCCCGGCCTGATGCTGGCGCCGCAGCGGGTCGGGGATCCGTCGACCGGCCGCGCGTTCGCCCGTCCCTATCGCGGCGTCGCTGCTCGGCTGGTGCGGTGGCAGACCCGCGGCCTGCTGAGCCGCGACAGCGCCCCTGCGCTCTACCTCCACGAGTACACCGCCGCCGGGATGACCGTGCGCGGACTCGTCGGCGCCCTCGACGTCTCCCGGCGTGCGACCCGCGCCGAGGACCGCGCCGTGCTCCCGCACGAGGGCATCCACCCCGCCCAGGCCGACGACCTCGCCGACCGGATGGCTGAGATGGGCCTCAACCCCGCTCCCATCCTGCTGGTCCACAACGGCACCCCGCGGCTCGGCGAGCTCATGGCGGGTGTCATCGAGTCGCCGCCCGACCACGAGTTCACCGACCGCTCCGAGCAGCAGCACCGGATCTGGGCGATCCGGGAGCCGGCTCTGCTCGCCGAGGTCGCCGACGAGCTGCGCGGGGCACGTGCGCTGATCGCCGACGGTCACCACCGCTACGCGGCCTACCTACGGCTCCAGCGGCGAAGCCCGGGCGGGCCGTGCGACCTCGGGCTGGCGATGCTGGTCGACCAGACGGCCACCCCGCTCTTCCTCGGCCCGATCCATCGCAGCCTCGCCGGCACGTCGCTCGACGACCTGCGCAACGCCGCCGAGAGCCTGGGGCTGACCTGCACGTCCCACACGCAACCGGAGGCGGTGGCCGCGCTGGGACCGAGCACCCTCGCCGCCACGGACGGCAGGAACTGGGTCGTGGTCGACCTGGACGTGCCCGCGGACCGTGCAGCGGTGGAGGTGCTGCACCTCCAGCTGGTGCCGGCGCTCCCGCACGGCCCGTCCAGCATCGGCTACCACCACAGCGTCGAGGACGCCCTCTCGAAGGCGGACCCGAAGTCGAGCATCGCCGTGCTGATGCCGGCACCCGCGGTGGATCTCGTGCAGCGCATCGCCGAGGACGACCGCTTGCTGCCGGAGAAGGCGACATCGTTCCAGCCCAAGCCCAGCCTCGGGGTCCTCATCCGCTCCCTGCGCGACGAACCAGACGCGCCGAGCTGATCTCGACCTCCACCCGCGACACCGTCGCACCGCCTGCGCGGAAGAACCGGCGGCGCAGCGCACCACTGACCTCGACCTCATCGCCTGAGCGCCAGCCACCGATCGTCCGGCGCGGCCGGGCCTCCCAGGCACAGCAGTCCAGGACGTCGACGCTGGGACCACGGCGGCCGTCCGACCGCACCCGTTGACTCACCCGTGGCACGACCACCCGCACCACGCAGAGCTCGTCGCCACTCGGCAGCACCCGCTTCTCCGGCTCTCCGGACACCGTGCCGGTCAGGCGGACGACGTTGGCAGCCTCGTTCGCAGGCCCTTTGCCAGGGGCGTCCCTCTTGCCCTTCTTCGTGCTCATCTGGCACCTCCTCGGACATCAGCCAAGGGAACGGTGCCGACGTCGACGCGGTCGTCCGTGGTGACCTGTGGAAAGCCGGCGGGAGATCAGCACCTGTGCACGAAAAGCGGCTCCGGCGAGAAGAAGGAACGGAAAAGAAAGAACGGGCTATCGACCGAAATCGATAGCCCGTTCTTCAAAGTATGTCCGGCGGCGTCCTACTCTCCCACAGCCTCTCGGTTGCAGTACCATCGGCGCTGGCAGGCTTAACTTCCGGGTTCGGGATGGGTCCGGGTGTTTCCCTGTCGCTATGGCCGCCGTAACTCTTGT
>NZ_JACEHF010000221.1 GCF_014180685.1 Nocardioides pelophilus | reverse complement strand
CCTCGAAACCAAGGCGCCTTGGTTTCGAGGCTCGCTTCGCTCGCACCTCAACCAGCGGCGCCGACAGATCAGCAGAGCACCTCAACCAGCGGCGGGAGTGCTTCGTTCGTACCTCGACCAGCGGCGGCGACAGATCAGCAGCGCAGCGCACCTGGAACCGCGGCGCGTCGGGGCGCCCACTACCCTCACCCTCGTGACTTTCGACGCTGGTACCCCCGCTCCCGAGGTCGTCGCCGACGACCACCTCCTCGCTGCCTGGCTGGCCGAGGCCGCCGGCCGCCGTCTGCTCGAGGTGCGCGGCGAGGGGCTGGAGGGCAAGGAGCTCAAGGACGCCGGCGACCGTGCCGCGCACGAGCTGTTGATGGGCCTGCTGGCGACGTACCGCCCCGACGACGCCGTGCTCTCCGAGGAGGCGCTCGAAAGTGCCGTCGACAAGGACGCTCGGCTCAACGCTGCGAAGGTCTGGATCATCGACCCCCTCGACGGCACCCGCGAGTTCTCCGAGCCGCCGCGGGACGACTGGGCCGTCCACGTCGCGCTGTGGGAGGGCGGAACCCTGACCGCCGGTGCCGTCGCCCAGCCGGTGATCGGCGAGACGTTCAACACCGGGACCCCGCCCGTCGTACCTCCGCGTACGTCGGTCCGACCGCGGATCGCGGTCAGCCGGAGTCGCCCGCCGGCGTTCGTCGAGGCGCTCCGTGCCCAGCTCGACGCCGAGCTGGTGCCGATGGGGTCGGCCGGCGTCAAGATGATGTCGGTGGTCCGCGACGTCGCCGACGCCTACGTGCACGCGGGCGGCCAGTACGAGTGGGACTCGGCGGCTCCCGTCGCCGTCGCCCGGGCGGCCGGCCTGTTCACCAGCCGGGTCGACGGCAGCGAGCTGGTCTACAACCAGGAAGACGTCTACCTCCCCGACGTGATCGTCTGCCGCCCGGAGCTCGCCGACGACATCCTGGCGTTCATCGCGGAGCACGGCACCGACTGACAACCCGCTTGCTGCGGCCGGCACCTCCCGTGAGAGTGGTGCCGTGACGTCGTACATCTCGCACACCACGGTCGACTGCCGCAACGCCCACGCGCTCGCGGAGTGGTGGAAGCCGGTGCTGGGCTATGCCGACATCGCCGGAGACCCGAACGAGCCCGGTGACGAGGAGTGCATGATCGCCGACCCCGAGACGGGTCACCGGGTGCTCTTCATCGAGACGCCCGATGCCAAGACGGTGAAGAACCGGGTGCACTTCGACCTGCGCCCGCGCGACGGGAGCCGCGACGACGAGCTGGCGCGGCTGCTCGCCCACGGCGCCACCGAGGTCGCCGACCACCGCGGCAAGTACGGGCCCGGCACCGGTTGGGTGGTGCTGGCCGACCCGGAGGGCAACGAGTTCTGCATCCTCAGGTCCGAGGCGGAGATCGCCGCAGCAGCGGAGCCCAACCACTAGTCTGCCGTCGTGGCTCGCATCGTTGCGTCCCTCAGCGGATTCGGGCTGCTGGTCGGACTCCTCTTCCTCCCTGCGCTCTTCTTCGACGACGACGGCTCGCGCGCCGAGGCCGAGCCGGGCGTCGTGGAGCCGACCAAGATCACGTCGTACGTCGCCGACTTCACGGTGCACGAGGACGGCGGGATGGACGTCGTCGAGACGCTCACCGTCAACTTCCCGATCGGGCTCCACGGCATCTTCCGGTTCTTCGACCGGCTCGACCCGTCGGCGCCCGACGTGCGGCACTGGATCAGCGACACCGAGGTGACCGTCGACGGGGAGGACGTCCCGGTCGACCGCTCCCAGGAGGACCTTCGGTACGACGTGCTGCGGATCGGCGACCCCGACGCCTACGTGACGTCGGGTGACCACGTGTACGAGATCAGCTATCACGTGACCAGCGCGCTCACGCCCGGGCAGGACGTCGACGAGCCGACCCAGTTCTACTGGAACCTGGTGCCCCAGGGCTGGCAGCAGCAGATCGCCGAGACCGACCTGACCGTCCACCTGCCCGAGCCGGCCCAGGACGTGCGCTGCGCGGTCGGCGTCGGTGAGGGAGACACCGGCGCGTGCCAGGTGGAGGGAGAGGGCACCACCGACCTCCGGATCCGCACCGGCGCCCTCGACGACCACACGCCCGTCACGCTGCTCGTCGGCCAGGACCTGCCGACGCCGGACCAGACCACGCTGCCCTGGTCGCCCCGGTTCGACCGGGTCCTGGGCAGCCGGCTGTGGATGCTCGGACTGTCGCTGCTGCTCGGGCTTGCCGCCGCCGCGCTGGTGGTCCGGTGGCTGCTCCAGACCCGCGACCCCGAGCCGCCGTTCCCGCTCCAGTACGCCCCGCCCGAGGGCATCGGGCCGGCCCAGGCGCACTTCCTGCTGGAGGAGCGGACCGGGCGCCCGCAGTTCGTCGCCTCGCTGATGTACGCGGGGGAGCGCGGCGCCCTCCAGCTCGGCAAGCGCGACGACGGGCACTGGCAGATCACCAACAAGGACGGCGTCAACCCGCTCTTCGGCACCGACATGGTCACCAAGAGCCTCTCCTCGCTCCTCGGTGGGTCACCGGGCTCGGTGTTCGTCGTCAAGGCCAACGACCCGAGCTCCGGCGGTCGGCTCGACACCGCCTACGAGACGCACCGGGTCGCGCTCGAGCGCTGGGTGAACAAGGAGAAGGTGCTCGAGCGGAGCGGGCCGGGCATCAAGGGGCGCCTGGCCGTGGCCGGCGCGATCGTCCTCCTGCTGGTCTGGGTCGGGCTGGTGCTCGGCGGCAAGCTCGACGTCAGCCTCCTCGGGCTGCCGCTCGCCGTGCTCGGCGGTCTCGGGCTGCCGCTGCTCGCGTCCTCCTCGGTGACCCGGCGCACGGCCCAGGGCCGGGATCTGTGGTCGCGCGTCGGAGGCTTCCGTCGGATGCTGAGCACCTCGTCCGCGGAGGCGCGTTTCGACTTCTCCGGGCGCGAGGACCTCTACACCAGCTACCTGCCGTGGGCGGTCGCGTTCGGCTGCGCCGACCGCTGGGCGGAGAAGTTCCAGGTGGAGACAGGACAGCTGCCCCCGGCGCCGTCGTACCTCCGCGCCGGCAGTGACTCGACGAGCCTGACTGCGACGACCGGCGCGGTCGCCACGATGGTCGACAGCTTCGACACCACGCTCGGGCGGGCGATCTCCGCCTACAACGCCAGCATCGCCGCCTCCAGCAGCTCGTCGTCGTCGAGCAGCTCCTCGTCGTCGAGCTCGTCGAGCGGCTTCTCCGGTGGCGGTGGCGGAGGCGGCGGCGGGGGAGGTTCGTGGTGAGGCGGTTAGCCCGAACGGATGGTTTGTGGGCCCTGGGGCCCGAAACCCGGGCCATCGGGTCCCGCCACCCCTAGCCTTGCGCCCATGAAGCGCCTCATCGCGTCGGCGTTCGCCTTCGTCTTCATGGTGGCGATCCTGTGCATCCCTGCCGCGTTCTACGACGTGAGCTTCGAGGAGCCGGTCACCGCCAGCGAACCCACGACGATCACGAACTACCAGGCCGACTTCGAGCTGGACGAGGACGGGGGCCTCGACGTGGTCGAGACCCTCACCGTGGACTTCCCGGTCTCCGGTCGCCACGGCATCTTCCGGTTCTTCGACCGGGTCGTCCCGTCCGACCCCGACCTCCGCGCCGTCGTCGAGGACTTCGAGGTCACCGCCGACGGTGAGGACGTCGACGTGAAGCACACCGTCGAGGAGGGAAGGTACGACAACTACCGGATCGGCGACGCCGACACCACGCTGTCGATCGGTGAGCACGTCTACGTGCTGAGCTACCACGTCGACGGGGCGCTGACCCCGGGCGGAGACGAGGTCTCGACCGACTCGCAGTTCTACTGGAACCTCATCCCGCAGGGATGGCAGCAGGACATCGAGAAGGCCCAGCTGACCGTGCACCTCCCGGCGGCGGCCGAGGAGGTCCAGTGCTTCATCGGTGTCGGCGAGATCGACGAGGGCGGTGCCCGCCCCTGTGACCTCCGTGGCTCGGGCACCAGGACGATCAAGATCACCACCGGTGCGCTCAACGACCACACGCCCGTCACGCTGCTGACCGGCCAGGACCTGCCGACCCCGGACCAGGCGACGCTCCCGTGGCCGGCGCGGTTCGACAACGTCTTCGGCACCAGCGTGCCGGTGCTCGGGGTCCTCGCGCTGGCCGCGTTGGTCCTCGGAGCGCTCGGTCTCTTTTTGAGCTACCTGGCGTTCGAGCGCAGCCCGCGGTTCCCGCTGATGTACGGCCCGCCGGACGGGATCGGGCCGGCCCAGGCCCAGTTCATGCTGGCCGAGGGCGTCGATCGCCGGTCGTTCGTCGCCAGCCTCATGCACGCCGCCGAGCACGGTGCGATCGACCTGCAGCGCGGTGACGACAAGAGCTGGACGATCAAGGACAAGGCCGGTCCCCAGGGGTGGGCGGGCCTCGACCCGGTCACGACCAGTGTCGCCGGCCTCCTGGCCGGCCCGGGCTCGTTCTTCGTCGCCCGCCGCAAGGACGTCGGCTCCGGCGCCGCGCTGCAGAGCCAGCTCTCCTCTTTCACCGCAGGGACGAAGATGTGGGCGACGGCGTCGGGGCTGCTCTCGCGCGCCGGCATCGGCGCCCTGGGCGGGCTCCTCGTCCTCGCCGGGTTCGGCCTCGTCGTGACGTCGGTCTTCTGGCGCCCCTTCAACATGTCGATGGTGGCGCTCCCGATCGCCGCGTTCACCGCGGGCGCGGTCTCCCTGCTGATGCCCGGCTCCGCGACCAAGCGCACGCCGGCCGGTCGCGAGCTGTGGTCCCGGGTGGGTGGCTTCAAGCGGGTGCTGTCGACCCCGTCGAGCAAGGACCGGTTCGACTTCTCGGGTCGCGAGGAGCTCTACACGGCCTACCTCCCGTACGCCGTCGCGTTCGACTGCGCGAAGCAGTGGGCCGAGAAGTACCACGTCGAGACCGGCAAGGAGCCGCCCGCGCCGGCGTACTGGTACGGCGCGGGGTACGGCGCTGCCGCGTTCGACGTCGACTCGATGGTCGGTGACTTCGACAGCACCCTCGGCAGCGCGATCTCGTCCTACGAAGCCACCCAGAGCTCGTCCTCCAGCGGCGGCGGCGGAGGTGGCGGCGGAGGCGGCGGCGGAGGTGGCGGTGGCTCCTGGTGAGCATCGCCCGGTGACGCCGCTCGCGTCGGCGTCGCACCTGGCCTAGATTTCCAGCAACTTCGAGAGAGGGATCCTCCCCCATGATCTACGTCATCATCGCCGTCGTCGTCCTCGTGCTCCTGGTCGTGTTCTTCGTCGTCGGCTTCAACAAGCTCCGCAAGCTCGACGTCGGAGCGGAGGAGGCCCTCGGTGGCATCGACGTCCAGCTCACCCGCCGGGCGGAGCTGATCCCGAACCTGGTGCAGACCGTCAAGGGGTACGCCGCCCACGAGTCGGGTGTGTTCGACGAGGTCACCAAGGCGCGGGCCGGTCTGGCTGCCGCGGCGGCCGGCGACGACGTCCCGGCGAAGGCTGCGGCCGACGCCGCGATGCAGCAGGCGCTGGTGAAGGTCAACGCGGTGGCCGAGGCCTACCCGGACCTGAAGGCCGACGCGAACTTCCGCGACCTGCAGGACCAGCTCGGGAAGACAGAGGACCAGATCGCCTTCGCCCGCCAGTACTACAACGACGCGACCGCCCAGCTCAACCAGGCGGTGCGCACCATCCCGTGGATGTTCTTCTCCGGCGTCGCCGGTGTGAAGGAACGCGAGTTCTACGACGCCCCGAGCGAGCACACCGCCGCTCCCGGAGTCGAGTTCTAAGCGCCCTCTCCGCCGCCGCTGCCGCTGGTTGAGGTGCGAGGCCGCTGCCGCTGCCACTCGTTGAGGTGCGAGGCCGCTGCCGCTGGTTGAGGTGCGAGCGAAGCGAGCCTCGAAACCAAGGCAGTCAAGCCATTGCCTTGGTTTCGAGGCTCCTCGCTGCGCTCGTCGCACCTCAACCAGCGGCGGCCGCTGCGCTCGTCGTACC
>NZ_JACEHF010000220.1 GCF_014180685.1 Nocardioides pelophilus | reverse complement strand
TCGGCAAAGACGAAGGCCCCGGACCGAGGTCCGGGGCCTTCGACGAGGAACGGGTGCTCGCTCAGCGCTCGCCCTCCGAGGCCGCCGCAGGCGTGCTGCCGAGCTTGTGGGTCTCGTCGTGGACCACGACGGCGACCTGCTTCAGCTTGTCGCCGTGCTCGCGGGCGTGGTGGGCGCAGAAAAGGAGCTCGCCACCGGAGGCGAGCTCCACGCGAAGGTAGGCCTGAGCACCGCAACGGTCGCAGCGGTCTTCTGCAGTCAGCGGTGGGGTAGGTGCAACTGTGGTTGTCACGTCGGCCTCACTTTCATCGGTCGACCTATTTATCGGTCGGTGCCGGGATCAACGTAGCGACCGGGCCCAAGATTCCCGATCCGGTGTGGTCAATCCCACGACCATCCAAGCACGTGATGGACATTGGTCGACCGATTTTCCACGCCCCGAAACGTCCTTGTTATCGAAAGCATCTGCTGCCCACATCGTGGCCCTGCGCAAGCCCGTGTGCCTGCACCGAACCCCGGCGTGTCGCAGGTAGATTCATACCCAGAAAGCCGCAGTTTCAACCAGGAGCACACCATCACCGACAAGACCTACAACGCCGCCCACCTGCTGGTTCTCGAGGGTCTCGAGGCCGTGCGGAAGCGGCCGGGCATGTACATCGGGTCGACCGACACCCGCGGACTGATGCACTGCCTCTGGGAGATCATCGACAACGGCGTCGACGAGGCGCTCGGAGGGCACGCCCGCCGGGTCGAGGTGACGCTCCACCCCGACGACTCCGTCGAGGTCTACGACGACGGGCGCGGCATCCCGACCGACAAGGAGCCCAAGACCGGCCTCCCGGGCGTCGAGGTCGTGGCGACCAAGCTCCACGCGGGCGGCAAGTTCGGCGGCGGCTCCTACAACGCCTCCGGAGGACTCCACGGTGTCGGCCTGTCGGTGGTCAACGCGCTCTCGTCGCGGATGGACATCGACGTCGACCGCTCGCCGTCCCAGCAGGGCATCTCGTTCCAGCGCGGCATCCCCGGCGTCTTCGACGGCGACGGGCCGAAGGCGGCCTTCGAGGCGCGATCCGGTCTGACCCGCAAGGGCAAGCGGGTCGGCAAGGACCGGTCGGGCACGCGGATCCAGTTCTGGCCGGACCGCCAGATCTTCACCAAGGACGCGAGGTTCGAGCTCGACGGACTGGTCGGCCGGGCCCGGCAGACCGCCTACATCGTCCCCGGCCTCGAGCTGGTCGTCCGCGACCTGCGCGGCCCTGAGCTGTTCGAGGAGAAGATCCGCCACGACGGCGGCATCTCGGAGTTCGCGGAGGCGCTCAGCCACGGCGAGCCGGTCACCGACGTGGTCCGGATCACCGGCACTGACACCTTCACCGAGACCGTCCCGATGCTGGACGAGCAGGGTCACATGACGCCCCAGGACGTCGACCGCGAGCTGACCGTCGACATCGCAGCGCGGTGGGACACCGGCTACGAGACGGAGGTCCGGTCCTTCGTCAACGTGATCGCGACGCCGAAGGGCGGCACCCACGTCGCGGGCTTCGAGGCTGCGCTCACCAAGACCTTCAACGACGCGATGCGGGCGTCGAAGGCGTTGAAGGTGAACGACGACGACGTGATCAAGGACGACATCCTCGAGGGCCTGACCGCCATCGTGACCGTTCGGCTGGCCGAGCCCCAGTTCGAGGGGCAGACCAAGGAGATCCTCGGCACGCCCGCCGTACGCGCGTCGGTGCGGAAGGTCGTCGCACAGCAGCTCAAGGAGTTCCTCACCTCCACCAAGCGGGCCGAGAAGGCGCAGGCCAAGCTGCTGATGGAGAAGGTCGCCGGCGCCGCCAAGACGCGGATCGCCGCACGCCAGCACAAGGAGACCCAACGCCGCAAGAACGCGCTCGAGTCGTCGACCCTGCCGGCGAAGCTCGCCGACTGCCGCGCCAACGACACCGAACGCACCGAGCTGTTCATCGTCGAGGGCGACTCGGCGCTCGGCACCGCCAAGCTGGCCCGCAACTCGGAGTTCCAGGCTCTGCTCCCCATCCGCGGCAAGATCCTCAACGTCCAGAAGGCCTCGGTCGGCGACATGCTGAAGAACGCCGAGTGCGCCTCGATCATCCAGGTCGTGGGCGCCGGCTCCGGCCGCACGTTCGACCTCGACGCCGCACGCTACGGCCGGGTGATCTTCATGGCCGACGCCGACTCCGACGGTGCCCACATCCGCTGCCTGCTCGCGACGCTCTTCTTCAAGTACATGCCTGAGCTGGTGCGCGAGGGGCGGGTGTTCACCGCTGTGCCGCCGTTGCACCGGATCGAGATCTCGAACCCGCGGAAGGGCCAGGAGAAGTACGTCTACACCTACTCCGACGACGAGCTGCAGCGAAAGCTGGCCGAGCTGAAGAAGAAGAACGTCCGGTGGAAGGACCCGGTCCAGCGCTACAAGGGCCTCGGTGAGATGGATGCCGACCAGCTGGCCGAGACCACCATGGACCCGCGCCACCGCACGCTCCGCCGGCTGACCGTCGACGACGCGGAGGAGGCGGCGAAGGTCTTCGAGCTGCTCATGGGCTCCGACGTCGCGCCCCGCAAGGAGTTCATCGTGCAGGGCGCCTACGAGGTCGACGTGGAGGCGCTCGACGCGTGAGCGTGAACTGGCGCCGGGTCCGAACGGTCGTCACCCTGTCGATCGGGGTGATCGTCGTGGCCGGCCTGGTGCTGGGCGCCTACGTCCTGCTGGTCGACGAGCCGGGCAACGACGAGGACGTGGACTCGGCAGGCGGCACGCAGTGGGAGCGCTACGAGGTGCGCGGCAGGACCCTGACGATCTACTACGCGGGGCCGACGTGCGAGGACAGCCGCACCACGGCGTCCGTCGAGGAGCAGGCCGACGAGGTCGTCGTCACCCTGCAGACCGTCGTCAACAGCGGGAGGTGCGACGACCGGCAGGTCCGCCACCGGGTCACCGCCAGGATCGACCGTCCGTTGGGGCAGCGGAAGGTCTACGACGGCGCCTGTCTCGAGGCGGAGCTGTCGAAGAAGGAGTGCCTCCGCACGGAGCGACGCACCCGCGCGGAGTAGCCGGATCAGACCTTCTGGGTGAGCAGGCCGGTGTCGACGTCGTACAGGAAGCCGCCGACGCGGACGGTGTCGGGGACGAGCGGGTGCGAGCGCACCTTCTGCACGTCCTCGGCCAGCGCCTGGGCCTGGTCGTCGACGACGTGGAAGGGCTGCCACGACGCGTCCTGGCCTGCCGACTCCGACACCCGACGGCGCAGCTCGCCCTCGGTGTTGGACGCGACCGCGCAGCGGGTGTGGGGGACCACGATGATCCGGTCGACCCGCAGCAGGTGAACACCGAGCACCAGGGCCTCGAGTGCGGCCGCGGTGACGCGCGCACCCGGGTTGCGGAAGATCTTCGCGTCGCCGGGCTTGAGGCCGATCATTCCCAGCGGGTCGATCCGCGAGTCCATGCAGGTCACGATCGCCAGGCCGGCATGGGCCACACCGTCGAAGCCGCCGAGGTCGAAGTGATCCGCGAACTCACGGTTGGCGGAGAGCAGGTCGTCGAAGTCGCTCATGGTCCAAGGCTAGCCGGGCTCGCGGCTCGGGCAGGTTGCGCCTACGTCGCCGTGGAATGTCGCGGACCTCACACCCCAACGACCGCCCGACCGGTCGGGACGGTCAGCCTCCGGTGCGGAGCACCTCGGCTGCGGCCAGGCCGCGGGTCGGCGCCTGCCGGAACAGCACGAGCGCCAACCCTGCAGCGAGCAGCGCGGCGACGGCTGCTCCGGTGAACACCGCCTGCTCCTGGACGATCGCGAGCTCGACCAGGCCGAGGTCGGGGTTCCTCTCGTGCTCGGCGTGGAGCTGGCGCAGGCCCCAGGTGGTCAGCACCGAGATGCCGACGAGCATCCCGACCATGCGCGCGACCACCACCAGGGCGCTCGCGAGCCCGTGGGTGTCGTGGGTCGTCGTCGACAGGATGGCCGCGTTGACCGGCGCGAGGGCGAGTCCGAAGCCGAGCCCGCCGATGACGAGGGGGACGTTCGACGCGAACCCGTCGAGGCTGGTGGCGTCCCACTGCGCCATCCAGAAGAAGCCTCCCGCGGCCAGCAGCATGCCGACCGCCGTGATCACGCCGGCGGGCAGCCGTCGGATCAGGTAGCCGCCGACCACCGCGCCGATCGGCAGCGCGACGAGGAAGCGCAGCAGGATCAGCGCCGCGCCGAGCTGGGAGTCGCGGTGGGTGGTGGTGCGCGCGAAGAGGGGGATGTCGACCAGGGCGGCGATCAGCGCCCACCCGATCAGGAAGCTCACGGCCAGCGACCCCCACGCCGGCATCGCGGCGAGCGCGGCGCGGGGGATGATCGGCGCGTCGGCCCGGATCAGGTGGACGACGAACGCGGCGGCGGCGAGGCCGGAGCCGAGGAGGAACCAGCCGCCCTTCGGGTTGAAGACGGCGACCTCGGGGTCGGCGCTCGCGAACGCGAGCACGATGCCGCCGAGTGCCACCGCCAGCAGGGTCGCGCCGACGAGGTCGGCGTCGATCGCGGCGCGGAACCAGCCGCGGGCGTCGATGATCGGACGCTTGGCGAAGGCGCAGCGCAGGGCGAGCACGACGAGAGCGCCGATCGCCACCAGGCCGACCGGCGTGACCCAACGGCTGCCGTCCTCGACGTACGGGATGAAGAACTGGCCCCAGGTCAGGTCGCGCTTGAGGTCGGGAGGCTGCAGGAAGACCGCGAGCCCGGCCACGAGGAGTACGACGGCCGCGAGCCCGCCGAGCAGGTCGGGCCGCCCGGGTCTCGTGACGGTCGCAGGGTGACCTCCCCGACCAACGGGCGCCTCGACCGCGGGTTGGCGCCAGAGCGTTCGCACCGCGACCACGAGCAGGACGCCGACCGCCAGGTTGATGGCGAAGATGCCGCGCCACGAGGTGAACGAGAGCACGAACGCGCCGAACAGCGGGCCCAGCACGCTGCCGATCTCCTGCACGCCCGACACGACGCCGAGCGGCAGGCCGCGCCGCTCGATGGGGTAGAGCGCGGCGACCAGCGCCATCGTGGCCGGCACCAGGCCGCCGCCGCCGGCGCCCTGCAGGAACCGGCCCGCCACCATCGTGTTGAGGTCGTAGGAGGCGGCGGTGACCAGCGACCCGACGGCGAACACAGCGAGTGAGGCCGCGAGGACCGGCACCTGGCCGCGCAGGTCGGCGATCCGGCCGATGAGCGGGAGCATCGCGACGTAGCCCAGCAGGAAGCCGGAGACGATCGGCGCGGCCCGCTGCAGCTCGTCGACCGGGATGCTGACGGCCGCCATCATGTCGGGCAGCGCGAGCACCACGACGTACGTGTCGACAGCGGCGAACGCGACGGCAGCCGCGCAGAAACCAAGGAGCAGCCGGGACCGCCTGTCAGGTCCGGCGCCTGCGTCCACGCCGGACGGCGGGATCATCGTGCGGTGCTCATTCCGGAGCCGAGATCTCCTGCTCGACGTCGTAGGCGCGCACCTCGATCACGTAGGTGATCGCATCCATGTCAGGGAAGAACTCGCCGGTGATCTCTGCCTCGGTGAGGAGGCCTTCGGCGTCGATCCGGTAGGTCGCGTCGAACGCGTCGCCCTCCGCGCAGGGGAGGATGTTGCGGATGGTGTCGCCCGGGACCGAGCCCGTGAAAGGAGTGATCGTCTCCTTGTTGTCGTCACCGCCGAGCTCGCTCTCGCCGGCCTCGGGGTCCTCGGTCGCGGTCAGGATCGCCGACACCCCCGTCTCGGGGTTGAGCAGCTGGGCGGGGTCCGGGCCGCAGAAGTCGCCGGGGTCGACGACCTGCCAGCCCAGCACCGGGACCTCGACGTGGAGGTCGCCGTCGACCGAGACGACGGGGATCTCGGCGGCCTCGACGCCCATGACCCGGCCGGCGACCTCGCCCTCGAAGGCCGGCGGGTCTGCGATCAGCACGCCCTCGGCCGACGCGAGGTAGTCGCCGTCGTTGGG
>NZ_JACEHF010000022.1 GCF_014180685.1 Nocardioides pelophilus | reverse complement strand
CGCTGCTCGGCGACCACCGCGACGCGCTGCTGCTCGCCGAGCACGTCCGGCGGTCACTGCCCGACGACCCCGACGATCCCGACGATGCCGACGACCCGGCCGAGGCAGACGCGCGGGCGGCGTACGACGCCGTGATCGACGCGGCCGAGCGCGCCGCGGAGGCCGCGATCGCCGCGGTGCCGGCGGTGCTCGCCTCGCTCCGTGCGCGCGTCGGAGGCGCGTGACAAGGTGGTCGGATGGATCCGCGGATCAGCTTCGTGACCCTCGCAGTGACCGACCTCGACGCCGCCCGGAGGTTCTACGTCGACGGGCTCGGGTGGCCCGCCGAGCTCGACGTGCCGGGCGAGGTGTTGATGATCCGCACGGGGGAGCACCTCGTGCTCTCCCTCTGGGACCGCGCCCACTTCGCGGCCGAGGTGGGGGAGCCGACGATGCCGTCCGAGGGTCGGCTGGCGCCGATCACGCTCGCGCACAACGTCGCGACCAAGGCGGAGGTCGACGGCGTGCTGGCGACCGCGCGGGCGGCCGGCGCCGCACCCGTGGCGGAGCCGGTCGAGCGCGACTGGGGCGGCTACACGGGCTACTTCGCGGATCCCGACGGCTACCGCTGGGAGGTCGCCTTCAACCCCGGTCCGATCGGTCGGCTGGTGCTGCCGTGAGCACCTCCGAATCTGAGACGGACGTCTTGTCATTTGGGACGCGTGGGAGGCTGGGCGCACGGCACCGGACGCGACGGCGTACTCTGTGCGCATGCGCCAGGACCTCCTCGTCGTACGCACCGGACGCGCCGGCTGACTCAGCTCTGCGCGTCCGCCCCTCGTTGCCTCGCAACCGAGGGGTTTTTTGTTGAGTACGACGAGCAACCAGTGCCGGGTGCGTCGGCACCACGAGATGTAAGGAACGAGAAGTCGGATGAGTGATCAGCAGCAGTCGGGCGGGGCCCCCTCGACGGGTGCAGTCACCGGTGCCCAGAGCCTGGTGAAGTCCCTCGAGGCCGCCGGCGTGACCGACATCTTCGGCATCCCCGGCGGCGCGATCCTGCCCGCCTACGACCCGCTGATGGACAGCCCCATCCGCCACATCCTGGTGCGCCACGAGCAGGGCGCCGGCCACGCCGCCCAGGGGTACGCCGCGGCGTCCGGCCGGGTGGGCGTGTGCATGGCCACCTCCGGCCCCGGCGCCACCAACCTGGTGACGCCCATCGCCGACGCCCACATGGACTCGGTCCCCATGGTCGCCGTCACCGGCCAGGTGGGCGCGTCCATGATCGGCACCGACGCCTTCCAGGAAGCCGACATCCGCGGCATCACGATGCCGATCACCAAGCACAACTTCCTGGTCACCGACCCGGCCGAGATCCCGCGCACCATCGCCGAGGCGTTCCACATCGCGTCCACCGGCCGCCCCGGGCCCGTCCTGGTCGACATCGCCAAGTCCGCGCTCCAGGCGACCACGACCTTCGACTGGCCGACCGAGATCAACCTTCCCGGCTACCGCCCGGTGACGCGGCCGCACGCCAAGCAGATCCGGGAGGCGGCCCGGCTGATGCTCGACGCCCGTCGTCCGGTCCTCTACGTCGGCGGCGGCACCATCCGGGCGCGCGCGTCCAAGGAGCTGCTCGCGCTCGCCGAGCTGACCGGGATGCCGGTCGTCACCACCCTGATGGCGCGCGGTGCCTTCCCCGACAGCCACCCGCAGCACCTCGGCATGCCCGGCATGCACGGCACCGTCGCCGCGGTCGCGGGCCTGCAGAAGAGCGACCTGATCATCAGCCTCGGCGCCCGCTTCGACGACCGGGTGACCGGCAACCTCGACTCGTTCGCGCCCGGCGCCAAGGTGATCCACGCCGACATCGACCCGGCCGAGATCGGCAAGAACCGCCACACCGACGTCCCGATCGTGGGTGACGTCCGCGAGGTGCTGGTCGACCTGATCACTACGCTGCGCACCGAGGCCGACGCCGGCCGCACCGGGGACTACGAGGGCTGGGTCCAGTTCCTGGCCGGGGTGAAGAAGCAGTACCCGCTCGGCTACGACAAGCCGGCCGACGGCGGCCTGGCCCCGCAGTACGTCCTCGAGCGGCTGGGCGCGCTCGCCGGCCCCGAGACGATCTACACCGCCGGCGTCGGGCAGCACCAGATGTGGGCCGCGCACTTCGTGGGCTACGAGAAGCCGAACAAGTGGATCAACTCCGGTGGGCTCGGGACCATGGGCTTCGCGGTCCCGGCGGCCATGGGCGCCCAGGTCGCGATGCCCGACAACACCGTGTGGGCCGTCGACGGCGACGGCTGCTTCCAGATGACCAACCAGGAGCTCGCGACCTGCGCGATCAACAACATCCCGATCAAGGTCGCGGTCATCAACAACGAGTCGCTCGGCATGGTGCGGCAGTGGCAGACGCTGTTCTACAACTCGCGCTACTCCAACACCGACCTTCACTCGAAGCGGATCCCCGATTTCGTGAAGCTCGCCGACGCCTACGGCTGCGTCGGCCTGGCCTGCGAGTCGCCCGACGACGTCGACGCCACCATCGCCAAGGCGATGGAGATCAACGACGTCCCGGTGGTGGTCGACTTCCGGGTGCACCGCGACGCCATGGTGTGGCCGATGGTCGCCGCCGGCACCAGCAACGACGACATCAAGTACGCCCGGGACCTCGCTCCCCAGTTCGACGAGGATGACCTCTAAGCCATGGCGAAGCACACCCTGTCGGTCCTCGTCGAGAACAAGCCCGGCGTCCTGGCCCGGATCGCCGCGCTGTTCAGCCGGCGCGGCTTCAACATCGAGTCGCTGGCGGTCGGCCCGACCGAGCACGCCGAGGTCTCCCGGATGACCATCGTGGTCAACGTCGAGGACAGCCCGCTGGAGCAGGTCACCAAGCAGCTCAACAAGCTGGTCGAGGTGATCAAGATCGTCGAGCTCGACCCCAACGCCTCGGTCCAGCGCGAGCTGGTGCTGGTGAAGGTGGGTGCGACCGCCGAGACCCGCGGTCAGGTGCTCGACACCGTCCAGCTCTTCCGCGCCAAGGTGGTCGACGTGGCCTCCGACGCGATCACGATCCAGATCATCGGCAACGTCGGCAAGATCGCCGACTTCCTCCGGGTGCTCGAGCCGTTCGGCATCCGCGAGCTCGTCCAGTCGGGCGCGATCGCGATCGGTCGCGGTCCGCGGTCGATCTCCGAACGAGGCAAGCCGGTCGCCGTACCCGTGCCGCCGGCCGTCAACAACTGACTGACGTACAACCAACCATCAGAAGGAGTGGCCCCCCGTGGCTGAGATCTACTACGACGACGACGCCGACCTGTCCCTGATCCAGGGCAAGCACGTCGCCGTCATCGGTTATGGCAGCCAGGGCCACGCCCACGCGCTGAACCTCCGCGACTCGGGCGTCGACGTCCGCGTCGGCCTGCTCGAGGGCTCGAAGAGCCGGGCGAAGGCCCAGGAGGAGGGCCTGCGGGTGCTGACCCCGCGGGACGCCGCGGAGGAGGCCGACGTCATCGTCATCCTCGCCCCCGACCAGGTGCAGCGGCACCTCTACCGCGACGAGATCGCCCCGGCCCTCGCCGCCGGCGACACCCTCGTCTTCGGACACGGCTTCAACATCCGGTTCGGCTACATCGAGGCGCCCGAGGGCGTCGACGTCATCCTGGTCGCCCCGAAGGCGCCGGGTCACACGGTGCGCCGCGAGTACGTCGCGGGTCGCGGCATCCCGGACATCATCGCGGTCGAGCAGGACGCCTCCGGGTCCGCCTGGGACCTCGCGAAGTCCTACGCGAAGGCCATCGGCGGCACCCGCGCGGGCGTCATCAAGACCACCTTCGCCGAGGAGACCGAGACCGACCTGTTCGGTGAGCAGGCGGTCCTCTGCGGTGGCGTCTCGCACCTGGTCCAGGCCGGCTTCGAGACCCTGATGGAGGCCGGCTACCAGCCGGAGATCGCCTACTTCGAGGTGCTCCACGAGCTCAAGCTGATCGTCGACCTGATGTGGGAGGGCGGCATCGCCAAGCAGCGGTGGTCGGTCTCCGACACCGCCGAGTACGGCGACTACGTCTCCGGCCCCCGGGTCATCGACGGCGCCGTCAAGGAGTCGATGAAGGGCATCCTGTCCGACATCCGTGACGGCTCCTTCGCCGAGCGGTTCATCGGCGACCAGGACGCCGGTGGCGTCGAGTTCCTCAAGCTGCGCGAGCAGGAGGCCGCTCACCCGATCGAGGCGACCGGCCGGCTGCTCCGCTCCCACTTCGCGTGGAAGCAGCAGGACGCCGACTACACCGAGGGTTCCGCCGCCCGCTGACGCACCACCTCGCCGACCCGTCGCCAACTTGGTGACGGGTCGATGGGTTTTTCGGGTCAGCCGGAGAACGACCGCCACAGGGCGCTGACGCCGAGCCCGGCGACGTACCAGAACGCCGTGAGGGACAGGAGGATCGTCGCCCAGGTCGCCTGCCGCTGACCGGGCGTCGGCTCGGACGCCGGCTTCGGGGCCGGCAGCGCGGGAGCAGGTGCGGCGAACATCGGGATCCTCGTTTCGATCGGGTGCTCCCAACCTGCCGTGCGGGCATGGTCGACGCATCGAGTGTTAGGCCCGGATCTCTGGCCCGAAATGACTACGTCCCGCGGGGAAGCCGAGGTCGGCTTCGCCCGCAGGACGTTGGTCGGTGGCTGCTACTTCACCTCGGAGCACATCACGAGCCGGAGGCCGACCGCGAGCGGCAGGACGATCCAGAGCATCGACGTCAGCCCGAGCTGGACCCACTCCTGGTTGGTCAGGGACGAGTCGAACAGCAGGAACCGGGTCTGGTTGAGGTCGAACCAGCCGGCGTTGTCCATCCACCACTCCTGCGACGATGCGAGCGCGCCGGACAGGCCCGGCAGCACCAGGTTGACGACGAAGTAGCCGACGATCGCCGCGGGGGAGTTGCGGAACAGCAGGCCCAGCGCGAAGCCGAGCAGCATGCCGAGCTCGTTGGCCAGCACGATCTGGGCGAAGGTCCAGGCGGGGATGTCCCACACCGGGTCGCTGCCGGTGATCGCGGACGTGAGCAGGTTGCCGACGGCGCCGACGCCGAGGGCGAGCAACATCGAGACCGCGCCGATCACCAGCACGTTCACCAGCTTGGCGCCGATCACGCGGCCACGGCTCGGCACCAGCGTGAAGGTGGTGAGCGCGGTTCGCTGGCTCCACTCACTGGTGACGGCGAGCACGCCGATCATCGGGAGCACGATCGACATCGGGCTGCCCACGGACGCGGCGAACGTGTCGAAGGTCAGGTCGTCCCTGTTGCCGAGGATGATGGTGAGCGCGGTCGCGATCACCGACGCGATCACGATGCTCGCCATCAGCCAGAAGCCGGCCCGGGTGTCGAACATCTTGCGCAGCTCGACACCGAGGATCCGGGTGAACGGGATCGGGTCCGGCACCGCGCGCTCGCGGCGGGGGGAGACCGGGGCCGACCCGTCGAGGGCTGCGGGGGTCATGGTCGCGGTGGTCATGCCACTGCTCCTTCCAGAACGGTGAGGGAGTCGCGCTGGCTCTCAGCGGTCAGCTCGAGGAACATCTCCTCCAGGCCGGCGCCGTCGGCCGTCCGGAGCTCGGTGAGGGGGATGCCGGCGGCGAACGCCGTGCGGCCGACCGTGGCGAGGTCGGCGTCGGCGAAGACGGCACCGTCGGCGACCGTGGTGACGATGCCGGCTGCTTCGAGCGCGCGGCTCAGGACGACCGGCTCGGCGGCGCGGGCGAGGGTGCCGGTCGAGGCCAGCAGCTCCTGCTTCGTGCCGCCGGCGACGATCCGGCCGTTGCCGATCACGATGATGTCGTCGGCGATGACCTCGATCTCGTGCAGCAGGTGGCTGGAGAGCAGCACCGTGCCGCCCTGGTCGGCGAAGTCGCGGAGCAGGTCGCGCATCCAGCGGATGCCGGCCGGGTCGAGGCCGTTGGCCGGCTCGTCGAGGATCAGCACCTCGGGGTCGCCGAGCAACGCGGTGGCGATGCCGAGGCGCTGCCGCATGCCGAGGGAGTAGTTGCGCACCCGGCGGCCGGACTCCTCCTCGGTCAGGCTCACCCGGTCGAGCATCTGCTCGACCCGCTGCTTCGGCAGGCCCATGGTGCGGGCGGCGATGGTGAGGATCTCGCGGCCGGTGCGGCCGGCGTGCTGTGCGGAGGCGTCGAGGAGGACACCCACCTCGCGGCCCGGGTTCGGCAGCGCGCCGAACGGGCGGCCGAGCACGTGCACGTGGCCGGAGGTCGCCTCGGTGAGGCCGACCATGACCCGCATGGTGGTGGTCTTGCCGGCGCCGTTCGGGCCGAGGAAGCCGGTCACCCGACCGGGCTGGGCGCTGAACGACACGTTGTCGACGGCGCTGAAGGTGCCGTACCTCTTGGTCAGGGACTCGATGGTGATCATGGCCCCACTCTTCCGGCGAGCCGCCCGACTGCGCGTCGGGCAGACCCCCGGAACCACCCCTGAGCCGACCCTGGGTCGGGTCAGGGGTGGGTGCCAGAGATCAGCCGCGCACGCCCTCGGGGGTCCGCAGCGCGTGCCAGGCGTCGTAGCCGCCGAGGATGTCGGACACGTCGCCGAACCCCTGGCTCCGCAGGTACGACGCCGCGACCGCCGAGCGCCAGCCGCCGGCGCAGTTCACGATCACCGGACGGTCGCGGGGGACCTCGTCGATGCGGCGGCGCAGCTCGGCGAGGGGGATGTTGACCGATCCGGGAAGGAACCCGGAGGCGATCTCGCCCGCGTTGCGCACGTCGAGCAGGAAGGCGTTCGAGCCGAGGGCGGCGACGGCGTCGTCGAACGCGGCCGGGGTCAGCCGGCTGGCATGACCGACCAGCGCCGGGTCCATGGCGATCAGGACCGACTCGACGCCCGGCAGCTGCCCGACGACGCGGTCGAACCCGATCCGGGCCAGCCGCGTGACGACCTCGCTCGCGTGGCCGTCAGGGGCGATCACGACGATCCGGTCGTCCGGGTCGAGCATCATGCCGGCGGTCTCGGCGAAGCGGCCGTCGAGCGGGATGCTCAGTGACCGCGGCAGGTGGCCGGCCGCGAACTCGATGCTCTCGCGGGCGTCCAGGAGGATCGCGCCCTGCTCCACCTCGGCGAGGGCGGCGTCGAGGTCGAGCTCCGGCGCCGGGGTTGCGCTGTAGGTCTGGCGCTGCTGGCGGTTGAGGACCGCGTCGTAGACGAAGTAGTCCGGCGCCGACGGCTGTCCCTCGGTCACGATCGCGACGAACTGCTCCTCGGTCATCGGGCGGCACGCATAGTTGAAGCGCCGCTGCTCGCCGATCGTCGACTGCTTCTCGGTGGAGAGGTTCTTGCCGCAGGCCGAGCCGGCGCCGTGCGCAGGGAAGACCCGCACCTCGTCGGGCAGGCCCATCAGCTTGCGTTGCACCGAGTCGTAGAGCATCGCGCCGAGCTCGTCGGCGGTCGCGCCGAGCGAGGCCAGCAGGTCGGGCCGGCCGACATCGCCGATGAAGAGCGCGTCACCGGTGAGCACGGCGTAGGCGACCTCGTCGTCGGCGTGCTCGTAGACCAGCACGCTGATCGACTCCGGGGTGTGGCCCGGGGTGTGCATGATCTCGAGGGCGACGCCCTGCGTCCCGCCCAGCTCGATGCGCTCGCCGTCGCCGAGGTGGCGGACCGGGTAGTCGGCCTGGGCCCGGTCGCCGTACCCGATCCAGGCGCCCGTCGCCTCGGTCATCTCGAGGTGACCGGCCAGGAAGTCGGCATGGAAGTGGGTCATGATCACGCCCTCGATCGTGAGGCCGTGCTCGGCTGCGTCGTCGAGGTAGTCCTGGACGTCGCGGCGGGGGTCGACGATCACGGCCCGCCCGGTGGTCTCGTCTCCGATGAGGTAGGACGCCTGCGACAGGCAGTCGAGGTAGTGCTGTGCGAAGTACATCGCGATCTCCTTGGGAAGCTGGCTCAGGTGAGGTGGATCAGGCTGGTGGTGCCGGTGTAGGCGGCCACCACGACGAGGAGTACGGCGAAGCCGCGGCTGATCCCGCGGGTGGGCAGCCGTGCCGCTGCGCGGCGTGCGACCACGCTGGCCGCCATCGCCGCGATCGTGAACGGGACGATCACCGCCCAGTCGAACTCGGCGACGGTGACCCTCGCCGCCAGCGACGTCCCCGAGTTGAGGGCGACCACGGCCAGTGAGGTCCCGGTCGCGACGCTGAGGGGCAGTCCGAAGAGCGTGACCAGGATCGGCAGGATCACGAACCCGCCGCCGACGCCGAGGAAGCCGGTGAGGAAGCCGACGCCGAGCCCGCCCACGATCGCGAGCGGCCACGACACCCTGGCGAGCGCAGCGGTCTCGGCCTCGGCCACGGTCCTGGTGTCGGTCGGCCCGGCGAGCACGATCGTGTCGCTCGACGCCCGGTGTCCCGGCGACGTCGGGTGTCCCGGCGATGTCGGGGCCGGCGCCGTCGGAGACGCGTTCGGGGGAGAGGGGCGCGGAGCCGGTCGGCGCCCGGCGTCGCGCCACACCGCTCCGGCGGCGACCGCCATCAGCGCCGCGAAGGCGAGGAGCAGCAGGTCGGGGTCCACGGACCGGTTGAGGTGCGAACCCGCCCACGCCGCCGGGAGCCCGGCCGCAGCCAGGGTGAGGGCGAGCCGCCAGCCGACCCGGCAGCAGCCCGGTGCGGCTCTCAGGTGCGCGGCCGTGCCGACCGCGGCGGTGAGTCCGACGATGACGAGGCTGCTGGTCGTCGCGGCGGTCGCCGACTGGCCCACGAGGAAGACGAGGGCGGGCACGGTCAGGATCGCGCCGCCTCCGCCGAGTCCTCCCAGCACCAGCCCGATGAGCAGGCCGAGCGCGATGAGCAGCAGGAACGTCGTCATGGCTATCGACCGGCTCCGACGGTGCTGCTGCCCGCGACCAGCGGGAACCCGGCGGCGTCCCAGGCCACCAGTCCGCCGGCCATGTTGAAGACGTCGGTCCGGCCGGCCGCCTGGAGCAGCTGGGTGGCGATCGCGGACCGGCTGCCGGACCGGCAGACGACGACGATCGGTCGTCCGGTGGGGACGTACGACGCCTCGAGGCGGCCGAGCGGCACGTGGAGCGAGCCGTCGACGTGGCCGGCCGCCCACTCCCTGGGCTCGCGGACGTCGATGAGCAGGGCGCCCTGTGCGGCCATGGCCCGGGCTTCGGTGACGGTGACCTTGCGGGTGGTGTGGTCCACCGGGACTCCTTCGTGGGATCGGGATGCGCTCACGCGAGCATCAGGAAGAGCTTCTCCAGCTCGTCGGGGGTGGGACCCGACTCGGCCCCCGCTTCGGTGTCGATGCACTCGCGCAGGGCGGTCGAGATGATGGCGAACCCGGCCTTGTCGAGCGCACTGGTGACGGCCGCGAGCTGGATGACCACGTCGCGGCAGTGCGACTCGGACTCGACGGCGTTGATCACGGCGTCGAGCTGCCCGCGCGCGCGGCGCAGCCGGTTGAGGATCTTTTTCTGGGCATCGGTGGAAGGGGCGGCGGCCCTCGTGGTCGCCATCAGGCGGTCCGTCCCTCGGCCTCGCGCTGCGCGATCTCGGCGCGGACCCGGTCCATGTCGAGGCCGCGCACTCCGTCGATGACCTGGTCGAGCTGGGCGGGGCCGAGCGCGCCCGGCTGGGCGAAGACCAGGATGCCGTCGCGGAACGCCATCAGCGTGGGGATCGAGGTGATCCGGAAGCTCGCCGACAGCTCTTGCTCCGCCTCGGTGTCGATCTTGCCGAAGACGACGTCCGGGTTGTTGACGGCTGCGCGCTCGAAGACCGGCGCGAACCGGCGGCACGGTCCGCACCAGCCTGCCCAGAAGTCGAGCAGGACGATCTCGTTGTCCCGGAGCGTGCCCTCCAGGTTGGCCAGGGTGATCTCTTGCGTGCTCATGGCTTCACTATACCCCCGGGGGTATAGAACTCCAACTGCGCGCGAGGGGAACAGGTCGGCCGTCCTGGTGGTTGACCAGCCGTGCGTATCGACATCTGGTCCGACGTGGTCTGCCCCTGGTGCTCCATCGGGAAGCGACGGCTCGAGCGGGCACTGGCCGACTTCGACCACCGCGACGAGGTCGAAGTGGTGTTCCACTCCTTCCTGCTGGACCCGAGCGCACCGACCGCGCCGACGGAGACCGCGCAGGAGATGCTGGCCCGCAAGTACGGCCTGACCCTCGCCGACGCCGCCGAGAAGCAGGCGATGGTGACCCGGCTCGCCGCCGAGGAAGGCATGGACTGGCAGCACCACCACGACTCGCCCCACGTCGGCACCGTCGACGCCCACCGACTGCTGCACCTCGCGCTCATCGAGGGCGGACCGAGGCTGCAGGCCGCGCTCAAGGACGCCCTGCTCCTCGCCTACTTCGGCGAGGCCCGCAACGTCGCCGACCACGGTGTGCTGCGCGCGATCGGGGTCGAGGTCGGCCTGGAGGGCGCGCGCGTCGACGAGGTCCTCGGAAGCGAGCAGTACGTCGACGAGGTCGCCGCCGACATCGCCCAGGCCCGCGCCTACGGGGCGACCGGCGTGCCGTTCTTCGTCGTGGACAACAAGTTCGGCGTCTCCGGCGCCCAGCCGACCGAGTTCTTCGCCCAGCTCCTCGATCGCGCCTGGTCCGAGAGCCACCCGGTCCTCGAGACGGTCCCCGGAGCCGTCGACGCGGAAGCGTGCGGTCCCGACGGCTGCCCCGTCTGACGGCCTGACGCCCCGGTCAGGCCCGGTCAGGCCCGGTTAGTCCCGGTCAGTCCGGCGAGCCAGGGGAGCACGCCCACCAGTGCCAGGGTGAGGCCGACCACCAGCATCGGCGGTTCGCCCCACTCGGCGGCGGCCTCCACCACCGCCGCCAGGCCCGTCGTCGCGACGAGGACGCCGCCGCACCGGCGCGCCAGCCTGAGGACGGCGAGCCAGGTCGGCGCGCACCCGGACGGTCCCGCGGCCGCGTGGGCGAGGGCGGCATGGAACACCAGCGCGCAGCAGGCGACGAGCAGCCCCCACCACACCTCCGGCTCGGGGACGGCGATCAACCACCAGGCCGCCAGCCCGCCCAGCGTGACCAGGCCGGCGCCGGAGTCGGGCAGCTCGGCCGACAGCACGGCCAGCAGCACCAGCAGCACCGACGGCCACCAGAGCGCGTCGGGCGCGACCCGGTGCAGCGCACCGACCGCGATCGCGATCGGCGCCACGGCGGACAGCCGTACGACGATGCCCGGGACCGTGATCGTCAGCAGCTGGGTGCCGTCGCGATCCTCCAGCGCGAACCCGGTCATCGGACCACCAACCTCGGGGTGGACCGGCGCCGGGTCAGGTCGCGCAGCACCTGGTCGAGGCTGTGCGCGCCCGCCCACGGCACCACCGGGATGCCGAGCGACGCGAGCCGGGTGGTCTCGACCCGGCGCTGGAGCATCCGGATCCGCCACGCGAGCGCGGCGGGCGTCGTACCGGTCTCCTCCTCCATGCCCGGCGGCAGCGTGTCGATGACGACCACGTCGATGCCTGCCCGGTTGAGGATCGCGACCTGCTGCGTGGCCGCCGGGTCGATGAGCGGCGACAGCATCAGGGCCAGGGTGCCGGCCCCGAGTCCCTGGCGCGCGACGAGCGCGTCCTCGCCGCGCGCGGTCCCGGGCTCGATCAGGCACAACGTGTCGAGGATCCGCCGCAGCTGGAGCAGTCCCGTGCCGGCCGGCACCAGGCTGACACCCCACGCGCCGAAGACCCGGACGCCCACCCGGTCGCCGCGATGGAGGAAGTGCTCGGCGAGCACGGCGGCGGCCCGCACAGCCAGGTCCATGCTGCTCTGGTCGCCGTCGACACCGGCGCTCTCGCCGACGTCGTTGACCGCGTCGACGAGGACCGCGACGTGGGTGTCCTCGTCGGAGTAGGTCGCGGTCACGTGCAGCCGGCCGGTGCGCGCCGACACCGGCCAGTGGATCCGGCGCAGTCGGTCGCCGGTCCCGAACGGCCGCACCTTGTTGAACTCGGTGCCCTCCCCGGGGCGCGCGGCGCGCTCCATGCCGACCAGCCCGCGCGGGTGGGGCGCCGGCGCGGTGGCGTCCAGGGGCGCGGTCATGGGGAGCACCGTCATCCGCATCCCGGCGAGGGGGACCGGGCCCCAGCGCCAGGAGCACCAGCCGTCGTACGCCGCGACGGCCGGGTCGCCGAGCCGACGCCGTCCCCAGCGCAGCGGCCGGAGCGCGATCCGCCCGACCGCGGCGCCCGGCGCTGCCTCACCGGCGCCCTCCGCCACGAGCAGGCCTGCGGCGGGCTCGACCGCCAGCAGCTTCTGCCCGGGGTGGACGAAGACGGCGGTCCCGCCCGGCGGCAGCCCGTCGAGCGTCGCCTCCCAGGTCACCTCCTCGCCCTCGTTGACGGTGAGCGCGGCCAGCGGCGTCGCGGCCCGCGGTTCGGTCGCGGGCCGACGGGCCGACGCCACGGCCACGAGCACGAGCGGCGCGGCGATCACGACCGCGTCCGGGCGGCCGATGACGACCCCCACCACGAGCACGGTCAGCCCGACCACCGCCGCTCGCAGGTGGGCGTAGGTCGGGCGCCACCCCGTTATCGCCGTCATGGTCGGCTCAGACCCGGTCGCGTGCGGTCGGCGCCGGCACCTGACCCAGGACCGTCTCGACCACCGTCCTGCCGGAGATCTCGGTCATCCAGAGCTCGGGCCGGATGGTGATCCGGTGGGCGAGCGCCGGCACCGCCACCGCCTTCACGTCCTCGGGCACGACGAAGTCCCGCCCGGCGATCACCGCATAGCCGCGGGCCACCAGCATCAGGGCGAGCCCGCCACGAGGTGAGGAGCCGACCAGGGTGTGGTGGTGCCGGCGGGTCGCGGCGGCGAGGGCCACGCAGTAGCGGCCGATGTCGGGGTCGACGGTCACGGTCTCGACCGCGGCCTGGATCGTGCGCAGCTCCTCGCGCGACACGACCTGGTCGAGGGTCTGCTCCTCCCGCTGGCGCTCGAGGCGGCGTCGCAGCACCTCCCACTCCTCCTCGGAGGAGGGGTAGCCGAATCCCACCCGCAGCAGGAACCGGTCGAGCTGCGCCTCGGGGAGCGGGTACGTGCCCTCGTACTCGACGGGGTTGGCGGTCGCCAGCACGTGGAACGGCGGCTCCAGCGCGAACGTCTCGCCCTCGACGGTGACCTGGCGCTCCTGCATCGCCTCCAGCAGCGCGGCCTGGGTCTTCGGGGGCGTCCGGTTGATCTCGTCGGCGAGCAGCAGGCCGGTGAACAGCGGCCCCGGCCGGAACTCGAACGCGGCCCGCCCCTGGTCGTAGATGAAGGAGCCGGTGAGGTCGGCCGGCAGCAGGTCGGGGGTGAACTGCGCCCGCCGGAAGTCCAGCCCCAGCGTCTGCGCGAACGACCGCGCGGCGAGGGTCTTGCCGAGCCCGGGGAAGTCCTCGAGCAGCACGTGGCCGCCGGCCAGGATCGCGCTGAGCACCAGGGTCAGCGCGTCGCGCTTGCCGACCACGGCCCGCTCGATCTCGTCGAGCACCGCGCGGGCCTTGCGGGAGGCGTCGTCCAGTCCGTTCACAGCTCCTCGATCCTGGTCAGCGCGTCGGCGAGCTCGCGCCGGTAGCGCGCGGGGGAGCCGACGGGCGGGTCGGCGACGAACGCGGCCGTCGTGCGGTCGAGCCGGGCGTCCAGGACCGGCATCGCGAGCAGCTGGCCGGTGACCTCGCGCACGACCGCGTGCGCCGCGGTCGGGTCGTCGGTCGCCACCAGCCGCTCGAGGTGGTTGACCTGCTGGTCGTGCGCGCGGTTCTCCCGTACGTGCAGCGACGCCTCCTCCGGCCACGTCGCGGCGCCGACGGTCCGGCTGACGAGGGCGGCGTAGCACGACACCCCCGCGGCGGCGAGCACGAGCGCGACCCACACGGCGGTCATCGCGCCCGCGCTCCCAAGGAGGCCAGCAGCCCCTCGAGGCAGGCCGCGGCCTCGGCCCGGTGCTGTTCGGTGAGCGGGTGCCGGGAGAAGCGGGCCTCGCGGTAGAGCGCGGCCAGGCGCCGGATCGACGCGTCGTCGAGGTGGTACGACGCCAGCGCGCGCTCCACCAGCTCGCTCGGTGTCTCCTCGGGCCGGTGGGGGAAGTGGTCGCCCTCGACGGCTTGTTCCAACCGCACCCACGCGGCCACGATCGCGTTGCGGGGGGTGCCGCGCCCGATCGCGCGGGCGACCTCGCCGAGGAACTCGGGCAGGCCGGACTCCTCGTCCTCCGACGGCCGCCCGGGGTCGGGGACGGGACTGCTGCGCACTCCCATCCGGCCGGTGAGCTGCCGGCGTCGTCGTACCAGCCGAAGCCGGGCGACCACCAGCAGCGCGACCCCGAACACCAGCGCGGTCGGGACGAGGAGCAGCAGGTCGAGCGGCGGGACCCAGGGAAGCCAGGGCTCGTCGCCGTCCTCCGTCGACTCGGACTGCTCGGACCGGGTCTCCTCGGCCGCGCCCGACCGGTCGCGCTCCTGCTCGGCCACCGGCGGTCGCTCGGTGCCGCGATCGAGGTCGGTCCAGCGCGGGCCGTCGAAGGTGGCCGCGACCAGCGCGCAGAGCACCAGCACGAGCGAGCCCAGCGCGATCGGACTGAGATGGAGGGAGCGGGGGGAGTGGGTCCCCATGGAGAAAGGCTAGTGGACGGGCCGTTTTCGAGCCCTGACACGAGTTCGTAACACGCCTCGGGGTCCGGTACCGTGAACGTCGGCACAGCGTCGTGCACCACCATCGCCCCGCACGATCCTCCTTCGAAGGACAACCGCTGTGACTGACCGTCCCGTCGTTCTCATCGCCGAAGAGCTCAGCCCCGCGACCGTCGAGGCGTTGGGCCCGGACTTCGAGATCCGTCACTGCAACGGTGCCGACCGCGCCGAGCTGCTCCCCGCGATCGCCGACGTCGACGCGATCCTGGTGCGCTCCGCGACCAAGGTCGACGCCGAGGCGCTCGCGGCCGCCACCCGGCTGAAGGTCGTCGCCCGGGCCGGGGTCGGCCTCGACAACGTCGACGTGAAGGCCGCCACCCAGGCCGGCGTGATGGTCGTCAACGCGCCCACCTCCAACATCGTCTCCGCCGCCGAGCTCGCCGTCGCGCTGATGCTCGCGGGGCCCCGCCACATCTCGCCCGCGCACGCCGCGCTGAAGAACGCGGAGTGGAAGCGGTCGAAGTACAGCGGCATCGAGCTCTACGAGAAGACCGTCGGCATCGTCGGCCTCGGCCGGATCGGCGTGCTCGTCGCCCAGCGGCTGAGCGCCTTCGGCATGAACGTCATCGCCTACGACCCCTATGTGCAGGCCGGCCGCGCCGCGCAGATGGGCGTCCGCCTGGTCGACCTCGACACCCTGCTCGCCGAGTCCGACTTCATGTCGGTCCACCTGCCGAAGACGCCCGAGACCGCTGGCCTGATCGGTGCCGAGCAGCTCGCGAAGGCCAAGCCGTCCCTGGTCCTGGTCAACGCCGCCCGCGGTGGCATCGTCGACGAGGCTGCGCTCTACGACGCGCTCAAGACGGGGCGGATCGCCGCCGCCGGCCTCGACGTGTTCGCCAAAGAGCCGTGCACCGACAGCCCGCTCTTCGAGCTCGAGAACGTCGTCGCCACCCCGCACCTCGGCGCCTCGACCGACGAGGCGCAGGAGAAGGCCGGCATCGCGGTCGCGAAGTCGGTGCGGCTGGCGCTGGCCGGCGAGCTCGTGCCCGACGCGGTCAACGTCCAGGGCGGCGTGATCGCCGAGGACGTGCGCCCCGGCATCCCGCTCACCGAGAAGCTCGGCCAGATCTTCACCGGTGTCGCCGGCGAGGTCGCCCAGCAGCTCGACGTCGAGGTCCGCGGCGAGATCACCGACCACGACGTGAAGGTGCTCGAGCTGGCTGCGCTCAAGGGCGTGTTCAGCAGCGTGGTCGAGGACCAGGTGTCCTACGTCAACGCGCCGCTGCTCGCGGCCGAGCGGGGCACCGCCGTACGTCTGGTCACGGACCCGGAGAGCGCCGACCACCGCAACCTGATCACCCTCCGCGGCACCCTCGCCGACGGCTCGCAGGTCTCGGTCAGCGGGACCCTGGTGGGCATCCACCAGCGCGAGCGGCTGGTCGAGGTCAACGGCTACGACATCGACATCGAGCCCACCGACCACCTCGCGTTCTTCACCTACGACGACCGCCCCGGCATGGTCGGCACCGTCGGCCAGATCCTCGGCGACGCCCAGGTCAACATCGCCGGCATGCAGGTCTCCCGCGACACCAAGGGCGGTCAGGCCCTGGTCGCCCTCTCGGTCGACTCCGCCATCCCCGCCGAGACCCTCGCCGAGATCGAGGCCGCCATCTCCGCCACCTCCATCCGGGCCGTCGACCTCGTCTGATTTGGATTGCGCGAGCGTGTCGCGNCCCGCCCCGGCCCCACCTGGGAGCGGGGCCGGGCGCTTTCTGGGCCAAGTTCGTGCCGGGTCGGCGGGTTTTCGGGCTGAGTTTGTGCCGGGTCGGCTATGCCACGAGTACGCCGGCGCGGCCGACGCGGGGTGCGTCGGTGCGGTGGTCGCCGCGGGCGGTGACGACGGTCCAGGCGGCGGCGATCCGGCGGACGGCCTCCTCGAGGTCGTGGACCGGCACCGTGTAGGGGATCCGCAGGTAGCGGTCGAGGCCGCCCTCGGGGGCGAAGGACGGGCCGGGCGCGAGGAGCACGCCGTGCCGCTCCGCCTCGACCGACAGCGCGGTGGCGCCGGCCATGGGGAGGCGGCACCACAGCGCCATCCCGCCGGCGGGCGTGCGGAACGTCCAGTCGGGCAGGGCGGAGCCGAGCGCTGCCACGAGCGCGTCGCGCTGCTCGCGCAGCCGACTCCGGTGGGCGGCGAGGAGGGTGTCGAAGTCGCCGGCCAGCAGCCGGGTCAGCACCAGCTGCTCGAGCACGGGCGCGCCGAGGTCGAGGCCGACCCGCGCCCGGGTGAGCCGGTCGACCAGCGGGTGCGGCGCCCGGATCCACCCGAGCCGGAGCCCGCCCCAGACGCTCTTGCTGGCGCTGCCGACGCTCACCGCGTCCGAGGAGTACGACGCGAACGGCCGCAGCGCCGCGGCGTCGTCGAGCTGCAGCGTGTGGTGGGCCTCGTCCACGACGGCGGTGGCGCCGTGCTCGGAGAGCAGGCGGGCGTAGGCCGCCCGGTCCCGCTCGGACATGACCAACCCGGTCGGGTTGTGGTGGTCGGGCATGACGTGGACCAGCCGGGGCGAGCGCTTGGCGAGCACCCCGGCGATCGCGTCGAGGTCCCAGCCCTCCGGGTCGAGCGGGATGGTGACCAGCCGGCCGCCGCCCGTGCGCAGCGCCTGGACGGCGTTGGGATAGGTCGGCGACTCCATCAGGACCCGGTCCCGCGGTCCGGCGAGCGCGCTGCCGACGACCGCGGTCGCGGCGAGCGCGCCGGTCGTGACGATGATCTGCTCGGGTGAGGTGGGCAGCCCGCGGGCGTCGTACGACGCGGCGATCGCGGTCTGCAGGTCGGGGAGCCCGGCCGGGTAGTAGCCGTGTCCGCCCAGGTGGGCCGGGAGCGTCGCGGCTGCGTCGGCGTACGCCGCGGCGATGCCCGGCGGCGCGGACGCCGCGGCGCACACCAGGTCGATCACCCCGGCGCTCACCTCGGTCGGCCACAGTGCCCGGTCGTGCGCCCGCGTCGGCCCGCCCGGCAGCCGGGTGAAGGTCCCCGAGCCGTGGCGCGCCTCGGCGTACCCGGTGTCCCGGAGTACGGCGTACGCGCGGGTCACGGTCGTCCGGGAGACGCCGAGCGTGGCGGTGAGGTCGCGTTCGCTGGGCAGCCGGGTGCCGTAGCCGATCCGGCCGTCGCCGATGAGCTCGCGGAGCGCGTCGGCCAGCCCGACGTAGGCGGGGGAGCGACCGAAGTCGCCGGCGAGGGTGGCGACGCGCGCGGCAGAAATGGACTGCGACATGCAGGCCAGTAGATCACAAGTGGCTATTTCAAACCAGACCACCGGTAAGGATCCTTGATGCATGACGACCATGACAGCCGCCGCCCCGATCCGGACCCTGGCCGACCTGGGCCCGGTGGCCCAGCTGCGCGCCGGCCGGCTCGGCCGTCGGCTCCCGCAGCTGGTGGTCGGTCTCGTCCTCTACGGCGTCAGCCTGGGCATGATGGTGCGTGGCAACGTCGGCCTCGCGCCGTGGGACGTGCTGCACTCGGGCCTGATCCGGCACCTCCCGATCACCCTCGGCCAGGCGGTCGTGCTGATGAGCTTCGTCGTCCTGGTGCTGTGGATCCCGCTCCGCGAGCAGCCGGGGATCGGCACCATCGCCAACGCGGTGCTGGTCGGGCTGTCGGCCGACGCCACCTTGTGGGTCCTCGACGAGCCGGCCGCGCTGAGCGCCCGCATCGCCCTGATGATCGGCGGCGTGCTGCTCTGCGGTGTCGCGTCCGGCCTCTACATCGGGGCGCAGCTCGGGCGCGGTCCGCGCGACGGCCTGATGACCGGCCTGCACCGCCGGACCGGGCTCTCGCTCCGGCTGGTCCGCACCCTGCTCGAGGTCGCGGTCGTGCTGGTCGGCCTCACCCTCGGCGGGGTGCTGGGTGCCGGCACCGTCGTCTACGCGCTCATGATCGGCCCGCTCACGCAGCTGTTCCTGCCGTGGTGCCTGGTCGACATCGCGGTGCCCGAGGGGCGCGGTGCGGCGTGATCGCGTTCCTCTGCCTGGTCGTGCTCGTCGCTGCGGCGGTCGCCGGGACGATCCGCGAGGTCCGCCTCGACCGGCCCGCGTCGATCCCGCGCTCGCACTTCGTCGACCCGGACCTGCTGCCCCCGTCCGAGCGCCCGCTGCGCTGAGACCGACGCGCTACCGTCGCACCCGGATCGTGACCGTCGCCTTCCGGTTCCGGTAGTAGGGGTCGTCGAGGTAGCGGATCCGCACCGTCCACCGACCCCGCGCCAGCCTCGGCAGGCGGATCGTGGCGGTGCCGTCGACCACGTCGCCCGCCGCCCGCTTCACGACCTCGCCGCGCACCAGCCGCAGCCGCGCCCGCCCCGACGCCGGCTCGAGGCCCGCCGGTGTCCCGACGACGACCTCCACCTTGCCGCGCCGGCTGACGCGGGGCGGCCGCACCACCTCGAGCGCGAGCGCCGTGACGGGCCCCTTGGCGACCGTGACGGCACGCGTCGTCGTGCCCGCCTCGACGGTCGCGCTCCCGCCGTACTGGATGAGCAGGGTGCGGCTGCCGGGCGCGAGCGCGCCGGCAGCGATGTCGAGGCTCGCCGTGCCGGCGCCCGACAGGGTGGCTGAGTCCAGCGTCCGGCCGCCTTCGCGGAGCGTCACCTGGCCGCGCGCCGGTACGCCGTCGCCGGCGACCGTCACCGAGACGCGGGCCGCACGCCCGTAGGTCAGTGCCGGGACGGTCGTGCTGAAGGTCGGTACGGCGAGGTCGGGCCCCGGCTCCGTGACCGGCCCCGCCGGGCCGCGCTCGTAGTAGCCGAGGTCGACCGCGCCGCCGTTGACCAGCCGGCCGAGCGCGAGCCGGTGCTCGACGTACTCGAACCTGAGCTGGTGCCGGGTCGGGAGCGTGATCGGAGGGGTCGCGCCCACGTCCACGAGCGGTGAGCCGGACGCGGGGCGGAAGTCGTCGCCGGCCAGGTCGGTGAAGCCGAAGTCGTTGCCCGCCGGCCGGGTCTGGCCGGCGAAGCCGACGATCGTGCCGTCGAACGAGGCGTAGCGCTCTGCCGCGACCGAGGGGCTGAACGCGTTCTCGCCCAGGTGGAACGTCCCCGACTCCCTGGTGAGGAACACGTTGATCGGCGGCTCGCCGGGGGTCGCGCTGGCGACGTAGAAGGCGTTGCCCCAGGCCTCGACGGTCTCGTCGGTCGTCTCCAGGTCGAAGATCGACCCGTTGTACTCGTCGGCCTGGTCGAGCCGGTAGGACACGGTGTTGTTGAAGAAGTAGAGCGTGCCCTTGCGGTAGGTGTCGTACTCGGTCTCCCCGCCGTCGCCGCCGTAGTGGACGGTGTTGGTCGCGTCGCCGACCCGGACGTCGATGACGTTGCCGTAGACCCACGTCGACCGGTAGGACGGCAGGGCGCAGAGGATCGGGCAGCCCTCCTGGGACTCGACCAGGTCGAGCGCTCGGGCGCCGCCCTCGATCCAGTTGTAGCGGACGACGGTCCCGGCGGAACGGTCCTTGAGCGCGCCACCCTGGGCGCCCGGACTGGTGTCGCGGTAGTGGTTGAACTGGTAGACCGTGTCCTCGGCCTCGATGTAGGAGTGGTGCTCGCGGTCGCGCCCCGGGACGCTGTTGTCCGCGAGCTCGTTGCCCTCGACCAGGATGTGCCGCGACACCGACTCCTCCGCATCGCCCGATGCGACGAAGATCCCGTTGCCGTTGTCGTGGATCAGGTTGTTGCGGAACGTGATGGTCTCGCCGCGCTCGACGAACAGCGCGGCCGCGTTGTCGGGGTAGGCCTGCGTGTTGCCGTCGTGGTCGGTGAACGTGTTGCCCGGGAAGGCGCCGGTGAGCTCGAAGCCGTCGATGACGACGAACTCCGGTTTGGTCCCGTAGGGGTCGCCCTCCTTGGTCGCGAAGGTGATCAGGCCGCGGGTCTGGGTGAGCGCGAAGTCCGACTCCATGCCGGGGCGGGTGGTCGCGCCCGCACCGTCGATGACCGGCCGGTTGCCGCTGCCGTCGGTGACGCCGCAGACGGTGATGGGAGCGGCGGCCGTGCCCTGCTCGGAGATCAGGATCTTCTCCCGGTACGGCGTCGCGCGCCTGTGGATCCGCACCCGGTCGCCCGGTCCGAGCAACTGCCAGGGCACGGCGCCGATGGAGGTGTAGGCGCGCCCCGGCCCGACCTCGAAGACCGTCCCCGTCGCCGGGTCGGCGCAGCTGCCGTCCCACACGTCGCTCCCGGGCGGCGGCAGGACGGGCTCGGGAGCGGGGCCGGCGCCGCTCGTCGTCGCCTCGACGGTGCCGCCGTACGCCCCGAGGTTGCGGCGCCCACCGTTGGGCGCCGGCTCGGCGGCGACGGTCGAGGCCGGGTCGGCGCGGTCGATCGCCTGGCTCGCCGACGTCAGGTGGAAGTCGCCGCCCGCGGCGTCGACGAAGCCCGGCGCCCCGGCGAGGAGGCCGGTGCCGCTGGTGATCGCGCCGCTGGTCGGCCCGATCAGGCTGTAGGTGACGAGGCTCGCCGTGGCCGGCGGCGTGGCCTGACAGTCCTGGCACTGCGACAGGTCGGAGTCGCCGCCGTTGCCGGTCACGATGCTGTTGCGCAGCACGAACCGCGACCCGCCCTCGGCGAAGATCCCGGAGCCGTCGGCGCCGGCAGGGCAGGCGTGGCGGGTGATCGTGACGTTCTCCAGGACGGCCGAGGACCCGTAGGCGGCACCCCCGTCGAGGTACAGCCCGGCGCCGTCCTCGCCGCAGACGTTGTCGTGGAACAGGTCGCCGACGATCTCGCCGGTCGCTGCCTCGTCGATGAAGAACCCGCTGCCGTCGCTGGGTGCGTCGTTGCCGACCCATCGGTTGGCCTCGAGCCGGATCGCCGGCCTGGTGGCGACGTCGTTGCCGACGAAGATGCCGCCGCCGCCCCAGCCGTAGCCGGCCTGCGCGCCGACCTCGTTGCCCCGCACCAGGTTCTGCCGCAGGACGGTGCCGTCGCCGCCGAGGAAGAGGCCGCCGCCATGGTCGCCGCGCCCGACGTTGTCCTCGATCAGGTTGCCCTCGATGACCGCCGGGATGATGACGAACATCGCCGCGCCTCGATGTGCGCCGTTGTCGCGGAAGACGTTGTCGACGACGTCGATGGTCGAGCCGGGCAGCCAGCTGTCCGCGTAGAGGCCGCCGCCCTCCGTGGTGCAGCCGCAGGTGGTGAAGTCGAACCCGTCGTCGTTGCCCTCGACGATGTTGTGGCTGATGGTGACCGCGCCGGAGTCCTCGACCCGGATGCCCGATCCGACGGCTTCGTCGTACTGCCCCAGCGGCGCCTTCCCGCCGGTGACCGTGAACCCGTCGAGCACCGCGTCGCCGGCCTCGCTGAACGTCACCGTGGTGCCGCCGTCCCCGCCGTCGATCGTGGTGACGTTGGCGGCGGGGTTGCGCGAGCCGAAGCCGGGCGCGAACCCGCCGTACAGGCGCACCTCCTTGCCGGCGACCACCACCCGCTCGGCGTAGGTGCCGCCCTGGACCTGGATCGTGTCGCCGTCTCCTGCGGCCGTGACAGCTGCGCTGATCGTCGGGAAGGCACCCGAGGGCCCGACGCAGAGCACGGTGCCGCCGCACGCCGCTACTGGCGTGGTCAGCGCGCGGTCGGGCGTGGAGGAGAGCGTCGGCGGCACGAGCACGACGTCCGCGGCGCGCGCCGCGGGACCGGCCGACCAGGTGCCGGCGGTGATGCCGGCGGCCAGCAGGACGCACGCCACCAGCGCCCGGCCGGGCACCCTGAGCGCCGGCCTGGTGTCGGGTGCGGGCGGCATCCCCCGACGGTACGGATTCGTCGCGCCGTGCGGACCCGGTTGCCGACACCTTTACCCGTCGGCTGCCCGGTTGCCGGTCGGCGGGCACCAGCCAGGGAAATCCCTGAGTGTGGTGGCTGGAACTAGTGGATAGTCTCAGGTCATGACCACCGATGGTTCCCAGGCGGCCGCACCCGAGCCGAGCCCGCTCGCCCCTCCCGAGGGCGTCTTGACCCTCACCGCCCCCGAGGCACCCAAGCCCGTCACCGAGACCGCAGCGCCCAAGATGGCCCCTCAGGTGGCCGCCGAGATGGTGCCCGAGCTCGACTCCAAGGTCGACAGCTTCCTGACCGCGCTGACCAACGAGGCGATCGGCAGCCCCGGCTTCGCCGCCCAGGCCGAGAACGTCCGGACCATGGGCGACGCCGACATCCGGCGTGCCGCCGAGACCTCCAACCGGATGCTCGACAAGCCGGTGACCGCGCTCAAGTCCGGCGCCATCTCCGGGAGCTCCGACGTCGGCAAGACCCTGCTCGCGCTGCGCCGTACCGTCGAGGACCTCGACCCCGGCCAGGCCACCGGCGCCAAGAAGTTCTGGGACATGCTCCCGTTCAACGACAAGATCGAGGACTACTTCCGCAAGTACCAGTCCTCGCAGAGCCAGCTCAACGGGATCCTGCACAGCCTCCGCAGCGGCCAGGACGAGCTCACCAGGGACAACGTCGCGCTCAACCTGGAGAAGACGAACCTCTGGAGCGTGATGGGCCGGCTCAACCAGTACATCTACGTCTCCGAGCGGCTCGACGCCAAGCTCGCGGCGAAGATCGCCGAGATGGAGCTGACCGACCCGGAGGGCGCCAAGACCCTGAGCCAGGACGTGCTGTTCTACGTCCGGCAGAAGCACCAGGACCTGCTGACCCAGCTGGCGGTCTCGATCCAGGCCTACCTCGCGATCGACATCATCATCAAGAACAACATCGAGCTCATCAAGGGCGTCGACCGAGCCACCACGACCACGATCTCGGCGCTGCGCACGGCCGTCATCGTCGCCCAGGCGCTCAGCAACCAGAAGCTGGTGCTCGACCAGATCACGGCGCTCAACACCACGACGTCCAACCTGATCCAGAAGACCTCGGAGATGCTCAAGGAGAACTCCGCGGCGATCCAGGAGCAGGCTGCCTCCTCGACGATCGGCATGGAGCAGCTCCAGGCGGCGTTCGCCAACATCTACGCGACCATGGACCAGATCGACGAGTTCAAGCTCAAGGCGCTCGACACCATGTCCACCACCATCGGAGTGCTGGAGACCGAGGTCGAGAAGTCGAAGTCCTACCTCGAGCGGGTCCAGAAGCACGACCAGCGCAACGCTGCGGGCACCCTCGACATCAAGGGCTGACGGGTGGGACTGGGGTCGTGGTTCCGGAAGATCCGCGGCAAGGGCGACAACGACGCCGCGGAGCAGTACGTCGCACCGCCTCCGCCGACCGACAAGGACATCCTGGCTGCGCTCAACCGCGTCAACGCGATGCTGCGTGAGGGCAATGCGCCGCCGGTCGTGATCTCGCGGGTGGTGCGGATCGCCCGCACCATCCACCAGACCCTGCCTCGCCTCAACGACCTCGGGCTCGGGAGCCAGGACGGCTACTCGCTGATGGCGACCGCCACCGACTACCTCCCCGAGGCGGTCGGCGGCTACCTCCGGCTGCCCAGGGAGTGGGCGGACACCCGGCCCATCGACGGCAACAAGACCTCGCTCATGGTGCTGATCGAGCAGCTCGAGCTGCTCGGCGTGACGATGGACAAGATCTTCGACGCAGCCAACCGGGCCGACGCGCAGGCACTGATCGCGCACGGACGGTTCCTCGAAGCCAAGTTCGGCCACTCCTCCACGGGCGGCCCCGACCTCAACCTGGGGGCTCCATGAGCGACTCACTGAGGGACTGCCTCGACGCCCTCGTCGCCGCAGCCCGGACGGCCGGCATCGACGAGGCCACCGCACGGGCGGAGGGCGAGGCGCTCGCCGCGACCGTCGCCGAGCGGTCCAAGGGCGCCTTCGTGGACTGGGCCGAGCAGACCGGGCACACCGGGGGCGCCGAGGACTTCTTCCTCGCCGCCAAGAAGGGCAACCGCTTCCGCGGCGCCCCCACACCGGCCATGAACCAGCTCGCCCTCAGCAAGTCCGAGCACGCTCCGGCGTACGCCAAGGCTCTGGGGGAGGTCGCCCTCGCCGCGACCCTGCTCGGCCAGGCCGGGCCGGAGGCTGTCGGCACGGCCACCATGGCCACCGCTTCCCAGCTGGGTGAGGCGCGCACCCTGTCCTTCAGCCCCGGGGGTTTCGAGGCTCGGTCGCCGGGCGACCTCGCGCCTCGACCGCCCGGGGCCCGCGAGCCGGTGCCCGGCGTCGGCGACGAGATGCTCGACCAGGTGCGCCGGATGGGTGACCAGGTACGCCGCCAGCTCGAGGCGATCAATCTCGGCGCCGGGTCGCTGCTCCCGAACGTGCCTTCCGCCGACCCGGCACGAACTCAGGTCTCGAACCCGCCGACCCGTCCCCAAGTTTCTGACGGCTCGGCGGGGTCTGACGGGGGAGTTTCTGACGGGTCGGCGCAGGTGCAGGCGGCTGAGCCGGAGCAGCCCGTGGCCGAAGAGCCCGAGCCCGAGGAGCCGACGAAGACGGTCGAGGAGTTGCTCGCCGAGCTGGACGCGATGATCGGGCTCGAGACCGTCAAGGGCGAGATCCACCGGCAGGCCGCCGTGCTCCGGGTCGAGGGGCTGCGCAAGAAGGCCGGGCTGGAGACCCCCACCATCACCCGGCACCTGGTCTTCAACGGCAACCCCGGGACGGGCAAGACCACCGTGGCCCGGCTCGTCGCCGGCATCTACCGCGCCCTCGGGCTGCTGTCGAAGGGCCAGCTGGTCGAGTGCGACCGGTCGGAGCTGGTGGCCGGCTACCTCGGCCAGACCGCCCAGAAGACCGCCGACGTGGTGAAGTCCGCCGAGGGTGGCGTGCTCTTCATCGACGAGGCCTACTCGCTCTCCGGCGACCAGTACGGCAAGGAAGCCATCGACACGCTCGTCAAGGAGATGGAGGACAAGCGCGACGACCTGGTCGTGATCGTCGCCGGCTACCCCCTCCCGATGGCGATCTTCATCTCCGAGAACCCAGGCCTGGAGAGCCGGTTCCGCACGATGATCGAGTTCGACAACTACACCGACGACGAGCTGGCCGCGATCTTCGAGCAGATGGCGTCGAACGCCGACTTCGACGCGGGTGAGCCGGTGGTGACGCGGCTCCGCGAGATCCTCGCCGACGCACCGCGCGGGCCGTCCTTCGGCAACGCACGCTTCGTCCGCAACATGCTCGAGGCGGCGATCGGCCACCACGCCTGGCGGTTGCGCGACGTCAAGGAGCCGACGCTCGAGCAGCTCCGCTCGCTCGAGCCCGCCGACCTGGTGGCGCCGACCGACGCTGGGTCGGCTGGGTCGGCTGGGTCGGGCGAGCCGGCGGTCGCCGACGACGGCACGCTGCTGCCGCCCGCCGACGCCGTACCCCCCGAGGTCGTCGAGGCGCTCACGCCCGCCGACGCACCCGAGCCGACCGTCGAGGTCGACAAGGAGGAGACCTCATGACCCAGTCCGCTGCCGCGCCTCCGCCTCCCGCGGTGCAGCCGGCGACCGCGCCCGCGCAGCCGGGGCCCGCGAAGGTACGCCGTGGCTTCTGGCCTGCGCCCACCGGCAAGCCGGTCGGCACCGGCATCGAGGACACCCCGAGCCTGCTCAACCGCCTCCAGATCATCGGCATGGCCACCGTGCTGCTGTTCGGCCTGCTGAGCGGGCTGGTGCAGTACCTCTCCTACGCGGCCGACGGCCGCGCCGCCGACGACACCGAGCAGCTGGTGCGGGTCCAGGAGATCCAGTCCACGCTGCTGCGGGTCGACGCCATCGCGACCAGCCTGGTCCTCATTGGCGGCGAGGGCGACCGCGAGCGCGAGGCCCAGTACGACGAAGCCGTCGACCGGGTCTTCCAGCTGATCGCCGCCGCGGCGGAGGCGCAGCCTGCGGACGAGAAGGCGCTCGCGGCGCTCAACGTCGAGGTCAACGAGTACGCCACGGCGATCGCCGAGGCGCGGTCCAACATCCGGCAGACCTTCCCGGTCGGCGCCGAGTACCTCAGCGGGGCGAGCAAGGCCCTCCGCGACGACGCGCTGCCGATCCTGCGCAACCTCGTGGACGCGAACACCGAGCGCGCCGAGGACTCGATGGGTGGTCAGCACCCGTTCTGGTTGCTGCTGATCGGCGTGGTGGCGACAGCCGTCCTGGTGTGGCTCAGCATCGCCCTGGCCCGGCGGTTCCGCCGCTACCTCAACACCGGGGTCGCAGTCGCAGCGATCATCGTCATCGTCACGACCCTGGTGGCCTCGATCGCGGCCTGGCGGGCCGACAACCAGAACGACGGGTTGCTGGAGAACGAGCTGAGGATGGCCGTCGACCAGGCCGCGGCCCGCACGGCCGGCAACGACGCGAAGGCCAACGAGAGCCTGCGGCTGATCAAGCGCGGGTCCGGAGCGCTGTACGAGGACCCCTGGATCGCGGCCGCCGACGTCGTCGAGGACCGGGGTGACCGGCAGGTCCTCGACGAGTGGAACGCCTACGTCGCGGCCCACCAGGAGATCGTCCGCCTCGACGACGAGGACCGCTGGGGTCTCGCCGTCCAGATCGCCATCGGCGCCGACGGTGCCCCCGGCGGCCTCGACTCGACCGCCGCGTTCGACACCTTCGACGAGTCCGTCGCCGAGCTGGTGCAGGAGAACGGCACGGCCACGACCGACGAGCTGCGCGCGGGTCGCTCGCTCGCCCTCGTCGGCAGCCTGCTCACCCTGATCCTCGGCATGGCGGCCGCGGTCGCGGTCGTGCGAGGAATCAACGACCGGCGCAAGGAGTACGCATGAACCGCGTGAGAGCGGCGCTCGCGGGTGTCGGCGTCCTCGCCGCACTGCTCGCCGGCTGCGGGTACGACGACACGCCCCTGCCGGAGGCGCCCGAAGCCGAGTCGCCGGCCCAGGCCGCCGACCCCGAGTGCACGACCGTCGACGCGGACCTCGCCTCCTACGAGCCGAGCGACGTCGTGGTCCCGGGCGGCAAGGTCGAGGAGATCCGCGACCGCGGCCGGCTGATCGTCGGCGTCTCGGCCGACACCTACAAGATGGCCTCGGCCAACCCGGAGAACGGCAACCGGATCGAGGGCTTCGACATCGAGTTCGCCAAGGCCATCGGCCGGGCGATCTTCGAGGACACGTCGGGGGGCTTCGAGCTCGGACGCAACGTCCAGTTCCGGGTGATCACCGCCGCGCAGCGGATCGAGCTGCTCCAGAACGGCGAGATCGACCTGGTGGTCCGGAACTTCACCATCAACTGCAGTCGCTGGCAGGACATCGCGTTCTCCCAGGTCTACTACGACGCCACCCAGAAGGTTCTGGTCAGCAAGTCGCTCGCCGAGAGCGGCTACGACGGCGTCCAGGACCTCGCGGGGCTCCGGGTGTGCGCCCCCACCGGGTCGACCAGCCTCGACAACGTGGTGACCGCGGCCGAGCGGGAGGGCGTCGATCCGCCGATCCTCGAGCCGGCCGCCAACCACACCGGCTGCCTGATCAAGTTCCAGCGCGGCGAGGTCGACGCGATCACCGGCGACGACACCGTGCTCGCCGGTCTCGCCGCCCAGGACCCCTATGCCGTGGTCCCGGACCAGGAGCCCCTCAACGACGAGCCCTACGGCATCGGTGCCAACCAGGACGACGTCGACCTGGTGCGGTTCGTCAACGCGGTGCTGGAGGAGATGCGCGCGGACGGGTCGTGGCAGGCCGCCTACAACCGGTGGCTGAAGCAAGAGCTCAGCGGGGTCGACGCGATCCAGCCACCGCCGACCCAGCCCTACCGGACCGGGTGACCACCTGCTCATGACCACCGCACCCACCGCTCCCGGCAAGCTCGGCGAGGCCATCGAGCCGGCGCTCATCCAGCGCTACCTCGCCGAGCTGGACTCCTGGCTGCGCACCCGCCACGACGAGCTCGGCGAGCTCGACCGGGCGGCGCTCGCGGCCGGGCGGGGCGAGGAGCTGGCCGGCGACATGCAGCTGGTGCTGGCGATGTGGAAGGCGATCCACGACCGCTACCAGCTGGTCTTCGCGACCTGGGACGGTGGCCGGGTGCTCCAGCAGGAGCGGGAGCGGATCTCGGCCCTGATCTGGGGCCGGCTCGACGGTGCCACCGGGATGCCGGGCGGGCTGGCGGTCTCGCTCCCCGAGGCGTGCCGCCTCAACGACGCGCTCACCGGCCAGCTGCGCACCAGGCTGGCGCTGGCCCACGACGCGACCGAGCAGGTCGCCCGGATCCGCGAGGTGCGGGCGCAGCTGGAGCGGATCCGCGACCAGGTCGGGCTCGAGCCGGCCACCACCCGTGACCAGGCGGTCAACACCCTCGCCGGCCTGATGGCGCGGCTGGAGCAGATCAACGAACGCGCCGAGCGCGGCGCCGACGTGGGGGGCATGCTCGCCCCGCTCGAGGTGGAGGCGACGACGTTCGAGCGCGACCTGATCGTCGGCAACGCCCGCCGGCGGGACGCCCGCTCCAAGGTGCTCTCGGCCCGCGAGCTGCGCGCCGACCTCGAGGCCCGCGAGCAGGCGCTGGAGAAGCTCGCCGCCCAGTGCGTGGCGACCGTCGACACCGCCCCGCGCTACGCGATCCCCGACGTCGAAGCGCTCGGACCGGTGCCGGTGACTCCCGACGAGATCGACGCCTACCTCAAGAAGCTCGACCGCGTGTCCCAGGCGCTCGAGCACGCCCAGCACAAGTACGCCGACGCGCTCGCCGAGCACGCCGACCTGGTCGCCCTGCTCGACGCCTACGTCGCCAAGGCGACGGCGCAGGGGGTGGCCGGCGGCGCCGACCTGGTCGAGGCCGAGCGCCAGGCGCGCGCCGTACTCGCCCGCAGCCCTGCCCCGATGTCCGTCGCCCAGCAGCTGGTCGCGACCTACCAGACCTGGCTTCAGAAGGAGACCGCCCAGTGAACCGCCCAGTGATGAGCACAGTCATGAGGCAGCGATGAGCACCTGCACCCAGCCGGGATGCACCGGGAACATCCTCGACGGCTACTGCGACATCTGCGGTTCGCCCGGGGCCTCGACAGGCTCGACCACCGGGGGCGCGACCTCCAACGTGCCGACCGCCACCGTGGGGGCGCCCGCGACCGGCACCGCTCCGGCCCCGCCGGTCGCCAACGGCACGCCCTGCGGGCAGCCCGGGTGCAGCGGCAAGATCCTCGACGGCTACTGCGACATCTGCGGCACGGCCGCCGACGCCCCGCCGGTCCCGGCCGCCTCCCAGGCCGAGCCGGTGTCCCAGATGGAGGGCTCGGTCGCCACCTCCGCCAGCCGGGTGCAGTCCGCGGCCATCGGCTCCAAGCGGGCCGGCAGCGGCACGAGCTCGACCCGGCGTACCCGCACAGGCTCGCAGCGGATGCGCGCGGCGCGGCTCGGCGCCGGCCTGACGACCGTCCCGCCCGCGCCCCCGGTCGATGCCGCCAAGGCGATCATGCCCAACGCGCAGGTGCCCGAGGAGAAGCGCAGCTGCTCGAAGTGCGGCAACAAGGTCGGCCGCAGCATCGACGGCAAGCCGGGCCGGTCCGAGGGCTTCTGCCCGCACTGCGGCCAGCAGTTCTCGTTCACCCCCAAGCTGCAGCAGGGCGACCTGGTCGCGGGGCAGTACGAGGTCGCGGGGGCGCTCGCGCACGGCGGCCTCGGCTGGATCTACCTCGCCCGTGACCGCAACGTCTCCAACCGGTGGGTGGTGCTCAAGGGCCTGCTGAACTCCGGCGACCCCGACGCGCTGGCCGCGGCGATCGCCGAGCAGCAGTTCCTGGCCCAGGTCGAGCACCCGGCGATCGTCGAGATCTACAACTTCGTGACCCACGAGGGCGCCGGCTACATCGTCATGGAGTACGTCGGCGGCAAGTCGCTCAAGCAGATCCTCAAGGACCGGATGCGGGCCAACAACGGGGAGTACGACCCGCTGCCTGTCGACCAGGCACTCGCCTACATCCTCGAGCTGCTGCCGGCGTTCCAGTACCTCCACGACCTCGGCCTGGTCTACTGCGACTTCAAGCCCGACAACATGATCCAGGTCGGCGACGCGATGAAGCTGATCGACCTCGGCGGCGTGCGGCGGGCCGACGACCAGGAGTCGGCGATCTACGGAACGGTCGGCTACCAGGCGCCCGAGGTGGCCGAGGTGGGGCCGTCGGTGGCCTCCGACATCTACACGATCGGGCGCACCCTGCTCGTGCTGACCATGGAGTTCCGGGGCTACCAGGGCACCTACCTCCACAGCCTGCCGCCGGTGGAGTCGACGCCGCTCTTCCAGCAGTACGACTCGCTCTACCACCTGATCGCCAAGTGCTGCGCGACCGACCCGGCCGACCGGTTCGCCTCGGTCGACGAGTTCCGCACCCAGCTGCTGGGCGTGCTGCGCGAGGTGGTCGCGCGGCACCGGCAGGGCACCGCGCTCACCTCGGCCGCCTCGGTGCTCTTCGAGTCGCCGGCGACCGCGCGCCCGATCACGGAGTGGAGCCAGCTGCCCCAGCTGCGCGAGGACACCACGGACCCTCAGTACGGCTGGCTGTCGACGATCGGCACCGACGACCCGGCGCAGCGGCTCAGGGACCTCGACGCCGCCCCGGAGGACACGGCCGAGGTGTGGCTGGCCCGCTGCAGGGCGGCGCTCGACCTGCACGAGTCGTCAGCCGCGAAGAGCTATGCCGGCAACCTGCTCGCCGCCGACCCCTGGGAGTGGCGCGCGCTCTGGATGGAGGGCCTCGCCGCCGTCCAGAAGGAGGACTGGGAGACCGCGAAGGCCTCCTTCAACGCCGTTTACCAGCAGGTGCCGGGCGAGCTCGCGCCCAAGCTGGCGCTGGCGTTCGCGTGCGAGAAGGGTGGTCAGCCCGAGGTCGCCGAGGGCCTGTACCAGACCTGCGCGGCCACCGATGCGACGTACGTCGCCCCGTCGGCGTTCGGGATGGCCCGGGTGCGGGCAGCCCGACGTGACACGGCCGGCGCGGTCGCCGCGCTCGACCACGTGCCGACGACCAGCCGCGGCTACACCGAGAGCCGGCAGCAGCGGGCCGAGGTGCTGCTCGCGGGGAGCGCCCAGGACCTGACCGTCCTCGACCAGGCGCTCCGCACGATCGAGAGCTCGTCGGTCGACGGTCCGACCCGTCAGCGCTACACGGTGCGGATCCTCAAGGAGGCGCTGCCCGTGGTCGCGAAGAACCCTCCCCGCAAGGGGGTGAGCATCGGCTCGATCCCGGCGTCCGAGGCGGGCATCCGCGACGGGCTCGAGAACGCGCTGCGGCTGCTCGCCCGCGACGCCCACGACCTCGATGAGCGGGTCGACCTGGTCAACCAGGCGAACGCCGTACGGAATTGGAGCCTGACGTGACGGAGCCGACCAGCCCGCCCGAGACCCTCTGCCCCTCGTGCGGTGCGGGGGTGCCGTCGGGCTCACGCTTCTGCGAGTCCTGTGGCGCCCAGGTCTCCGACGCGACCGCGGACCCGGTCGTGCCGCTGACCCCGCCGGACGACCTCGGCGATGCGCCGACCAGTGCGCCGACCCGTGGGCCGGCGGGCGCGCTGCCGGACCCGCCGCCCGACCCCGGCCGCCGCCCGTGCGGCAGCTGCGGGGGAGAGGTGGGGCCGGACCTGTACTGCCTGTCCTGCGGCACCAAGGCGCCGAGCGAGCGCGACCACTTCCGCGAGACGCCGGCCACCTGGGTCGCCGGCGTCTGCGACAAGGGGGTCAGCAAGAGCCGCAACGAGGACGCGATGGCGCTGCTGGCGGGGGAGCAGCCCGGGTCGCGCGCCGTGCTCGTCGTCCTCGACGGCGTCTCCAACCTGACCGACTCCGACGTGGCGTCGCTCGCCGGCGCCCGAGCCGCGCGCGAGGTGCTGCGCACGCCGCTGCCGGCCGGCATGGGCACGCCGCAGAGCCGCGACGCGGCGGTGGCGAAGGTCTTCGCGGACGCTGCCGCGGCGGCGAACACCGCGATCATCGCGATCACCGACCCCGACGAGCCCAACCCGGCGTCCGCGACCTTCACCGTCGCGGTGCTCGAAGGCAACCGGATCAGCCACGCCAACATCGGGGACTCCCGCTGCTACTGGCTGCCCGACGAGGGTGAGGCGCTGCAGCTGACCGTCGACGACTCGGTGGCCCAGGCCCAGATCGCCTCGGGTGTGGCGAAGGAGGTCGCCGAGACGGGCGAGTTCGCCCACGCCATCACCAAGTGGCTCGGCCGCGACTCGCAGGACTTCGTCCCGTCGGTCGGCAGCCTGGAGGTGACCGGGCCGGGCTGGCTGCTCGCCTGCTCCGACGGGCTGTGGAACTACGCGTCGGCGCCGGAGGCGCTCAAGGCGCAGATCGCCGCCGCCGGACCGGTCGATCCCGAGCGCCTCGCGCTGTCGCTGGTGGCCTTCGCCAACGCGGCCGGCGGCCACGACAACATCACCGCCGCGCTGGCCCGGGTCGGCCCGCTGCCTGCGCCGCCGCCACCACCGGTGCAGAATGCGGCTACGCCCGCACCGACACCGACACCGACACCGACAGCGACACCGCCGGGCCCGCCGACCGACGTAGCAGGAGAGGGAGCGCCCACCGATGGCTGAGTTCACCACCGCCGTCTTCCAGAACGAGTTCCTGCCCGACGGCGGGACCGACGTCAACGCGATCGTCACGATCAGCTGCAAGGGAGCGGGTACGGCCGGCCAGTCCGGGTCGGGCGACGCCGGTGAGATCATCATCGTCGACACGTCCGGCTCGATGGGACCGGCGACGATGGCGGCCGCCAAGGACGCCGCCCAGGCCGCCCTGTCGGAGATCGTCGACGGCACCTGGTTCGCCGTCGTGGCCGGAGCGGACCGAGCGATGCTGGCCTACCCGCCGGTGACGGCCGGGCCGGCGCTGGTGCAGATGAACGAGCAGACCCGGGCGGAGGCGTCCGCGGCGATCGAGCGCTTCGTCGGCAGCGGCGGTACGGCGATCTCCACCTGGCTCGACCTCGCCGGCCAGATCTTCGCGTCCGTCCCGCAGGTGACCCAGCGGCACGCGCTGCTGCTCACCGACGGTGAGAACCGGGAGCGGCCGGGTCGGCTCGACGAGGCGATCAACCGGGCGACCGGCTACTACCAGTGCGACTGCCGCGGCGCCGGCACCGACTGGCAGGTCGCCGAGATCCGGCGGATCGCCCAGGCGCTGCTCGGCACCGTCGACATCATCCCGAGGCCCGCCGAGATGCGGGCCCAGTTCCAGGAGATCATGCGGGCCTCCATGGCGCGCGGCGTCGCCGACGCCAAGCTCCGGGTCTGGACCCCGCAGGGAGCACAGGTGCTCTTCGTGCGCCAGGTCGCGCCGACCCTCGAGGACCTGACCGACCGCGGCGTCCCGGTCAACCCGCTGACCCGGGACTTCCCGACCGGAGCCTGGGCCGACGAGTCGCGCGACTACCACATCGGGGTGCGGGTCGCGGCCAAGGCGCTCGGGCAGGAGCAGCTCGCCGCCCGCGTCCAGCTCGCGCTCGGTGAGAACGTCGTGACCCAGGGCCTCATCAAGGCGACCTGGTCGAACAACTCCGAGCTCACCACCCGGATCGACAAGCAGGTCGCCCACTACACCGGCCAGACCGAGCTCGCCGCGGCGATCCAGGAGGGCCTGGCCGCGAAGGCCGCCGGCGACGAGGCGACCGCGACCACCAAGCTCGGTCGAGCCGTGCAGCTGGCGGCCCAGACCGGCAACGACGAGGCGACGGCCAAGCTGCGCAAGGTGGTCGAGGTCGACAACGAGGCCGAGGGCACGGTGCGGCTCAAGCGCGCGGTCGACAAGGCCGACGAGATGGCGCTCGACACCGCGTCCACCAAGACGACCCGGGTCCGCAAGGACCCGCCCGCTGGGAGCTGAGCCCCTTGCCGACCTGTCCCTCCGGTCACGACTCGACCGCCGACGACTACTGCGACGTCTGCGGGTTGCCGATCACCGATGCGGGTGCCGCGGCGGCTCCGTCCGCTCCGGCTGCCGCGAGCGGCGCCGACGCGGGTGCGGACGCCGACTCCTCGGGGGCCTCGTCGGGCGGTGGGCCGTCGGCCGCGAGCGACACCACGTGTCCCAACTGCTCGGAGGTCAACCCCGAGAACGCGCTCTTCTGCGAGGCGTGCGGCTACGACTTCACCACCGGTCAGACGCCGCGGCCGGCCACGCCCTCGGTGCTCGACCTCGGCGTTCCCGGTCAGGCCGACGGGGGCGCGGCCGCGGACTCCGCCGCGCCGACCGACCTCGACCCGCCGACCGCCGAGTCCCAGCACTCCGTCGCGCCGCCGCTGGGGGCCGCCTGGGTCGCCGAGGTGTGGATCGACCCGGACTGGTACGCCGACCAGGACTCCACCGATCCGCTGCCCTCGGCGGGAGTGCCGGTCGTCGTACCTCTGAGGACGACGTCGATCCTCGTCGGCCGCACCTCCCGCAGCCGCAACATCCACCCCGACATCGACCTCACGTCCGACAACGGCATCAGCCGGCGGCACTGCCAGCTCACGACCGACGGCACCCGGTGGTGGGTCGAGGACCTCGGCTCGTCCAACGGTACCTACGTCGGCGGTTCGATCGGTCCGCTGCCGAGCGCTCCGCTGACCCCGGGCGAGAAGCGCGAGATCGCTGCGGACGAGCGGGTCTACCTCGGCGCCTGGAGCCGGATCGTGGTCCGCAAGGCCGCGCCGGGGGACCCCAGCTAGCTCAGCGGGACTTCTCGAGGGTGACCCAGGCGTCGAACATCCGCTCGCCCATGGTCTGCAGGGCCTGCCCGTCGAAGTGGGCGGCATCGCCGACATGGCCGAGACCCTCGGACGACGCGACGGCGTCGTACCGGCCGTTGAGGGCGCCGGCGAAGTAGAAGTCGTTGCGGGCCGAGAGCCACCCGTCCCTGATCAGCTCGCCGGCGATGAACCTGGTCTCGTCGTCCCACCACGGCTGCCGCGCGAGCGCCGCGCGAAGACGACGGAACGCCGCCTCGTAGTCGGCCAGGGTCGTCAGCCGGGGGTCCTTCACCATCGTCGCGCCAGCGTCGTCGGTCTCGCCCTGGTGCCACAGCATCGTGTCGACCCGGTCGATCCCGGCCGTGCGCAGCTCGGGGGTGGCGAGCGCGTGGTCGCACTCGAGGATCAGCCGCGCGAGGTTGCCGGAGCCCTCGTCCTCCCAGGAGACGATGCTGCTGCCGTGACCGCGTGGCCCACGAGATAGACGGGCTCGCCGGTGTGCTCGGCGAGGTGGAAGGCGAAGTGCAGCGCTGCGTTGTTGGGTCTCGTCAGGACGGGGTTGAACGGCGGCCGACCGAGCTCGGCCACGCCCCAGGACCCGTTCGGACCGAGGTTGTCCCAGGCCAGGACGGACGGCGACGCCGGTCGGTCGCCGTCGGTCGCCAGCTTGTGGCCGAGCATGTTGGACTGGCCGCCGAACAGGACGACGCGACCGCCAGGACGCTCAGCCGGCGTCATCGACCTGGCCGGGCGCCGACTCGACGTGGTCGTAGAAGTTCCGTTCCTCCGGGGGGATCAGCTGGAACACGTCGATCGGCGGTCGGTAGTCGCCGCGACCGACCCACTGCAGCGGCCGCATCTTGGTGTAGACGGTGCCGTCGTAGCCGTGGAAGATCCGGCCGATCACGTTCTGGCGGAGGGCGTCGATGGAGTTGTCCTCGATCCCGAAGGCCGGGAACAGCTCCTCCCGCACGAAGAAGGCGTTGCAGTTGGTGGTCGCGACCAGCTCGTACTTCTTCTGCTTGCCGAGCTCGACCATCGCCGCGAGCGAGGCGCCCTGGTGGATCGACATGTCGCGGTCCTGGACGAACACCACGTCGTTGGGGACGCTCGGGTTGAACTCGATCACGACGACCCTCGGCCGGTAGCGGGCCATCGAGCGCCACACGTGGTAGTCCGACCCGTCGATGTCGATGCTGACCAGGTCGACGTCCCTCGGGCAGTCGGTCGTGGCGAGGACGTCGTCGAGCGAGTCCTTGCCGCGCTCGAAGCCGACCAGTGCGTGGATCGGGTGCGCGTTGGGGAGGTCGGCGAAGTTGTCGGTGAGGTCGGCGAGTTTCTCGGCGCTGCCTTCGATCAGTACGCCGTCCCAGCCGAGGTCGCGCACCAGGTGGCAGGTGTTGCTCAGGTAGACGCCGTCCCAGGCGCCGAACTCGACGCACCACCGGTTGGCCGGCGAGATGATCTCGAAGATCTTCTCGATGACCCCGTCCTCGCCGAACTGCGAGTTGATGTTGCGGGCGTGCTCTTGGACGTAGCAGCTCTCCGGCTTGCGCCGGTCGAGGTTGATGACGCGCAGGACCGGCATGCGGGAAACCCTACCGACGAGTGGCGAGCACGACCGAGGAGTCGGACGCCGCCATCACCTCGACGGCGGTGAACCGCTCGTCGGTGAGCCACTCCTCGCGCAGGGTGTCGACCCGGCCGCCGGTGATCGGCGGCCACTGCTCGCACGGCCAGAAGTTGTCGAGCACGACGATGCCGCCCGGCTCGACCAGGTCGGCGATCGCGTCGACGCCGACCTCGCTGGGCTGCTGCTCGGAGTCGAGGAACAGCAGCGAGTAGGGGCCCTTGTCCATCAGCGTCGACCAGTCGGCGGTGAGCACGTCGACCAGCGGGTCGTCGGTGAAGATCTCGGCGGCCGCCCGCGCGAGCTTCGGGTCGAGCTCCGCGGTGAGGATCCGGGCCTGCTCGCCCCGGACCCCGGAGCGCAGCCACGCGGTGCCGACGCCGCAGCCGGTGCCGAACTCGGCCATCGTGCCGGTGCGGGTCGCTGCCAGCGCCGCCAGCAGCCGGCCGGTCTCGTTGCGGCAGAACGACACGTAGCCGGCGCGGCGGGAGACGTCGAAAGCGCGGTTGACCACGTCGGGCAGCTCGGGGGGCGCGCTCATGCAACGAGTCTTTCATCTTGGAACCGGCGTCTCGGATGCCGAACAAGGAGCGAAATGCCGCGACAGGGGAGCGGGGACGCCGTACGCTCGTCCTCACCATGCGGCACTTCTACGTACTTATCGTGCGCCGCGGCGGGGCCTGAGAGAGGCCACCTCGCCGCGGTGTCAGCGGCGTGCATCCATCGCCTGCATGGGCTTCTCGATCAGACTTGAAGCCCAATGCCCGAAAGGCGACAACGACATGTATGACATGTACCCGGACTGGGGCCCGGCGAAGCACGACCCCCAGCACCCGCTGAACCGCACCTACAAGGACGCCCTGCAGAGCGCGATGAACGGCTCGACGGAGACTGCCCTGCGAGACGAGGACGCTCTGCGTCCCGACGACAACTAACGTCTTCGTCCATGAGCTCTGCGACCACTCCGACGCCCGCAGCGTCCACCGTCACGCCCGCCGAGGGGAGCGTGGCCCTTGCCGTCGTCCCCGGAGACGGCATCGGCCTCGAGGTCACCGCGGAGGCGCTCAAGGTGCTGGAGGTTGCGGCCCCCGCAGGAGTGAAGTTCGAACAGACCCGCTACGACCTGGGCGCCGAGCGGTACCTCGCCACCCATGAGGTGCTGCCCGATTCCGTGCTCGCCGAGATCCGGCAGCACGACGCGATCCTTCTCGGAGCGGTCGGCGGCAAGCCGAACGACCCCAACCTGCCGCCGGGGATCCTCGAGCGCGGGCTGCTGCTGCGGCTGCGCTTCGAGCTCGACCACTACGTCAACCTGCGCCCGTCGCGGATNGGCGGACGTCCTCGCCAGGGGCGAGGTCGACTTCGTGGTGGTGCGGGAGGGCACCGAGGGTCCCTACACCGGCAACGGCGGCGCACTCCGGACCGGCACCCCGGCCGAGGTCGCGACCGAGGTGTCGGTGAACACGGCGTACGGCGTGGAGCGGGTCATCCGCGACGCCTTCGCCCGTGCGCAGCGCCGCCCCCGCAAGAAGCTCACCCTGGTCCACAAGACCAACGTGCTGGTGAACGCGGGCTCGCTGTGGTGGCGGCTGTTCGAGACGGTCGCGGCGGAGTATCCCGACGTCACCACCGACTACTGCCACATCGATGCGGTGATGATCTACCTCGTCACCGACCCGCAGCGGTTCGACGTGATCGTCACCGACAACCTCTTCGGCGACATCGTGACCGACCTCGCCGCCGCGATCACCGGCGGCATCGGCCTGGCGGCCTCGGGCAACATCAACCCCGACCGCACCTCGCCCTCGATGTTCGAGCCGGTGCACGGCTCGGCGCCGGACATCGCGGGGCAGCAGATCGCC
>NZ_JACEHF010000219.1 GCF_014180685.1 Nocardioides pelophilus | reverse complement strand
CGCGAGCCGCCGGGTGGTGGAGGAGGCGGGGGAGCCGGCGGCCTACGTGGCGGCGGCGCTCGAGATGGCGCAGCGGATCCAGCGGCTTCCGCACCCGCGCTTCGCCACCGCCGGCTCGACCTGGAGAGCGCCGCGCCGGTCGGTGCCGCTGCGGGTCACCCGGATGTCGCGGGCGGGGATCGACCTGCGCGCCTTCGTTGCGGCCCGCACCGCGGTCGAGCGGCTCCCGCACGACACCACGGTCCACAACGACTACCACCGGCAGAACGTGCTGAACACGACCGCGCTCGGCCACGTCACCGTCATCGACTGGGAGTTCACGGCGGTCGGGCCGCGGCACCACGACATGGTCCGGCTGATCGTCGACATCCACGACGCCGCGGCCGCGCACGCGGCATGGCTGCTGCTGGTCGACTCGGTCCCGCCCGCCGACCACGCCGCGCTGGCCGCACAGCTGCGGTGGCTGACGGTCCGCACCTACGCCAGCGAGGTGACCGTCCCGCGCGACGCGGTCGACCCCGCCAAGTGCCGACACCGCAGGGAGCGCTGGCACCTGGCCCGCGCCTGGGCGGACGAGCTCGCCATCGATCGTTCGGAGGTTCCATGACAGACCGGCTCACGACCAGCGTCGTCACCGGCGAGGAGGCGATCGCCGTACTCGCCGACCTTGAGGAGTACGTCGACGCCCGGTCCGTCGCGTTCTGCTCGTCGGCGGCGTGGCTGGTCGCCGCGGCCCGCCACCTGGCCGGCACACCGGTCGTCATCGTCGTCCGCGCCGATGGCGCGCCCGTCGCGCTCGCCGCGCTCAGCGTGACGAGCCGCCGCGGGGCGCGACGGATCGAGCTGCTCGGTGGCGACCTCAACGACTACGGCCAGCTCTTCCACGACGGCGGGGAGGCTGCGGCGGTCCTGGCAGACGCCGTGGCGACGTGGATCCTGACCCAGCGCCGCTGGTCGGTGGCGTTCGAGCAGCTGCCCGAGGACGACCGGGTCCTCCGGCTGATCGCCTCCCGGCTGGCCGGCGCGGTGGTGGAGCCGGGCCCCCCGATGCCGCAGATCGTCGGGGTCGGCACCGACTACACGCTGAGCCGCAACCGGCGCCGCAAGGGCGTCAACGCGACCAACCGCATCGAGGCGGACGGCCGCTCGTGNGCCGCAAGGGCGTCAACGCGACCAACCGCATCGAGGCGGACGGCCGCTCGTGGGAGAAGGTGGTCGTCGACGACACCGCGGGCCTGGAGCAGTGGTTCCCGGCGGTGGTCGCCCTGCGTCGCCAGCGCGACCACGCATCCGGCCGGCGCAGCCACCTCGACGACCCGGCCGTCGGCGCGTTCTACGAGGCGGTCGTGCGGGACGCCGTGGCCCGGGGGCGCGCGGTCGTCAACCTGCTCCTCGTCGACGGCGCTGTCGCCGGGTTCTCGCTGGCCATGCTCGACGGCGCCGCCCACCGGCTCTGGGACGGACGGGTCGCCGACCACCTCCAGCGCTACCGCGGCGGGATGGTGTGCGACCTGATGGCGATCACGCGCGCCTCCGAGGACGAGGGGGTCACCACCTTCGACTGGCTCCGCGGCAGCCGCGAGGGGAAGTTCGGCAACCACGAGATCCACCGGCTCGGGCTCCGCGCGGCGTCCCACGGCTGGGTCACGACCGTCGAGGAGTGGGAGGACGGAGCCCGTCGCCGGATCAAGGCGACGCTGCCGGCCGCGGCGGTGCGCAGGCTCGTGGCCCGATGACGACAGCCGTCGAGCACAGGGACGCGCTGCGCCGTACCGGCTCCGCGGTCCTCGCCCTCGGCGCCTCGGAGCTGCTCGGCAAGGTCGCCACCTTCGTCCTGTTCCTCCTCCTGGCGCGGCTGCTCGGCGTCGCCGACTTCGGGCTGCTCTCGTTCGGGCTGAGCCTCGGGCTGCTGCTCGCGGTGCTCTCGTCGCTCGGCCTGGACTCGCGGGTGGTCCAGCTCGGCAGCGCGCAGCCGGAGCTGCTCGACCGGTGCTACGGCGCGCTGGTCGCGATCCGGGTGCTGCTCTCGGCGGCGGTGCTGGCGGTGACCGGCGCCGTCCTGTTCGTCACGATGACGCCGACCCACGCGACCGTGGTCGCGCTGCTGGTGGCGAGCTGCCTGCTCGACACCCTGTGCGACGCCTCGCGCGCGGCCTGCGGCGCGCTGCAGCGGCAGCAGGTCTCCGCCGTCGTGCTCGTCGTGCAGCGGTTCTCGGTCCTGGCCCTCGCGGCCGGCGCGCTGGTGGTGACGGGGAGCGCCGGGTACGCCGCGGTCGGCTACCTGGTCGGCACCGGCGTCGGGGTCGTCGGCATGCACCTCGCCGCACGCGGTGCCGGAGCCCGCCCGCAGGTCCGGGGCAGCCGGCCGCAGGTCCGGATGGTGCTCGAGGCGGCGCCGGTGATGGGGCTCGGGGCCGTCGCCGCGATGGGGGTGTTCCGGATCGACGCGGCGCTGCTCGGCGTCCTTCTCGGCACCACGGCGGTCGGCGTGTACGGCGCCGGCTACCGGGTCTTCGAGTCGATCCTCTTCGTGAGCTGGACCCTCTCCCGTGCCTACGTCCCGGTGATCGCGGGCAGCCCCGACGACGTGCAGCACATCCGGGTGTGGGCGCAGCGCGCGATGGTCGTCGTCTGCGCCGTCTACCTGCCGTACGGCGTCGTCCTCGCGCTCCGCGGGGACGACCTGGTCGGCCTGCTCTTCGGCCCCGCCTACGCCCACCCCGGTGTGCTGCTCGGCCTGGCCGCGGCGCCGCTGCTCTTCGGCGTCGGCCACCTGGCGGCGTCCGTGCTCCTCGCCCTGCGGCCGGACCCGGTGGTGCTGGTAGCGAGCGTGGTCGCCCTCGTCGTGAACGTGGTGCTGAACCTGTGGCTGATCCCCCGGTGGGGGCTCACCGCGGCGGCCGTCGCCACCACCGTCGCCTTCCTGGTGCAGGCGGCGATCCTCCTGGTCGCGCTGACCCGGATCACCGGCAGCATCGTGCCGGTGCGGCCGCTGGCCGCGGTGGTCATCGCCTCCGGGTGCGCCGGGGTCGTCGTCGAGGTGGTCGGCAGCGTCGGGCCGGCACTGGTGGGCAGCGCGCTCACCTACCTCGCGGTCGGGGTGGTGATGACGCGGCTGATCGACCCGGGCGCGTTCGCCGGCTACCGGTCGGTGCTGACGACGCGCGCGACCGCGTGAGGACGCAGGGCGGGGACGCCGTGAGGAACAGGGGGACCGGCACCGGTTGGAACTCCCCGATCGGGTTACCTCACGACCACGAACCAGGAGGTTTGCGATGGAGCAAGAGCGCGTGGTCCAACCCCACCCAGTGCAGGCGATCGCCGCGGGCTCTCCCGCGATCGGGGCGCTGATGGTCGGACTCGCGGGAGCCCTGGTGTCGCGGCTCCTGTCCCGCTAGTCCCGCTAGTCCGTCGCCTCGGCAGGGTCGGCCTCGTGGCCGGGCCGGCCGGCGGAGCGTTCCCGCTCCTTCATCTCTGCCTCGAAGAGGTGCCGGCGTCCGCCGGCCAGCTTGTCCCGCGCCTCCTCCTCGAGCTGCTGGAAGACGCGGTAGTAGTCGGCGTCGTACTCCTCGACGACCTGGAAGGTCCAGCGGCCGGCGATCACGTTGCGCCCGACCAGCTCGGTCTCCAGCCGGTCGGCGACGTCGCCGTGACCCGCCTCCCGGAACAGGTCGACGGCTTCGCCCAGGGTCCGGTCGGCGGTGCCGGTGAGCCGGTGGAAGCTGTAGAGGAAGCCGCGGGCGACCTCGGTCGCCTCCAGCGCTTCCGAGAGCTTGCCGAGGGCCTCGACGGTCGCGTCGTCGACGCCGTCGGGCCGCTGGTGGTCGGGGGAGGGTCCGCTGCTCGTCATGGTCGGCCGGTACCCAGGTCGGCCCCGGCGACACGTTCCGCAGCCGTTGCCGAGGGTCGGATGCGGCAGGACGTCATACGTCGGTGGACCCATCGCCGCTCGGCCGTATGACGTCCCGCAACGTCGTACGTCGGTGGACCCATCAACGTTCGGCCGTATGACGGCCCGCGCGACGTCATACGTCGGTGGACCTATCGCCGTTCGGCCGTATGACGTCCGGCGCGACGTCGTACGTCGGTGGACCTATCGCCGCTCGGGCGTATGACGTTCCGCGCGACGTCGTACGTCGGTGGACCCATCAACGTTCGGCCGTATGACGTCCCGCGCGACGTCATACGTCGGTGGACCTATCGCCGCTGGGCCGTATGACGTCCGGCGGGTCAGGGGCGGGTCAGGGGCGGGTCAGCTTGTGCGCCAGGAGTGCTGCGGCCGGACCGATCGCGTGGCCCAGGCGCAGGCAGCGGCGGGGGGCGAGGTCCTGCGCGGACCCGCCGACGCCGATCAGCACGTCCGGGCTCCTGGCCTCGATCGCGGCGACGGTGTCGGCGACCGCGTCGGCGTCGGCGGCGGTCGGCACCGCCAGCACCGCGCACGCGGCGGACCGGGACGCGACCGCCTCGGCCCAGTCGGCGACCGGGACGTCGGCACCGAGGTAGGTGGTCGACAGCCCCGCCCGGCGGGCGGCGGTCGCGAACGAGAGCAGCCCGAGCTCGTGCCGGGAGCCCGGGGGAAGGCCGACCACCACCCGGGGTGCCGTCTGGTTGTCGCCCGCCGCGTCGTAGGCCGCCGAGAGCCGGCGTACGACGCCGTGGGCGACGAGGTGCTCGCCCGCGACGGTCACCCGACCCGACTCCCACGCCACCCCCAGCTGGCGCAGGGCCGGGAGCAGCCAGCCGTCGACGACGGTCTCGAACGAGGCCGTGCCGAACCTCTCGTCCAGCACCTTGGCCAGCCCGTCGGCGTCGTACGACGCCGCGACACCGACCAGTGCCGAGTCGTCCGCGCCGCTGTCGCCCATGGTGGCCCGAACAGGCGATGGCGCGGGCGAGGGTGCCGGCGTCACCGTCGTGCGGCGGTGGGTCTCCTCGGCGGCCGCGCGCACCGACCACCCGGCCCGCACCAGCGACTGCATCAGGCTGAGGGCACGCACGGCCTCGTCGTCGTAGAGGCGGTAGCCGGACTCGGTACGGCGCGCGGTGCCCACGCCGTACCGGCGCTCCCACGCCCGCAGCGTCGAGACGCTGACGCCGACCTGCTCCGCGGCGTGCTTGATGGTGAACATGCCGGTCCGCTCAGCGCAGTGCTTCGCGGAGTCCCTCCTCGGCGGCGTCGCCGAGGCGCTTGAAGGCCGGGGCGAGGAGCGGGGCGACCAGCCGGGCCGCGCCCTTGAACTCGAACTCGGCGCGGTAGGTCAGCTCGGTGCCGCCGGCGCTCGTCGGGTCGAGCGTCATGGTGTCGTGCGCGACGAGGGTCTTGTTCTCCCCGCGCAGCGCGAACCGCCGCGGCGACGCGACCTCCTCGACCTGGTAGGTGAGCGTGGTCTCGCGACCGAGGAACTTCGAGACGTTGAGGTAGCGGGTGCCGACCCCGCCGTCGCCCTCCACGCGCGTGGTGCGCACCGTGCCGGGGTCCCACTCCTCGGTGTTGGTGAAGTCCTGCAGGTAGGCGAACACCTCCGCAGGGGACCGGTCGACCGTGAGCGTGCGTTGGATCTCCACTGGCTCTCCCAACCTTGACGTCAACCTTTGACAAACCTTGTACAAAGACCATAACTTGCCGCAGATGGTCCGGCAACACCGCAACAGCGCCACCGCCAGCCGCGGGGTCGCACGATGACGTCGATCCTCTGGCTGCGCCGCGACCTGCGGCTCGACGACCACCCCGCCCTCGCCGCGGCCGCCGACGACGGCCCGGTGCTGCCCCTCTTCGTGCGCGACCCGAGACTGGCGCGGGCGGGCGACGCGCGACGGAGCCGGCTCGAGGCGTCGCTGGCCGCGTTCGACGAGGCCACCGACGGCGCGCTCGTCGTCCGGTCCGGCGTCCCGGCCGACGTGGTCGCGGCCGTGGCCGCGGAGTCCGGCGCGCGCAGCGTGCACGTGACGGGGGAGTTCACGCCGTACGCCCGCGAGCGGGACCGCCGGGTCGCGGCCCGGCTGCGGGACGTCGGCGTGCCGATGGCCGC
>NZ_JACEHF010000218.1 GCF_014180685.1 Nocardioides pelophilus | reverse complement strand
TTCGGGTACGACGGGTGTCAGCCGGCCAGCCAGGGCTCGACCAGCTCGTCCCAGAGGTCGGCGTTCGCCTGCCGGAAGAAGCCGTGGTGGCCGAGCCGGCGACCGTCGAGCTGGTCGGGGCTGAACCGCTGGCGGACGATGTCGGCCGAGGAGTACCAGTCGTGGAGGTGCTGGATGCTCGCTGCGCTCATCAGCTCGTCGTCGGTGAACGACAGCGACATCATCGGCGCCTTCACCTCCGCGAAGAGCGCGGGCGCCTCCGGGTGGTCGCGCTGCAGGTACTCCGGGTGCAGGCACCAGCGCGCCCACTGCCGCATCGCGCCGCCGGGCAGGTCGCCGAGCACGTTGATCCGGCTGCCCGGGTAGTAGCCGGCGAGGCGGATGGCGGCGGGCGCGATCGCGGTCCACAGGATCGGTGCGATCCAGCGGACGCCGGGTTGGTTCCGCCGCCAGTAGCCGTCGCCCGCGGTCACGGTGATCACCGACGACAGCCGGGTGTGGTCGACGAAGGGGACCATCTGCCCGCCGAGGCTGTGACCCACCCAGGTGACCGGGAGGCCGTCGGCGTCGTCGGCCACAGCGTCGAGGATCGCGCGTACGTCGGCGAACCAGCGGTCGACGTCGGCGGTCTCCGACTTCATCTCGGCCCGGCTGCCCATGCCGCGGTAGTCGAAGGTGACCGCCCGCCAGCCGCGCCCGGCGAGCCGGGTGGCGAAGGGTGCGTAGAAGGACGACGGCGTCGCCATGGCGGGTACGACGAGCACGACTCCCCGCGGCGCGCCCGCGTCGCTGGTCGGCTCGAACGTCGTGATCGGCAGCGCGCGTCCGTCGTCGGCGGTGACCGCTTGCCTCGTGTTATGACGAGTGTCATAGTTCATGGCGGCGAGTTTATGACGACCGTCATAACCGACGCAATAGGATGGACCTGTGGCACGCGACACCCGAACCCGGATGATCTACGGCGCCGCCCGGATGATCGGCACCCGCGGCGTCGGCGCGATGAGCCTGCGCGACCTGGCGAAGGAGGCGGGCGTCCCGATCGGGTCGACGTACCACCACTTCCCCGGCGGGCGGCAGCAGCTGATCGAGGAGGCGATCCGCACCATCGGCGGCGCCGTCACCCGGCGGATCGAGGTCGGCCGCGAGCGCGGCCCGGTCGCCGCGCTCGACGCGTTCGGCGACGAGTGGCGCGCCGTGCTCGAGGACACCGGCTTCAGCTCGGGCTGTCCCGTCTTCTCGGTCGCGACCGGCGACGACCCCGGGCTGCGCGACATCGCCACCGAGGTGCTCGAGTCGTGGCAGGCCTCGCTCGCTGACGTCCTCTCCGACGCGGGCATCGACCCCGGGCGCGCACCGCGGTTGGCGATGTTCGTGGTCGCCGCCATCGAGGGCGCGGTCGCGCTCTGCCAGGCCGAGCAGTCGATCGCGCCCCTGCGCGACACGATGACCGAGATCCACCACCTCGTCGACGACGCGCTCGGCGATCGCTGACCCTGCTCCTAGGCTGGTCCCGTGATCGTGGACCGCACCGACGAGGAGCTCCGCTACGCCCTGCCCTGCAAGTGGGGCCTGATCGATGACGACGTGCTGCCGGCCTGGGTCGCCGAGAGCGACTACGCGTGGGCACCACCGATCGCCGCGGCGCTCGCCGAAGCCGTCGCCCGAGGCCTGACCGGCTACCCGAACTTCGACGAGGGCGGACCGCTCGGCGAGGCGTACGCCGGGTTCGCGCGCCGGCAGTTCGGCCACGAGCTCGACCCGGCCGCGGTCATCCCCACGGCCGACGTGACCGCCGGCGTCCGGCTCGCCCTCGACGTGCTCTCCGAGCCGGGGGCGGTCGTGATGCCGATCCCCGGCTACCCGCCGCAGCTCTCCATCGCCGAGATCACCGGGCGGCAGCGGGTCGACCTGGTCGTCGACCCCGACTCCGAGCGGGCCGAGATCGACCTCGACGCCCTCGACCGGCTCTTCGCCGACGGCGCCCGCACCCTGCTGCTCACCCAGCCGCACAACCCGTGGGGGCGGGTGTTCACCCGGTCCGAGCTCGAGGGCATCCGCGACGTCGTACGCCGTCACGGGGCGCGCGTCGTCTCCGACGAGATCCACGCCCCGCTGGTCCTCGCGGGCTCCCCGCCGCACGTCCCCTACCTGTCCCTCGACGGCACCGCCGACCACGCGGTGGCGGTGGTCGCGGCCTCGAAGGCGTTCAACAGCCAGGGCCTCAAGTGCGCGCAGATCATCGCGCCCGACCCCGCGACCTGCGCGCTTCTCCGCGACGTGCCGATGGCGCGCAACGACTCCTGGTCACCGCTGGGCGTGGTGGCGAGCGTCGCCGCCTACACCGAGTGCGACGACTGGCTCGACGCCCTGCGGGCCCGGCTGTCCTCCCAGCGCGACCTCCTGGTCGACCTGCTCGCCGAGCACCTCCCCGAAGCCCGGATGCGGCCGCTCGAGGCGACGTACCTCGCGTGGATCGACCTGCGCGCCTACGGCCACGACGACCCGGCGGCGGTCGCGCTCGAGGCCGGCCGGGTGCGGCTCTCGCCCGGCCACGACTACCACCCCGGCCTCCCCGGCCACGTGCGGCTCAACATCGCCACCAGCCCCGACCGGCTCGCCGAGATCGTGCGCCGGATGGGGAAGGCGCTGGTCTCGTGACGGTTGCTGCGCAACCTCCTCGACCAACGGGAGCAGGTCGCTGAGGCAACCTCCTCGACCAACGGGAGCAGGTCGCTGACGCAACCTCCTCGACCAACGGGAGCAGGTCGCTGACGCAACCTCCTCGACCAACGGGAGCAGGCCGCTGACGCAACCTCCTCGACCAACGGGAGCAGGTCGCTGAGGCACCCTCCTCGACCGACGGGTCAGTCGTTGCCCGCGCGAGTGGCGGTGACCAGGTCGGCGTACCACTGGAACGACCGCTTCTTGGTGCGCTTCTGGGTCGCGTAGTCGACGTGCACCAGGCCGAACCGCGGCGTGTAGCCCTCGGCCCACTCGAAGTTGTCCAGGAGCGACCACGCGTAGTAGCCGCGCACGTCGACGCCCAGCCGCACCGCTTCGGCGCACGCGGTCAGGTAGGCCGCGTGGTAGTCGATCCGCAGCTGGTCGTCGACGACGCCGTTCTCGTCGGGCCCCATGTTGTAGGCGCAGCCGGACTCCGTGACGTAGATCGGGGGTACGGCGGCGCGGAGCCGGGCGCGGAAGATGATGAGCCACTCCCGCAGCGCGTCGGGCACCACCGACCAGTTGAGGTCGGTCGTCGGGTAGCCCATCACCTCGCGGAACTCGAACGGCATCGGCGCGTCCTCGCCGGCCGCGCCGATCCGGAACGGGGTGTAGTAGTTGACGCCGTAGAAGTCGAGCGGCTGCCGGATGGTCGCCATGTCGCCGGGTTGGACGACGTCGTCGAGCAGCGGCGCCAGGTCGACGGGGTAGCGACCGAGCAGCATCGGCTCGATGTACATGCCGTTCCACAGGGCGTCGAACAGCTTGGACGCCCCGACGTCGGCGTCGTCGTCGGACGCCGGCCACACGGGGGCGTGGTTGTTGGCGCAGCCGACGCTCGAGGCGCCGGCTGCGCGCAGCGCGATCGCGGCGCGCCCGTGCGCCAGCAGCAGGTGGTGGGCCACCGGCATCGACTCGAACATCAGCTCCTTGCCGGGCGCGTGCATCCCGACCGCATAGCCGAGCGTGGTCACGACCGCCGGCTCGTTGATCGGGACCCAGTGCTCGACCCGGTCCGCGAGCCGCTCGCCGACGATCGCCGCGTAGTCGGCGAAGCGCTCCACGGTGGCCCGGTTGCACCAGCCGCCGTCGTCCTCGAGCGCCTGGGGCAGGTCCCAGTGGTAGAGCGTCACCATCGGCTGCACCCCGACGGCGAGCAGCTTGTCGACGAGCCGGTCGTAGAAGTCGAGGCCCGAGGCGTTGACCGGCCCGCTCCCCGTCGGCTGGATGCGCGGCCAGGCGATCGAGAACCGGTAGCCACCGGCCCCGAGGTCCTTCAGCAGCGCGACGTCCTCGTCGACCCGGTGGTAGTGGTCGCACGCCACCGCGCCGCTGCTGCCGTCGGCGATCCGCCCCGGCTCGGCACAGAAGGTGTCCCACACGCTGGGCCCACGGCCGTCCTCGGCCACCGCTCCCTCGATCTGGTACGCCGCCGTGCTGGTGCCGAAACGGAAGTCGGCGGGCAGCCTGGGAAGCTGCTCCGGCACCGTCACGGCACAATCCTGCAGTGTGAGCGTGGAGATCCGCAGGAGTTCGAGCCGGTTCGTCGAGCGGGAGCAGGGGCGTCGTACGCAGCACGGGTTCTCGTTCGGGGCGCACTACGACCCGGCGTGGCTGTCGTTCGGTCCGATGGTGTGCCACGACGACCACCTGCTGGGGTCCGGCCGCGGCTTCGAGGAGCATCCTCACTCCGAGCTCGAGATCGTCACGTTCGTGCTCTCCGGGTCGCTGCGGCACGCCGACTCCCTCGGCACCGCGGGCGTGCTCGCCGCCGGCGACCTGGCGGTCCTGTCGGCGGGTGCCGGCGTGCGGCACAGCGAGGTCGCCTCGGACGCCGGCCCGGCGCGGTTCGTCCAGGTGTGGCTGAAGCCGGACGCTCCCGGTGCCGCGCCGTCGTACGCGCGAGGCTCGTCGGCCGCTGCGGTCCCGGGCGCCGGTCTGGTGCCGGTCGCCGGCGCCGGAGCACCGCTGGAGGTCGGCGTCGCCGGTGCGTCGTACGCCGTCGCCCGGCTGGCCGGCGGCGAGACGCTCACGTTGCCCGACGCCGGCCGGGTCCACGCCTACGTCGCCTCCGGCGCGCTGCTGCGCAGCTCGCTCGCCGAGCCGCTCCAGGCCGGCGACGCCTTCTGCTTCGTCGACGAGCCGGCGCACGAGGTCACCGCGGGGGTGCCGACCGAGGTCCTGGTCTGGTCGTTCGCCCGCTGAGGTGGTCCAGCCGGGCGGTCAGCTCACCTCAGGATCTTGATCGCGCCGGGCCGGATCTCGACCGCCAGCGGCTCCTCGCCGGCGCCGGGCAGGTCGCCCAGCGACTCGCCGTCGGCGCCGACCGGCACCGGGGCGCCCGTGCGGTCGTACTGGCCGGACAGGGTCACCCGGGTGCCCCGCAGCACGGTCACCTCCGGGAGCGTGACGTGTGCACCGTCGTACACCTTGGGCAGCGAGCGGATCAGGTCCAGGCGCCCGGCGGCCTCGATGACGACGACGTCGAGCTCGCCGTCGTCGACGGAGGCGTCGGGCGCGATCGCCATCCCCTTGCCGTAGAAGCGCGAGTTCGCGATGACGACGTTGGCGGCTCGGTGGGTCGAGGAGCGACCGTCGATCTCGAGCGTGAGATCGAGGGGACGGTAGGTCGCGAGACCGCGGACGGAGGCGACCGGGTACTGGAGTGACTTCGGCAGCCAGTGCGATCGGTCGACGATCTGGGCGACGCGCGCGTCGACTCCGGCGTACACCGATCCGGCGACCATGACGCCGACGCTTCCCACACGGGAGACCGACAGCAGGTCGACCGGGGTCGGCGTACCGCCGAGCAGCAGCTCGACCTGCGCCTCCTCCGTGGTCGGGACCTCCAGCATCCGCGCGAAGTCGTTGCCGCGCCCGGCGGGGATGACGNCCGGCGGGGATGACGGCGAGCTCGCCGCCGGCGTCGACGACGGCACCGGCGACCGACGACAGCATCCCGTCGCCACCGACCGACACGACGACCCGGCCGTCGGCGACGGCCGCCTTCACCAGGTCCGGTACGACGGCGGGCGAGGAGGTGTAGCTGACCTCGACCTCGGCGCCGGCCTCCCGGAGCCGACGCGCGAGCGGTACGACGACCTTGGGCGCCGCGCCGCCCCCCGAGTTCGGGTTGACGAGGAAGGTGAAGCTGCGGCGCTGCCGGCGACCTCGCAGCTCGCCCGTAACGTCGCCGTCGGCGCTCGGCTCGCGGCCCGAACGGCCTCGCGCTTCGCTCGCGGTCACGGGATCAGCACCCCCGGGTTGAGGATCCCGGCCGGGTCCAGCTCCCGCTTCACGGCACGGGGCACGTCGACGCC
>NZ_JACEHF010000217.1 GCF_014180685.1 Nocardioides pelophilus | reverse complement strand
CGGCGACGCCGGTCACCCTCAGGGTGCCCGCGTCGAAGACCTCAGCAGGCCGCCACACCGACATCGGGTCGTGCGGGTCGTCACCCTCACCCGCGACCGCCACTTCCAGCGTGTGCTCGACCGGCGCCACCGCGAGCCGCGCGACGATCTCCTCGCGCAGCCGGTCCCGCCCGGTGAGCTTGTCGGGGAGCCGGTCGTCCTTGGTCGCCTTCGGGCGGAACGTGTAGCGCACCCAGCGCTGCGAGCCGTCGGCAGCAGTCCAGCGGTAGGCGTGGATGGGGTAGAAGGTGGCTTCGGCGTACGACGCGGGCGCGACCAGCGCCTTGGCCTTCGCGTTCGCGAGCAGCGGCGGGAGGGCTAATCGATGGCGGGCGACGAACCGCGCCAGCTTCACCGGCGAGGCCGCCGCCTCGACCAGCGCGACGAACGCCTCAGGGGTGCGAACGGGGAAGCGCGGCGCCGTCTGTCCGAGCAGGTCGGTCGCCGTACCGTCCGGGAGCCGGAAGGAGACCGCCATCCCGCGGACGTCCGGCACGCCGTCGGGGGCATTGCGCTTCCCGCCGCCGTTCGACCAGCGGACCAGGATCGGGACCTCGGTGCCTTGCAGGTGGAGCGCCCGGCAACGGGCGGCCGCCTCCGGCGTGGCCGTGAAGGTCCCTTCGTAGAACGCGCCCTTGGCGTGGAGCGTCCGGTACTCGCCGTGCGGCTTCCCGAACACCGCCTGGATCCGGTCGATGGCCTCGACCGGCGTCGGGTCGCTGGACGTCATGCCGGGACCTTACCGGGCAAAATGGACCGAGGGCCCCGGATCGCTCCGGGGCCCTCGGCTTGCTCTCGGTGGTCGAGGAGGTCGCTCTGGCGACCGTCTCGAGACCTCAGTCCTGTTGCAGGATCGCGAGGATCCGCAGCAGGTTGGTGTAGATCCAGACCAGGCTCACGGTCAGCGCGAACGCGGCCCGCCACGACTCCGCGGCCGGGATGCCGTTGCGGACGCCCTGCTCGATGAAGTCGAAGTCCAGGATCAGCATGAACACACCGAGCACCAGACCGGCGACCGCGAAGACCAGGCCGAGCCCCCCGTTGCCGTAGAGGCCGAGACCCGCGCCGAACAGGCTGAGGACGAGCTCCATCATGCTGAGCGCGACCATGCCGAACATCGCGGCGATCACGAAGGTCCGGAACTTCTGGCCGACCTTGATCTCGAAGAACTTGTACGCCGCCAGGGTGCCGGCGAACGCGGCGAAGGTGCCGAGCACCGCCTGGGTCACGATGCCGCCGTAGTCGGAGTTGGCGCCGTAGACCGCGTCGTACAGCTTGCTGAGCGCACCGAGGGCGACACCCTCGAACACCGCGAAGGCGATGACCAGCGGCGGGCTGACGACCCGCTTGAAGGAGTTCACCATCGACAGCGCGAAGGCGCCGAGGCTACCGATCAGGATCGCCGCGCTGAGCGTCGGGATCGCACCCTCGGGGTCGTTGGTGATGTCGCCGGTGAGGATCCAGGTCGCGGCAGCGGTCAGGATCACCACACCGAGCGTGATCGCGGTCGACTGGACGACGGTGTCGATCGTCATCCGGCCCGCGGTCGGCGGGGCGGTCGGGGCGTAGGCACCCGGCTCGCCGCCATGGCCCTGCGGCGACGGCGCATAGCCCGGGTACAACGTCTGGCCGTACGGGGAGGCTTGGTTGAACTCCTCCGACCGACGGAACACGGGGTTGTTGCTCTGCATGGTCTCCTCCGAAGGGATTCCTGAGTAGGTGACCCCCAGTCTAGGGAGTCAGACACAAGAACAACGTCCGGCGCCCCCTGGACGTTCCCGTCGTCAGCGTCCCTGGATCGTCACGGTCACCGCGCCGTCACCCGTGGGCCGCACGTGCACCATCCGCCCGGGCTGCCGGACGGCGGTGCCGCCCGCGACCTGCACCGAGTACCCGTCCGGGTAGTGCAGCGGGCTGACGAAGATCTCCGTCGGCGCCGCGATCCGCCGGTCGGGCCGGAACCGGAGTCGGAAGTCGCCCGTCGTCTTGTCGAACGACATCGCCGTCGGCACGCCGGCGACGGCCTGGGCGTAGGTCCGCACCAGCGTCCGCAGCTTCTCCACCTTGACCGTGGAGCGATCGGCGTCGTCGGCGAACATGCCCTGGGCGTCATCGGCCGTGGTCGGGTCGTCCCAGCGCTTGTAGGCCCAGTGCAACCAGCCCATCAGGTGCTCGTCGGCGACCGCGGCGTCGATCTCGATCGCACGGACGTTGTCGGTGGCGCCCCACTCGCTCATCATCGGCACCGCGTTGATGTGGGCGGCCTGCTCGAGCGCGTGCTGGTTGCGGTCACGGCTGAACTCCCAGCAGTTCTCGACGTCGGCGATCGGCGGGGGCACGCCCTGCGACTCCAGGAAGACGTCCTGGCAGTAGTTGTGCCACGACAGGCCGAGCCGCCGCTCGCCGGCCATCGGCTCGAGGAACGTCGGGATCTTCTGGCCACCGGAGAACTGCTGCGGCTCCCACCACACGATGTTCCGACCGTCGATCCGACGGATGGCCGCGGTCGCCTGCTCGTAGGCCGGCTGCAGCTCGTTCGTGTATGACGACTTGCAGCCCGTCGTGAGACAGGTCGGCCACTCCAGACCCATCCACGGCTCGTTGATGAGGTCGTAGCCCATCAGGTAGGGCTGCGTGCGCCACCACCGCGCGGCGACCTCCCAGGCCGCGACCCAGCCGTCGAGCAGCCCGTGCTTGTTGGCCCAGAACTGGTCGAAGACCGTCGACGTCTCGGGCGTCCAGTAGCCGAGCGGGAACGGTGCGGTGACCGGCGGCAGCAGGTTGTACGGCGCGGGCCGGATCATCGCCCAGTCCGGCGCGCCCTCGCCGCCGTACGTCTCGTGCCACTGGTCCTGGTGCGCGTCGAGCTGCATCCAGATGCCCTGGTCGGCCAGCATGTCCATGACCCGTTGCCACCGGTTCCGGTAGGCAGGGTCGCCCACGCCGGGCTCGTCGGGCGTGATGCCCGCCCAGAGGGTGCCGAGCCGGACACCGTTGAAGCCGTGGCGCTTGAGCCAGCGCGCGTCCTCGCCGGTGAAGCCGGCGGCCGTCGCCGGTGGGGCGTACGGCGCGTGCTTCCACACCAGGTTGAAGCCGTGCACGATCACGACCCGGCCGTGCTGGTCGACCATCCACCGGCCCTTGCGGCGCAGCTGCGGACTGTCCGGACCGGCGGCAGTGCTGGCGGCGGTGCTGGCGGCCACCCTCGTGCCGGCGTCGGAGCGCTGGTCGCCAGCAGCCCCGGCGCCGGGCGCGATGCCGACCAGGAGGGCAGCGGCGACCAGGGCGATAGAACACGTTCTACGTCGGCTCACGTCGGGACAACGACGGGAGGCCGGGAAGGTGACTACCGCCGTCGGAGCCGGACCACCGTGTCGCGGACCTGGATCGGGCCCTCGTCGGTCTGCTGCTCGCGGACCGGTGAGTCCGCGACCTCGACCTCCCAGGTGTCCGAGGACCCGCCCTCGACGCCGAGCGCGGCCAGCACCTGCTCGGGCGGGAACATCAGGCCCGGCCCGTGCGGCCGGCGGGCGCCGCTCTCCTCGTCGTCGGGGTGGTGCCCGACGACAAGCAGCCGGCCGCCGGGCACGACCGCCGCGGCGATGTGCCGGTACACGTCGTCGAAGTCCTCCCGCGGCACGTGCATGAAGTGCGCGGAGACCAGGTCGAAGCCGCGCGCGTGACGCGGGTGCCGCGGCGGATGCCCGGCGAGCACGTCGTACTCCCCCACCTTGACCCGGTCGTCGACCTTGCGCTCGATCGCGTGCTCCGCGGTGCGGTCGAGCGCCACCCGCGACACGTCGACGGCGGTGACCTCCCAACCCTGCTCGGCGAGCCAGATCGCGTCCGCGCCCTCGCCGCAGCCGACGTCGAGCGCGTGGCCGGGCGTGAGGTCGGCGGTCTGCTCGACCAGCCGCTGGTTCGGCCGGCCGCTCCAGACCCGGTCGCTGCCGGCGTACCGGGCGTCCCAGAACTCGCGGGTGAGCGCCTGGCGCAGCTCGTCGAGCGTGGCGTGCTCGTGATGTTCGTGCTTCATGCCGACCACTCTGCCGCTTCAGGTCGGCCTGAACACAACCCCTTGCAGTGGTGTCGTGCCCCCGCTGGGGTTCGAACCCAGACTGAATCGCTTTTAAGGCGACTTCCTCTGCCGGTTGGGATACAGGGGCGTGTGGTGGTGCCGTGACCAAGTCTGGGTCATCAGGGGTCATAAGTAGGTCTGACGCGGGTGTACGGCGTGCGCGCCGGCCACCCGGTCGAGGAACAGGTAGCCCTGGCAGTGGTCCATCTCGTGCTGGAGCGCGCGGGCCTCGAAGGCGTCGGTCGCGATCGTCACCTGCTCGCCGGTGCGGGGCAGCTGGCCGGTGACGACCAGCCGGCTGGCCCGCTTCACGTCGCCGGTGAAGTCCGGGACGCTCATGCAGCCCTCGCGGGCGCGCTCGTTGCGGCTCGCCTCGACTACCTCGGCGTTGCACAGGACGAAGGTGCCGTGGTGGGTGCGGGCCTTGGGGTGGGCGGAGACGTCGACGCTGAAGATCTGCGCGGCGACGCCGACCTGCTGGGCGGCCAGGCCGACGCAACCGGGGCTCACCCGCATCGTGGCGACCAGGTCGGCGGCCAGCTGGACCCACTCCGGCGCGGCCGGGTCGATCCGCTCGCCGGCCGTGGCGAGCACCGGGTCCGGGGCGCACACCACCTCGAGGACCCGCCCGGCGACCCCGAGGTCCGCCTCGGTCCACGCCAGCAGCCGGTCGCTGTCGCGCTGCTCGGTCATCTCCTGGGACCCCCACTGCGTTGTTCAGTGGAGGAGCGAAGCGGGGGAGCTGAAGAACGGTGTGGGGAAATCACAGCTCGTCGGCCTCGACCGCCCGCAGCGTCGCCGTGACCCCGACCTGCTGCGCGGTCGCCTTGNCTGCTGCGCGGTCGCCTTGATCGCGGCCTCGACCGCGGCGACGTCGGCCGCCGCGGGAAGGTCGAGCTCGGCCACCAGCAGGTAGAGCGAGCCGGACAGCCGGGTCGTCAGGTCGGTGATGTTGCCGCCGGCCGCGGCGACCTCCCGCGCGACCGCGGACACGATGCCGGGGCGGTCGCCACCGTGCACCGTGAGCACCCACGAGCTCGCCGCACCCGTCGGGGTCGGCTCGTCGGTCACCGGCCGGACCGCGACGTCGAGGTCGCCGTCGGCGGTCAGCGACGCGAGCGCCTGCTCGATCTCGCGCGGGCCGACCGACTCGTCCGCGCCGACCGTCGAGCAGAGCAGCATCATCGCGAAGTGCCCGCGGAGCAGGGTCATCGTCGAGTCCTCGAGGTTGAGCCCGAGACCCGCGAGGCCGGCGGTCGCCTCGGCGATGATCCCGGGCCGGTCGTGGCCGAGGACGGTGACGGCGTACAGGCGCGTGGTCATGCCCGCATCCTCCCAGCCGGCCTCCCCGCAGGCGAGGCCCGAGGGTGGCGCACCGGTCGACTCAGTCGACGGTGACCTCGATCTCGACGGTGCCGTGGTTGTCGCCGTACGCCCCGGGCGTGCCGGCGAAGCCGTAGCCGTCGGCGAAGCCGAGGTAGAGGGTGGTGGCGTCGTCGGGTACGACGACCTCCTGCAGCTCCCCGTCGCCGGTCTCGCCGTCGCCGATGAAGAACGGCTCACCGAGCTCGGGCTCCTGCTTCGCCTCCTCGTCGGCGTCGGTCAGGTCGACCATCTCGTCATCGGAGCGCGACGGCTGCTCCTCGCCGACGAAGACCCCGACCACGAAGAGCGTGCGATCGGCGTGGGCGACCCCGGCGATGCCGTTGAACCCCCGGAGCGCCGTCGTGCCGAACGTGAGCTGGCCGCCGTCGGCGGGCTCCGGCTCGCAGCCGGTGCACGCACCCAGCTCGCCGTCGACGGACGGGAAGGACACCGTCCCCGCGCCCTCGACGTCGATCGAGATCGGCTTTGTGCCCGGGTCGCTCAGCAGCGCCTCGTCCTCCTCGTCCGCACCCGCGAGGTAGATGTCGGAGGTGGCCGGCACCTTGACGGTCGTCCTCTCCCCGCCACCGGTCAGGAGGATCACGGCAGCCGCGGCGCCGACGACGCCCACCCCGCCGGCTGCCACCACCGCGCCGACCTTGAGTGCGACCCCCTTCGAGATCCCGCCGGCCGCCGCGTGAGCGCTGCCGTGGCCGGCCGCCTGGGCACCGGCCGCCTGGGCGC
>NZ_JACEHF010000216.1 GCF_014180685.1 Nocardioides pelophilus | reverse complement strand
GGTTGTCCATCGCGACGTGCAGGCTCACCGTGCGGCAGGTCGCGGCCGCCTGGTCCTGGACGCCCCGGATCAGCGCTGCGCCGATCCCGGCTCCCCGGTGCTCGGGGAGCAGGCTGATGTCGATGATCCGGATCTCAGCGGTCCCCCGGTCGACGTACAGCCGCCCGCCGGGACGGCCGGCCACCTCGACGATGTCGAACGAAGCGTCCGGGTGAAGCTGTCGGTAGTGCTGGTCCTGGGCGCGGAACTGCATCGCGACGAGCGCGTCGCGCTGGTCGCCGGCGACCGGCAACAGGGCGAGGTCGGCGCGGGTGGTGGCGTAGAGCGCCACCAGGAACGGCCGGTCGGCCTCGGTCACCGGGCGCAACGTGACGCCGTCGGGCACGGTCCTGTCGGGCACGGTCCTGTCGGGCACGGTCCTGGGAGGCACGGTCATCGCGGGCACGGTCATGGCCTCGGCGGGAAGATGCCCTGCAGCGCGATGCAGAAGTTCACGGTCAGGTAGGGCTGCATGTTGTTGTGCGGCAGGCTGCCGCCGGCCAGCGCGAGCGTCTGCGGGCTGAGCTGGGTGTTGGTGCTCGCCTGGTAGAGCGTGCCGCCGGCCGACTGGGCATAGACGGCCGACGGATTGGGCGTGCTGGTGTCGCCGAGGTCGACCGTGTTCGCGCTCAGCTGGTGGGTGTGGACGGGGATCTCGCTCTGGAGCAGGGTCACGGTCTCGACACCGCTCATCTCCCCGAGGAACCGCTGGCTCAGGCCCTGCCCCTGGCCGGGCTGCATCGGTGCGTTGCCCTGGAGGTCGGGCAGGGCGAAGGTCGACTTGCCGTCGCCGCCGTAGACCGTGCCGAGCAGCGAGAAGAGGGCGGTGTTCTGCGAGATCGGCATCAGCTGGCCGTTGCACAGGGCCCACCCGGTGGGGGCGAAGTTGAACGGGAAGATGCGGATCTCCGCAACGAACTGGTCGGACATGGCGCTCCTTCGGCTATCAGGTCTGGTTCGGGAAGACGCCGAACAGCGAGATGATGAAGTTGATGCAGAGGAAGGGCTGCATGTTCTCGTGCGGCTGGCTGCCGCCGATCGGCGCCACCGCCAAAGCATTGAAGTTGCCCGTGGTGGCGTCGTTGATGAACGGCACCACGTTGAGCGAGATCGCCGGCAGGCTGCCCGCCGGGCTGACCTGGTTGCCCGGCTGGCTGTCGTTGCCCGACAGCGGATGGCTGTGGTTCGGGATCTGCTGGATCGTCAGGGTTTCGCTCTCGGTCCCCGCCATCTCGCCCATCTGGTACGTCGTCCCGTCGGGCCCGGTGCCCATGTGGATCGGGAACCGGCTGGCCAGGTTCGGCAGGTTGAAGGTCTCCTGGCCGTCGCCGCCGTAGGTCGTGCCGATCAGCGTGAACAGCGCGTCGTTCTCCGCGATGGGGATCGTCTGCCCCTCGCAGAACATCCAGCCGTTGGGCGGGAAGTTGCCTGCGAACATCCGGATCTCGCCGATGTAAGGCGCCATCGTCGTCCCTCCTCAGTTCTGGCTCGGGAAGATGCCGATGAGCGCGATGCAGAAGTTGAGCGTCAGGTACGGCGCCATGTTGTTGTGCGGCTGGCTGCCCCCCACGCTCGACACCATCGCCGGGTTCAGCGTCGTCGTCGGAGCTCCGCTGCGATAGGCGTTGTTGGCGCCACCGAGGTATCTGCCGTTCGGCGACGCCGAGCCACCCGTCGCGACGGTCGAGCCGTTGACGAAGTGGGTGTGCGTCGGCAGCTGCTGGAGGTTGATCGTCACCGAGGTCGAGCCCGCCGCCTCCCCCAGCGTGTGGCCCGCGCCGAAGTGGATCGGCACCCGGCCGCGCAGGTTGGGCAGCGCGAAGTTCGTCTGCCCGTTGCCGCCATACGTCGTCCCGAGCAGCGAGAAGAGCGCCTGGTTCTGGTTGATCGGCAGCAGCTGTCCGTTGCACAGGGCCCAGCCCTGGGGTGGGAAGTTGAAGGACATCAGCTTGATCTCGGACAAGAACGGCTCAGACATCCGGGCTCCTTTCTCGGGTCGTGGTGGTCACGGGGTCGGGCACGCGGCGCCGCCGACGAAGCCGCCGCCGGTCGGGACGTTGTTCGCTGCGAGCGCCTGCGGCGTGCCACCGATGCTGTTGTTGTTGATGACGAAGGTCTGCACCGCCCCGTTGTCGTTGTTGGCGCCGGCGTAGCCGGGCAGCCGGATCGTCGTCGCCTGGCGCTGCCGCAGCCGGACGTCGACGTTGATACCGGTCGGGTCGACGGTGGCGTCGGCGCCGCTCGCGTGCAGCGTGTTGCCCGTGATGGCGGTGCAGGCCAGGAAGGTGTCGCCGGGCTGGGTGCCGATGTTGAGGTGCACACCCTGTTTCGGGATCGTGTTGGTGCCGGCGGTGGTGCCGGGCTCGGCGATCGTGTTGCCGGTGATCGTCGTGTTGAGCGTCCCGGACTGAGCCGACGCCCCGCCGCCGGCGAGCACCTCGACGCCGAAGTTGTTGTAGCCGCGGATCTGGTTGCCGGTCACCGACCAGGTGGTGGTCCCGAGCCCGACGTTCTGCAGCTTGAGACCCGACCCCTCAGCGGAACCGCTGTTGGCCGTTCCGCTGACGCCGATCACGTTGTTGGTGAAGGTCGCGGTCTGGGTCGCAGCCCCGAGGGTCTTGACGATCAGCACGCCGGGGCCCACCGCGTCGCGGAAGGTGTTGGTGTCGATCGTCATCGTCGCGTTGCCGCCGGTGCCCGAGGTGAACAGGGACAGTCCGCCGCCGCCGGTGGCGATCGCCGGGTGGTTGTTGTCGAAGGTGTTGTTGGTCAGGGTCAGTGCTGACGTCCCGGAGCCGTTGTGGTCGAGCTGGAACAGGTCGCCGGCGGCGCTGAAGAAGTCGCTCTGCGTGATCGTCGCGTTGAGCGTCCCCGCGGTCGCCTCGGTGGAGAGCAGCAGGGCGTCGTTGGACGGACGCGTGGTGCTCTCCCCGAACACCAGGTTCGTCAACGTCAGGGCGGTGAGGGAACCCGTGCTGTTCACCACGGCCAGGTTGTTCTCGATACCGCCGCTGACATGGGTGTCGGTGATCGACGCCGACCCGGTCAGGTTGGTGAGGTAGACGCTCGACTCGTTGAACGGGTCGGTGCCGTTGGTGCCGTTGGCGCCGTTGATGACGCTGTTGGCGATCGTCAGGCCGGACACGTTGTGCCCACGGATCCCGTAGTTGGAGTGGTTCTTGATCCACATCCGCGTCAACGACGGGGTCATTGTGTCCTTGAGCACGATGCCGGTGCCGACCGGGACCGAGCCCCCGTCGTCGTTCCCCGGCGCGTTCTGGATCGTGCCGCCCGAGCAGCCGGAGGTGTCGGCGTTGGTGCAGGTGCCGCCGTTGCCGGTGACCACCAGGTTGCCGAGGGTGCCGGTGGTGTCCAGCAGGATGCCTTGGTTGAAGCCGCCGGTGGCTTGATTCGCCGAGATCGACTGGAACGTGAGGTCGGCAGCACCGATATCGGTGTTGATGATGGTCAGTGCGCGACCGGTCGTGCTCGTAATCGTGTTGCCGGACCCGGAGACCGCGACCGTGCCACTGGTCTCGGCGCTGAAGCCCCGGCCATTGGTCGTCGTGATGGCGAGCCCTCCACCCGTGAACTGCAGGGTGTGCCCGTCACTGTTGTGCATCGAGACAGCGGTCTGGTTGCCCGTGTCGAGGGTCGTGCTCGGTCCACTGAAGACGGTCGAGCCGCCGGAGTTGTTGCCCACGACGATCCCGCCACTGGCGTCCGGGCCGTCCGTGATCGACCCGGTGAAGGAGACCGTGCCCCCCGTTCGGCTCACCACGTTCACCGACCCGCTGGTGCTGTCGACGATGTCGCCGTCGTAGGTGACGTTCCCGCTGCCGCTGCCTACCTGGAAAGAACCCTGGATCGTGCCTGCGTCGGCGTCGAAGGTACCGGTCCCGAGACTGGTCAGACTCACCCCGCTCGTGGTGTTGGTCGAGGTGATCGAGTCGAAGTTGAGCACCGCACCGAACGCGATGCTCACGTCAATTGCACGCCCGCCGTTCGAGCTCACGTTGGTCGTAGCCGCCGCTGGGACTGTCACGCCCGCAGCATTCGAGAGCACGAACGCGCCGGCCGTCCCGGAGGTCGTCGTGAGCGCGAGATCGCCGAAGGTGAGTGTGCCGGTCGTGTTCGTCACCGCCACCGCGCCGCTGCCCGACCCAGTGACGGTGACCGAGTCGAACACGCTGGTGCCGAGGTTGGTGCCGGTCAGGTCGAGCGCCTTCGCGCCGCTGGTCGTCACGGAGATGGTGCCGGTGCCGGCGAAGCTGACGGTGCCCGCGGTGTTCAGCCGGACGCCGGTGGCGCCCGCGGTGCTGACTGTCAGGTCGGAGACGTTGAACGTGCCCGTGGTGCCGTCGAGCTCGAGACCCGGCTGGCTGCCCGCCGTGCCGGCGTCGATGATCCGCACGTCCGCGATGGTGCCGCCGCCCGAGTCGCCCGCACCGCCGGCGATTCCGCCGCCAGCACCGCTGGGGTCGAGCTCGAGGCCCTGGACGGTGTTCCCGTCATCGATGGTGACGACGTCGGCACCGCTCGCGGTGATCGTCGGACGGTTGCCCGGCGTACCCGTGGCGAGCAGGTCGGAGCCGATCTGCAGGTCGACGATCTCGCCCAGCAGCCGCTGGCCGGCCTGGAGGTCGAACCCCGCGGCGTAGCCAGTGGTCGTGTTGTCGCCGTCGTACAGGTAGATCGTCTGGTTGACGCCGGAGGCCGCCTCGGCCTCGGCCAGCGTGTCGAACGGCGCGGATGACAGACCGCCGCCGCCCGCGGTCGCGGAGTTGTCGACGTACCAGACGCAGCCGGAGAGGTCGACCGTGACGGTGCCGAGGTCGGTGCCGCCGTCGCCGTCCTTCAGCGTGTAGGAGAACGAGTCGGAGAGATCGGTGCAGCCGGGGTTCGGGGTGAACACGAAGTCGCCGTCGGCCTCGATGACCGCGGAACCACCGTCGACCGAAGCCACGGTCTCCGCCGTGATCGTGAGCGGCCCCGCGCTGTCGATGTCGGTGTCGCCCGCGAGGAGGTCGCCGGCGACCGTCTTCTTCGGCCCGCTCTCCGCCGGGGCGCCGTCGGTCGGGTCGTTCATGACGAGCACGGTGTTGCCCACGGCCGCATTGGGCCCGTTGAAGGTCTCGTCGTCGGCCACGGGGGCGTCGTTGACGCAGGTCACCGTGACCGAGACGGTCGCGGTGTCGCCGTCCGGAGTCAGGGTGTAGGTGAAGGTGTCGGGCGTGGTTCCCGGGGGGTCGTTGCAGTAGTTCGGGGACGGCTGGTAGGTCAGGCCGCTGCCGCCACCGGTGATCACGACCGTGCCGTTCGCCGGCTGGGTCACAGAGGCGATCGAGATCGGCCCGGTGTCGCCCTCGACGTCGTTCGCAAGCACGTTGATCGCGGCGGCGGGGTCGTCCTCGTCGAGGATTGCCGAGTTGTCGTTCGCGACGGCGGGGTCAGGCACACAGGTGACGCTCACAGCAACGGTCGCAGTGTCCCCGCCGGGCGTCAGCGTGTAGGTGAAGTCGTCGGTCGGGTCGACCGGGGCGTCGTTGCAGTAGTCGGGGTCCGGCTCGTAGGTCAGGTCGGCCCCCGCGTTGGTGATCACCACGGTGCCGTCGGCCGGCTGGGTCACCGAGCCGATCGTGAACGGGTCGCCGTCGGCGTCGGAGTCGTTGGCCAGCACGTCGATCGTGGTCGCCGGGTCGTCCTCGGCCACCGTCGCCGTGTCGTCGGCGGCCACCGGGTTGTCGGAGACGCAGGTGACCGTGACCGCCACCGTCGCCGTGTCGCCACCCGGCGCCAGCGTGTAGGTGAAGTCGTCGGTCGGGTTGGCCGGGGCGTCGTTGCAGTAGTCGGGGTCCGGCTCGTAGGTCAGGTCGGCCCCCGCGTTGGTGATCACCACGGTGCCGTCGGCCGGCTGGGTCACCGAGGTGATCGCGAAGCTGTCGCCGTCGGCGTCGGAGTCGTTGGCCAGCACGTCGATCGTGGTCGCCGGGTCGTCCTCGGCCACCGTCGCCGTGTCGCCGACCGCGTCAGGTGCGTCGGCGACGCAGGTGACCGTGACCGCCACCGTCGCCGTATCGCCACCCGGCGCCAGCGTGTAGGTGAAGTCGTCGGTCGGGTTGGCCGGGGCGTCGTTGCAGTAGTCGGGGTCCGGCTCGTAGGTCAGGTCGGCCCCCGCGTTGGTGATCACCACGGTGCCGTCGG
>NZ_JACEHF010000215.1 GCF_014180685.1 Nocardioides pelophilus | reverse complement strand
CGACCGAGTCGAGGGTCGTGTCGCCGGCCAGCGCCCGGCGTACCTTCTCGGGGTCCTCGCCGACGCCGTCGTCCTCCACCTCGACCACGCACTCGTGGCCGCGGTCGTGGGCGGCGATCCGGAGGTGACCGGCGCCGTGCTCGGGAGCCGAGGCCTCGAGGCCGTGGCGGACGGCGTTCTCGACGAGCGGCTGGATGCAGAGGAAAGGTACGACGACCGGCAGCACCTCGGGCGCGATGTTCAGCGTGACCTGGAGCCGGTCGCCGAACCGCGCCTGCTCGAGCAGGAGGTAGCGCTCGATCGACCGCAGCTCCTCCGCCAGGGTCGTGAACTCCCCGTGCCGGCGGAAGGAGTAGCGGGTGAAGTCGGCGAACTCGAGCAGCAGCTCGCGCGCCCGGTCCGGGTCGGTCCGCACGAAGCTCGCGATCGCGCCGAGCGAGTTGTAGATGAAGTGCGGGCTGATCTGCGCGCGCAGGGCCTGGACCTCCGCCTCCATCGCCCGGTTGCGGCTGGTGTCGAGCTCGGCCAGCTCCAGCTGTCCCGACACCCACTGCGCCACCTCCTCGGTGGCGCGGATCAGGCCCGCGGTCGTGGTCGGCGAGAACGCCTGCACGGTGCCGATCACCCGCCCGTCGACGACCAGCGGGCAGATCACCGCCGACCGGACGGGGCACCCGGCCGTGGTGCAGGGGAGCTGGCCCTGCTCGACGGTGCGGGTCCAGCCGCGCGCCGGGTCGGTGCCGGCCGGGGCGACCAGCATCGCCGCCAGCGCGCCGGCCTGGGCGCGATGGTGGGCGCCGGTGCCGTCCCACGCGAGGGTGGTCGCGGTGTCGGTGAGCGCGAGCGCCGGCGTACCGAGCAGGGTGCGGAGGTGCTTGATCGCGCGGTCCGCGCTGTCCGCGGTCAGTCCCTCGCGCAGGGCCGGCGCGGCGAGCGACGCCTGGTGCAGCGCCCGGAACGTGGCGCGATCAGCCTCGCTCCCGAGATGCCCGCGCCGTCGCATGCGGCTGATTCAATCAGCGGAAGTCGATGAGGAGCATGCCCGAGTCGTCGTCGGTCGGGGGTTCCACGACCTCGGAGAGCTGGCCGGCGTCGGTCAGGGCGACCGGCTGGGTCGCCTCGCCGACGTACTCCTCGCCGGCCGGGTTCTGCGTGGCGAGGAGCGTCTTGGGCGCGGACTGCGGCTTGATGCCGACGACCGCGCGGTAGCACTCGGTGATGTAGGGGAGTTGCATGCCGTCCATGCCGCGGCCGAAGTCGTCGTAGAACGCGAGCACCTCGCGGAGCTTCGCGGCCCGCGCCTCGGCCGAGAGCGTGGCGACGTTGGAGCGGGACAGCACCAGGTCCTGCACCGACGAGCGGTCGATGACCTGCCAGTGCTTGAAGGACTCGCGCTCGACCGGCCCGAAGTACGGCGACGTCTCGAGCTCCTCGCCCGGACCTGCCCCCTGCTCCTGGCTGCCGATCACCCGACCCAGCCGCTTCACCCACGGGATCCGCTCGTCGCGGGTGTTCCACACCAGGCTCAGCGAGCCGCCGCGCTTGAGCACCCGCGCGATCTCGGGGAGCGCCTGCTCGTGGTCGAACCAGTGGTAGGACTGCGCGGCGATCACGATGTCGAACGTGCTGTCGGGGACCGGGATCTCCTCCGCGGTCGTCTGCGAGATCCGGGTGACGACGTAGTTGCGGGAGAGGATGTCGAGCATCGCCGGGTCCGGGTCGGTGGCGTGCACGTCGTGGCCCAGTGCGACCAGCTCGCGGGTCAGCTTGCCGGTGCCGGCACCCAGCTCGAGCACCGACAACGGCTCGTCGCCGGTCAGCCACCGCACGGCGTCGATCGGGTAGCCCGGCCGGCCGCGCTCGTAGGCGTCGACCACGCTTCCGAAGCAGCGGGCGGGATCGGGGCCTTGATCGCGAGGTGCGGAATCGTTGGGTGCCATCAGGGGCCACCGTACTTGCTCGCTAACGTACTTCCGGTGAGCGCAGACCCATTGGCCTGGTTGGTGTCGCTGGAGGGCGTCCCCTCGGCCTTCGCCGGGGCGCGCGACGGCATCGACGTGGTGCTGCGCGACCGCGGTCTGCGGCGCACCAGCCCCGAGATGACGGCCGAGTCGCTGCTGCGCGGCGCGCACGCCAGCGCGGTGCTCGAGGGGTCCGCGTCGAGCCTGGCCGAGGTGCGGGAGGGGGTGGGCGACGAGATCGCCGCCGACGCCGTACGCGTGTCGACCGAGCTGCTCGCGCTGGTCCCCGTCGTACGACGATCGCCCCTGCAGGCCTTCGCCCGGCTGCACGCCCTCGCCGGCCACGGGTCGCTGCCCGACGACCGCCTCGGTCGGCCGCGCGACGCCGAGTCGGCCGCCCTGCTGCGCACCGTCGCCGACCTCGCCACCGCCGCCACCGAGGCGCCCGCGCTCGCCGTCGCCGCGGTCGTCCACGCCGAGCTGGCCGTGAACACGCCCTTCCCGTCCCACAACGGCATCGTCGCCCGCGCCGCCGAGCGGCTGCTGCTCGCCTCCAAGGGCGTGGACGAGAAGTCCCTCGTCGTCCCCGAGGCCGCCCACCTCGCGCTGCGCGCGGAGTACGAGTCGAACCTGCGCGGCTACTCCAGCGGCAAGTCCTCCGGGATCCACTCCTGGCTCCTCTACGCCGCCGAGGCTTACGCCGCCGCCGCCGAGGCCAGCCCGCTGGTCCGCTCCGCCGAGTAGCACCCAAATATGCAGGTGGGGCACGGGGGAGGCTCGGGCTGGGTGCGCAAGCCGCCAAGCAGCCGAGACCAAAGACCGCGTCAACTGCGCGCCCGGCAGCGTGTCGCACTGCGGCGAAGCCGCACGGTGCGCAGCCCGCGGGCCGAGCGAAGCGAGTGCCCGCGTGGCGAGCATCGTCTGCGACACGCTCGGGCAAATATGCAGGTGGCACCCGAGTCAATGAAGTCTCTCGGGTGCCACCGCTGACACATGATCCCGTGGCTACCAGGCGTGCATCTCTAATGCCGTTCCGGAAGTTTTCCGATGACGTGCGCCCTGTTAGGAAGGGTGGATCGCCGCGTGGGTACCTGGGCCATGTGTTGATCTATGGAGTTCTGTCTTCCTTTGTACGCCGGTCGGTGGTGACCTTCAAGGGTTGACTTTTGGGGCGGGGGAGAGGCGCGCGGGAACTCAGGCGGTGGCGCCGCGGCGCCGCGCTCCGACCCACACCGCCGCCCCGACCGCGACGACGCCGCCGACCGCGAGTGCGGCGAGGGTCGGTTTCCGCGGGGGCAACGGCACCCGGTTCCGGAGGGCCACCGGCTTGCTGAAGATCAGCACCGGCCAGGCGCGCTCCGCGGCCAGCTTGCGCAGCTCACGGTCGGGGTTGACCACGTGCGGGAACCCGACCGCCTCGAGCATCGGGATGTCCGTGGCCGAGTCGCTGTAGGCATAGCTGGCGGCGAGGTCGTAGCCGCGCTCCTCCGCGAGCGCCCGGATCGCGTTGGCCTTCTCCTCGGCGTAGGCGTAGTAGTCGATCTCGCCGGTGTACCTGCCGTCGACGATCTCGAGCCTGGTTGCGACCACCCGGTCGGCGCCGAGCATCGCGCCGATCGGCTCGACCACGTCGGTGCCCGACGACGAGACGATCACGACGTCGCGCCCGGCCGCGTGGTGCTCCTCGATGAGGTGCACGGCCTCGTCGTAGACCAACGGGTCGACGACGTTGTGCAGGGTGTCGGCGACGATCTCCTTCACCGTCGCGACGTCCCACCCGGCGACGAGCTGCGACATGAACTGCCGCATCTTCTCCATCTGGTCGTGGTCGGCACCGCCGACGAGGAAGACGAACTGGGCGTACGCCGAGCGCAGCACAGCCCGCCGCGAGATCAACCCGCCGGCCTGGAACGGCTTGCTGAACGCCAGCGCGCTCGACTTCGCGATGATCGTCTTGTCGAGGTCGAAGAATGCCGCCTCGGGGCCCATGCCCGTCATCGTAGGGGCGGCAACCGTGCCGGGGTGGGGCAACCGCCGCGTCGGCGCGGCCCACTCGTCGTCCACAGCGGACCCCGCTCCAGCCGTCGTCCCCAGGGCGCGGCCCTCCGGGCATGGCGGTACGGCGCCGCGGCGACATCTCCGGCATGACCATCACCACCACCCCGCCCCTGGGCGCGATCGCGCCCGCCCCGCTCCTGCTCACCGCCGACGAGGGCCTGCTCGGTGAGCTGCTGCCGCTCGCGGCGGCCGCCGACGTCGTACCCGTGACGGCGCGCGAGCCGCTCGCCGCGCTCGCCTCGTGGGGGCAGGCGCCGGTCGTGCTGCTCGGTGCCGACCTGGCCGACGAGGTCGCCCGGATCGCGCCCGAGAAGCGGCCGCACGTCTACGTCGTGGCGCACCAACGGGCGCCGGACGAGCTGTTCCGCACGGCCCTGCACGTCGGCGCCGAGCAGGTCGTGGAGCTCGCCGGCTCCTCGGCGTGGCTGGTCGAGCTGCTCGCCGACCTCACCGAGCGACGCGCGACCCGCGGCCGGGTGATCGGCGTCATCGGCGGTTCGGGTGGGGCGGGGGCGACCACCTTCGCGTGCGCGCTCGGCCAGGCCGCGGCGCGGTCCGGCGACGCGGTGGTGATCGACTGCGATCCCCAGGGCCCGGGTCTCGACCGGATGCTCGGGCTCGAGCGGACCGAGGGCTTCCGCTGGGACGCCCTCTGCCAGACCACCGGCCGGCTGAGTGCGCGGGCGCTGCGCGACGCCCTGCCGCGGTCGGGGTCGCTGCGGGTGCTGTCGTGGTACGTCGGCGCCGGTGCCCAGACGCTCCAGGCCTTCGCCGTCCGCGAGGCGCTATCCGCCGCTCGCCGCGGCCACGAGACGGTCGTCGTCGACCTGCCGCGGACCCCCGACCGGCTCGTGGACGAGGTCGCCGCCCGGTGCGACCAGCTGCTGGTCGTGACCGTNCCAGCTGCTGGTCGTGACCGTCGGCACCGTGCTGGGCGTGAGCGCGGCGGCGCGGATGCGGGAGCGGTTCGCCGGCCACCCCGACGTCGGCGTGGTGCTGCGCGGCGAGACCGTCGAGGCGGCCGACGTGGCGTCGGTGGTGCGGCTGCCGGTGCGGGTGCAGATGCGCGACCAGCCGAGGCTGGGAGAGGCGCTCGACCTGGGGCTCGGTCCGTTGCGGTCGCGGCGGGGGCCGTTGGCGCGCGCGGTCGTCGCCGTCCTGGAGGGCGACGCATGAGCCACGACCTGGTCGACGAGGTGGCGGGTCTGGTCGAGGAGGTGCGCAGCCGCCTGGCCCGGTCCCCGGGCGAGCTCACCCCGCACCGGGTCGCCGAGGCGCTGCGCGCGGCCGGCCGCCCGGTCGGCGACGCCACGGTGCTCGCGGTCTACGAGGCGCTGCGCCGCGACGCGGTCGGCGCCGGGCCGCTCGAGCCGCTGCTGCGACAACCCGGCGTCACCGACGTGCTGGTCAACGGCGCCGGCGAGGTCCACGTCGACCGCGGTGCCGGTCTCGAGCGGACCGAGGTGCGGTTCGAGGGGGAGGACGCCGTACGCCGGCTCGCGCAGCGGCTGGTCGCGACCGGCGGACGGCGGTTGGACGACGCGGCGCCGTACGCCGACGTACGACTGCCCGACGGGACCCGCTGTCACGCGGTGCTCGCCCCGCTCGCCCGGCCGGGGACGGCGATCTCGTTGCGCGTGCCGCGGCGCGGTGGCTTCACCCTGGAGCAGCTCCGCGAGGCCGGCACTCTTACGGCCGAGTCGTACGAGCTGGTGCGCCTGGTCGTCGGCGCCCGGCTGGCGTTCCTGGTGACCGGTGGCACCGGGAGCGGCAAGACCACGTTGCTGTCGGCCCTCCTCGGTGCGGTCGATCCGGCCGAGCGGATCGTGGTCGTCGAGGACGCGACCGAGCTGCGGCCGGCCCACCCGCACGTCGTCGGCCTCGAGGCGCGGCCGGCGAACCTCGAGGGGGCGGGTGCGGTCGTGCTGCGCGACCTGGTGCGCCAGGCGCTCCGGATGCGGCCGGACCGGCTCGTCGTCGGCGAGGTGCGCGACGGCGCCGTCGTCGACCTGATGGCTGCCATGAACACCGGCCACGAGGGCGGCTGCGGCACCCTCCACGCCAACTCGGCCGCCGACCTGCCCGCACGAGTGGAGGCGCTGGCACTGGCCGCCGGGCTCGGCCGCGAGGCGGCTCACAGCCAGCTCGGGTCGGCGCTCGACGTGGTGCTGCACATGACCCGTGAGCGCGACGGGCGCCGCCGGCTCAGCGAGGTGGCGGTGCTCGAGCGCGACGATTCCGGTCTAGTGCGCACGGTGGCGGCCACCCGGATCGACGGAGCCGGGACGCTGGTGGCCGGCCCGGCCGCCGGGCGACTGCTCGACCTGAT
>NZ_JACEHF010000214.1 GCF_014180685.1 Nocardioides pelophilus | reverse complement strand
CGTGCTCGCGCGAGCGTCCGGTGCTCCCGGAGCTGGTCCACAGCCTGCGGGCGGCACTCGAGCACGCAGACGCACTCCCCCGCGGCGGCGCCGCCGGCCGATGGCGCAAGCGCCTCGACTCGGTGACCCTCGAGTTCGGCCTGCCGGGCGCGAAGGTGCAGGCCGAGCTGGCCTCGCCGCCCGCTCCGCCCGACCAGAACGCCGGGCAGGCCCCGATCGGGGCCCTCGAGTCGCTCCTCCGCGACTCCTCGACCCTGGTGCGCCAGCGTGGCGGCGCCGGCCTGCTGCTGTTCCTCGACGAGCTCCACACGGCGTCCGCCGACGACATGTCGGTGCTGCTCAACACGCTGCAGAACCTCGATGGCGACCGGGCGCCCACTCCACTGGCAGTGGTCTCGGCCGGCCTGCCGGTCACGCCCGAGGCGCTCACCCGCGCGGCGACCTTCGGCGAACGCAGCTCGTTCGTCTCGCTCGACCTGCTCAACGACGAGGATGCGCGGAGCGTCCTCACCGCCCCCGCCGAGGCGGAGGGCGTTCGGTGGACCGACGGAGCCCTCGACGCCGTCGTCGCCGAGGCGCGGGGCTACCCCTACCTGCTCCAGCTCATCGGCAGCAGCACCTGGGACGCCGCCCGGCCGGCTCGCGGGGACCGGATCACGGTCACCGACCTGCGCCGGGGACTCCCGGCGGCCAAGGACCAGCTGACCGCCATGCACCGCGCCCGCTGGGGCGCCGCGACCCCGCTCGACCGGGAGTTCCTCGCCGCCATGGCCGCAGCGGGGCAGGACAACGTGACCCGCGCGGAGATCGCGCAGCGGATGGGACGGGAGTCCCGCGCGATCAGCGTCCCCCGGGAGCGCCTGATCGAGAAGGGCGTCATCGAGCCCGTCGGTCACGGGCTGGTGCGCTTCACCCTGCCCGGGTTCGGCGACTTTGTCCGCGGTCTCGACCAGGCGTAGGACCTGGGTCGCTCAGGGTCGTCCGGGGCGTACGGCCGGGCGATCCTGGTCGCTCAGGCGTGGCCGTCGAACATGGAGGTGACCGAGCCGTCCTCGAAGACCTCGCGGATGGCACGGGCCAGCATCGGCGCGATCGACAAGGTGGTGAGCTTGTCGAACTGCTTCTCCGGGCCGACGGGGAGCGTGTTGGTCACGACGATCTCGACGGCGCTGCAGTTCTTGAGCCGGTCGACCGCGGGCTCGGAGAGGATCGCGTGGGTCGCGGCGATGATCACGCCGGCCGCGCCCTCCGCGACCAGCGCGTCGGCGGCCTGCACGATCGTGCCGCCGGTGTCGACCATGTCGTCGGTGAGCACGCAGATCCGGCCGTGGACGTCACCGACGACGCGGTTGGCGACCGTCTCGTTCGGCCGGTCGGCCCGACGGGTCTTGTGGATGAACGCCAGGGGTACGCCGCCGAGGCGGGCCGACCAGCGCTCGGCGACCTTGATCCGGCCGGCGTCAGGGGAGACCACGGCGAGCGGCTGTCCGCCGTACTGCGCCTTGATGTAGTCGGTGAGGATCGGCAGCGCCATCAGGTGGTCGACCGGGCCGTTGAAGAAGCCCTGCAACTGGTCGGCGTGGAGGTCGACGGTGATGATCCGGTCGGCACCCGCGGTCTTGAACATGTCGGCGATCAACCGCGCGGAGATCGGCTCGCGGCCACGGTGCTTCTTGTCCTGGCGGCTGTAGCCCCAGAACGGCATGACCACGGTGATCCGCTTGGCCGAGGCGCGCTTGAGCGCGTCGACCATGATCAGGTGCTCCATGATCCATTCGTTGATCGGAGCGGTGTGGCTCTGGATCACGAAGGCGTCGCAACCGCGGACGCTCTCCTCGAACCGGACGTAGATCTCGCCGTTGGCGAACTCGTAGGCCTGGGTCGGCACCAGTGAGATCCCGAGGATCTCGGCGACCTCTTCGGAGAGCTCGGGGTGCGCCCGACCGCTGAAGACCATCAGGTTCTTCTCGGTGGTCCGCTGGATTCCAGTCACGCAAGACTCCTGAGGTCTGAAGTCGCCGGCGGTGGCACGTCTGATTGTGCCTCCTCCCGAAGGTCAGCCCCAAGTTCCCGCCCGTTTTGGGACTGTTCACCCACCGGCCCGGCTCACGGGCGGCCCGAGTCGGCGCGCCGGAGTCGCCGTACGGCACGCGTGATGTAACACGCTGTTCGCCGCTCTTGCAGGACGTCGACGTCCCTTCGGCCCCGATGCAACGGTCTCCCACCGACGCCGAGCGTCGCCGAGATCCGCGAACAGCGTGTTACATCAGCCCGCGGCGTCGCGAGACCGGCCCTCAGATGTCCGGGTCGCCCTCGTCCGCCGCGGCTTGCGCCGCTGCGGCTGCCTCGGCCTGCGCGGTCCCCGGCCGCTTGGCCTGCGCCCACCCCTCCAGGTTGCGCTGCTGCCCGACGCTCACCGCGAGCGCGCCCGGCGGGACGTCGCGGCGCACGACGGTGCCCGCGCCGGTCGCCGCGCCGTCGCCGATCCGCACGGGTGCGACGAAGGTGTTGTTGGAGGCGGTGCGGGCGTGCTTGCCCACCGTGGTCCGGTGCTTGTTGACGCCGTCGTAGTTGGCGAAGACCGTGCCGGCCCCGATGTTGGTGCCCTCCCCGATCTCGGCGTCGCCGACGTACGACAGGTGCGGCACCTTGGCGCCGTCACCGATCCGGGCGTTCTTGGTCTCGACGAAGGCGCCGATCTTGCCGCCGGCGCCGAGCGTCGTGCCGGGCCGGAGGTAGGAGAAGGGGCCGACGGTGGCGCCGTCACCGATCACGGCCAGCTGGCCATGGGTGCGTACGACGCGCGCGCCCGCGCCGATCTCGCAGTCGTCGAGCGTGGTGTCGGGCCCGATCACCGCGTCCTCCCCGACGACGGTCGCGCCGAGCAGCTGCGTGCCGGGCAGGATCGTGACGTCGGGGGCCAGCGCGACTCCGGCGTCGATCCAGGTCGTCTCGGGGTCCATGACCGTCACGCCGTCCTTCATCCACCGGGTGACGATGCGGCGGTTGAGCTCGCGCCCGAGCACGGCCAGCTGGGCGCGGTCGTTGGCGCCCTCGGTCTGCCAGACGTCGTCGACGGGAAAGGCGGTGACGGTCAGGCCGGCGTCGCGCGCCATCTGGACGGTGTCGGTCAGGTAGTACTCGCCCTTGGCGTTGTCGTTGCCGATGCGGCCGACCACGTCGCCCAGGAAGGACGCGTCGAACGCGAGGATCCCGGAGTTGATCTCACGGATCTCCCGCTGCTCGTCGCTGGCGTCCTTCTCCTCGACGATCGCGAGCACGTCGCCCTCGGCGTCCCGGACGATCCGGCCGTAGCCGGTCGGCGCGTCGACGACCCCGGACAGGATGCTGACGGCCGCCTGCGCAGCCTCGTGCTCGGCAGCGAACCAGCGCAGCGTGTCGCCCTCGAGCAGGGGCGTGTCGCCGTACGCGATGAGCACGGTGCCGCTCTCGGGCGCCGCCTGCTGGGCGGCGAGCGCCTCGAGCGCGATGCGGACCGCGTGACCGGTGCCGAGCTGGTCCTCCTGGACCGCGAGCACCGCCTCCGGCAGGCATTCGAGGATGTGGGCGCCGACCTGCTCCCGCTGGTGGCCGACGACCGCGCAGACCCGGGTCGGCTCGAGCCCGCCGACCGCGCTGAGGACGTGGCCGATCATGGTGCGTCCGCCGATCCGGTGCAGCACCTTCATCGTCTTGGACTTCATCCGGGTGCCGCCCCCGGCAGCGAGGACGATGACGGTCAGCTGATCGGCCATGGTCCGAGCCTACGGCCCGCCGATGCCAGCGGACCGGCGGTGGTCAGCCCGTCACGTGGCTCGGCAGGACGCAGGCCGCGTCGAGCCCGAGCACCCGGTTGAGCCGCCCGAAGGACAGCCAGGAGCCGATGCACATGCTGAGCTCGGCGATCTCGCGGTCGTCGTACGACGCGCGCATCCGGGTCCAGAACTCCTCGTCGAGACCGTGGTGGTCGAGGGCGTAGCGCTCGGCGTACTCGGCCGCCAGCCGGGTGCGGTCGTCGAACGCGTCGGTCGTGCGCCACTCCTCGACCGCGCGGTCGAACGTCTCCTCGACCTTCACGCCGTCCCGCTCGGTGCGCCAGTCCTGGCAGAACAGGCAGCCGTTGATCTGCGCGATCCGGAGCCGGGCGGCCTCGAACTCGCGGAGGCCGAGCGTGCTGTGCTCGTAGATGCTCATCGCGAACGCGGAGGCGGCCGGCCCGATGCCCGGCACCAGTTCGCCCCACACGTAGAGGATCGGGTCCTTGCCCTCGGGTACGTCGATGAACATCTCAGGCCCTTCCGTCGGCGAGGTAGACACTCGGCTGCAGCGGGACCTCGAGCCCGTCGTACAGGCCGGGATCGGCGGCGCGCAGCCACGGGATCGCGTTGACGAGGCGGTTGGCCGCGGTCGCGTTGCCGCCGGCGGCGCGGTTGCCGCCCTCGTCGGTGGCCTCGACGCTCACCTCGATCCGCGGCCGGCCCTCGATGACGACGCGGTGTGCGCCGTCGCCGCCGTCGGCGGGCGTGGGCCAGTCGGGCGCGCAGTCCGGGGTGATCCGGGTGACGTGCTCGATCACGATGACCGGCCGACCTCCGACGATGCCCTGCACCTCGAACCGCAGCGCACCCTGGGCGCCGGCGACGAACTCGCCGAGGCGGGTGGTGACCGTGGCGTCGAGCGGCCGCCGCTCGTGGGTCTCGCGGATCTCCTCGATCTCGACGCCCAGCGCGCGGGCGATCAGCCGCACCTGCCCGCCCCAGACCATGCTCGGCACTCCCTCGGCCACCATCATCGGCTCGTAGTCCATGGGCTGGCCCATGCCGACGATGAAGCGCACGGAGTCCTCGGCGTCGTAGGTCGAGTAGTCGAAGATCTCCTGGCAGCGGACCTGCTCGACCTCCGCCCCGAGCCCGCTCACCAGCGCCGGCAGCAGGTCGTTGCCCCAGCCGGGGTCGATGCCGCTGACGAAGAGCGCGCTGCCGCCGTCGGCACACGCCTTCGCCAGTGGCTCGCGCATCTCCGGGGGCGTGCTGCGATGGTCGTAGAGGGCGTAGACCGACGGCGAGACCACCACCGCGCCGGCCCGCAGGCAGCGCTCGATGTCGGCGGCCGCGTCCTCGGGGCGCAGCTCACCGGACGCCATGTAGGCGACGGCACCGCGCCCGCCCAGGGTGGCGATGGCGGCATCCGCGTCACGGGTTGCCGCAACGCCGAGCGCGCGGCCGAGGTCGGCGAGGTCGCCGGCGTCCTGACCGTCCTTGGCCTCGCTCGAGACGACGACGGCGGCCAGCCGCAGCCCCGCGTGCGCCGCGACCGCACGGATCGAGGCCCGCCCCATGTTGCCCGAGCCCCAGACGACGACCGGGACCTCGGCGTCGCCGCCCGGGTAGAACGTGTTCTCGTTCTGCATGGCGGCAGCGTACGACGGATCGGGGCCGGCGGCGACCGCTGCGGTTGTCGCATTTCCACTCCGGGGGCGCAGCCGGGTTGCCATACTGCGCCCGTGAGCGCGACCGGGGTCCTCCGACGGCTGCCCTTCGCCTTGGCCTGCGTCACGGGTCTGCTGATGGTCGGCGTGATCGTCGGGGCGTCCCAGCTCGACGCGTCCCGCTCCGGGGACGAGGTGCTCGACGGAGCCTCGCCCTTCCTCACCGACGACGGCCTCAGCACCATCCAGGCCGACCTGGCGCGGATCGACGCCACGTTCACCCAGATGGCGGCAGATCCCGACTTCGCCGCCGAGGTCGCGGGCGACCCCACGCTGTCCGAGGCCGCGGCCCGGCTGCCTGCGGCCCAGGAGCTCGCCGAGAAGGTCGTGGGCAACCTCGACCAGCGGCAGGGGCAGTTCGACAGTGCCGCGGCGCTTCCCGGGCTCGGCCTCGATCTCTTCGGAGCGGTGGTCGGGCTGCTCGTCCTGGCGGTGGTCGTGGTGATCGCCGGCGGTGTCGGCGCGGTGCGCCCGAGCCGGTGGGCCGCGGTCGTCGTGCTCGTCGCCGGCGTGGCAGTCGCGGGCACGCCGTTGGCCCTCGGGCACCTCGACAAGGCACGCGACACCGACGCGCTGCTCGACTCGCTGCGCCCGTTCTCGGTGGAGAAGGTCGAAGCGCGCCAGGCCGGACTGGCGGACGTCGCCCTGGTCTTCGACGCCTACGACGGCACCGCGGTGCCTGCGGAGGACCTCGCCGAGACCGACGCGGCGATCGGCCGCTTCGAGGAGCTGGTCGAGTTCAGCGAGGAGGCCCAGCCGCTCCTGGTCGACGCGACCACGATGTCGGCGACGACCACGGCGTGGCTGTCGATCGGCGAGGGGGCGGCGTTGGTGCTCGCCGGCGCCGCGGGGCTCCTGACCGCGCGCCGGCCGGACCGGCCCCGCCCGCCGGGGACGGGCAGCTAGCGCGGCG
>NZ_JACEHF010000213.1 GCF_014180685.1 Nocardioides pelophilus | reverse complement strand
CGCCGACCTCCCGGCCCCCGACGCGGTGTTCGTGGGTGGCGGCGCGAGCGCGGACGTGATCGAACGCTGCCTCGACGCGCTCGCGCCCCACGGCCGGCTCGTGGCCCACGGCGTCACGCTGGAGACCGAGCAGCTGCTGGTCGCGTCGTACCAGCGCCACGGCGGTGAGCTCACCCGGATCTCGGTCGAGCAGGCCGCGCCCCTGGGCGGGCGCACCGGCTGGACCCCGCTCCGCGCCGTCACCCAGTGGGCGGTGGCCCGATGAGCGTCCCCCGACCGACCGTCCACTTCGTCGGGGCCGGCCCGGGTGCTGCCGACCTGATCACCCTCCGGGCCGCTCGACTGCTCGCGGAGGCGGACGTCGTCCTCTACCCAGGGACGTACGTCGACGCCGCGGTCCTCGGTCACTGCCGTCCGGACGCCCACCTCGTCGACACCCAGCGGCTCGACCTGGACCAGATCACCGCCGCCATGGTCGAGGCGCACGCGGCCGGCCGAGACGTCGTCCGACTCACGTCGGGCGACCCGTCGCTCTACTCGGCGCTGCACGAGCAGACCCGCCGGCTCGACGCGGCCGGGGTCGGATGGGACGTCACGCCCGGCGTCCCGGCGTACGCCGCCGCCGCCGCGCTGGTCGGCAACGAGCTCACCGTGCCGCTGGTGGCGCAGTCGGTCGTGCTCACCCGCACCCAGGCGCGGTCGACGGCGATGCCGGAGGGCGAGTCGTTGGCCGCGTTCGCTGCGACCGGCGCCACCCTCGTGCTGCACCTCGCGATCACCCGCACCCGCGAGCTGATGGCCGAGCTCGCGCCGTCCTACGGCGAGGGCTGCCCGGTCGTCGTCGTCCACCGGGCGACCCAGCCCGGCGAGGTCGTGCTCCGCGGCACCGTCGGCAGCATCGCCGACCAGGTGGAGGCCGCCGGGCTCCGGCAGGCCGCCGTGATCCTGGTCGGCGCAGCTCTGGCCAACCCGACTCTGGCCGACCCGACTCTGGCCGACGCGGCCGCGGGCGAGTCCTGGCTCTACGCATCAGGGAGGAACCGATGACCACCGCTCCACGATCCGCGTTCCCGTTCAGCGCCGTGCTCGGCGCCGACATGGACGCACCCGGCGGCCTCGACCCGATGGCCCTCGCGCTCGTCCTCACCTCGATCACGCCCGAGGTCGGCGGCGTGCTGGTGCGCGGCGAGAAGGGCACCGCCAAGTCGACCATCGTGCGCGCCCTGGCTGCCGTGCTGCCGCCCGTCGACGGGCAGCACGCGCGGCTGGTCGAGCTGCCGATCGGCGCCACCGAGGACCGGGTGCTCGGGTCGATCGACCTCGAGAGCGCGCTCTCGGAGGGACGGGCGGAGTACCAGCCCGGGCTGCTGGTCAAGGCGCACCGCGGGATCCTCTACGTCGACGAGGTGAACCTGCTCCACGACCACCTGGTCGACGTGCTGCTCGACGCAGCCGCGATGGGGCGGGTCACCGTCGAGCGCGACGGGGTGTCCGTGGAGCGGGACGCCCGGTTCGTCCTGGTCGGCACCATGAACCCCGAGGAGGGCGAGCTGCGCCCGCAGCTGCTCGACCGGTTCGGCCTCACCGTCGAGGTCGCCGCGCCGCGCGACCCGGCACTGCGCGCCCAGGTGGTACGCCGGCGCATGGCGCATGACGCGGACCCGGACGCCTTCGCCGCGACCTACGCCGACGCCGAGGCGGCGCTGCAGTCCCGGATCGCGGCGGCCCGGAAGCGGGTCGGCGAGGTGCTCCTCGCGGACACGGCGCTGCTCCGGATCGCCGAGGTGTGTGCCGCGTTCGAGGTCGACGGCCTCCGCGCCGACATCGTGATGGCCCGCACGGCGTCCGCCCACGCGGCGTGGAGCGGCCGGGAGTCCGTCGTACTCGAGGACATCGAGGTCGCGGCCCGGCTCGCTCTCCCCCACCGCCGCCGGCGCAACCCCTTCGACAGCCCCGGACTCGACGACGACCTGCTGCGCGAGGCGCTGGGCGACGACGACCTGGACCCCGACCCGGACCCCGACCCCGACCCCGACCCCCACGACGATCTCGACCCCGATCCCGGGCCAGGTCAGGACCAGGGGACGTCATACGACGATGGACCAACGGGTCAAGGTCCGTATGACGTCCCGCCCAACGACACCGGGACGTCATACGACAGTGCACCAACAGGTGAAGGGTCGTATGACGTCCGCGGCTCCGCCGACACCGAGGCCACCTCCCTCGCCGACGGCACGACCGACGCCACGACCGGCACGACGACCGGCACGACCGCGCCGTACCGCGCCCGGCTCTTCACTGTGCGCGGCACCGGCGCCGGTACGGCGGGCCGCCGCAGCCGCGCGCGCACTGAGACCGGTCGCCGGGTCGGCGCCGAGCGGCCGACCGGAGGCGGTGGCGCGCTGCACCTGGTCGAGACGATCCGCGCCGCGGTGCCCCACCAGCACGGGCGCGGGCGGCGCGCCGGCCGCCTGCTGCTGGAGGCCGAGGACGTGCGGGTCGCCGTCCGTGAGGGACGGGAGTCCAACCTGGTCCTCTTCTGCGTGGACGCGTCCGGCTCGATGGCCGCACGCAAGCGGATGGAGCAGGTCAAGACAGCCGTCCTGAGCCTGCTGCTCGACGCCTACCAGCGGCGGGACAAGGTCGGACTGGTGACGTTCCGAGGCGACCGGGCCGACCTGACACTGCCGCCGACCAGCTCGGTCGACGTGGCCGCCACCCGCCTCGAGGACCTGCCCGCCGGAGGCCGGACGCCGCTGGCGGAGGGCCTGCTCGAGGCCGCCAAGGTGCTCGCGCTCGAGCGCATCCGCGACCCGCGCCGACGGCCGCTGCTCGTGGTGGTCACCGACGGTCGCGCCACCTCCGGCGCCGACGCGATCGCGCGGTCCCGCGCTGCCGCGGCAGGGCTGGCCGCCACCGGCGTCGCGGCCGTCGTCGTCGACTGCGAGGGCGGCCCGCTGCGGATGGGGCTCGCCCGCGCGCTGGCGGACCAGCTCGGGGCCGGGCACGTGCCGGTCGGCGACGTGAGCGCCGACGCCCTGACCACCGTCGCCCGAGGAGGGTTGTGTGCTTGAGACCGCCGAATCCGGGGTGCTGAGGCACACGACCCCGACTGCCGAGACGCTGGCGCTGTACGACGTGATCGCGCGCCGTCGCGACGTCCGGGCCGAGTTCACCGGCGCACCGGTCGGCGACGAGGTGCTGCAGCGGGTCCTCGGCGCGGCGCACCGGGCGCCGAGCGTCGGGATGAGCCAGCCGTGGGACTTCGTCGTGGTCCGGGACCCCGCCACCCGACGGGCGTTCCGCGACCACGTCGCGAGCGAGCGCGACACCTTCGCCGCCTCGCTCCCGCCCGAGCGCCGCGCGACCTTCGACCGGATCAAGGTCGAGGGCATCTGCGAGTCGTCGATGGGCGTCGTGGTCACCCACGACCAGGAGCGCGGGGGCCCCCACGTCCTCGGCCGGCACGCCATCGCCGACACGGGACTCTTCTCGACCGTCCTCGCCATCCAGAACCTCTGGCTCGCCGCGACCGCCGAGGGCCTCGGCGTCGGCTGGGTGTCGTTCTACCGCGAGCCGTTCCTGCGCGACCTGCTCGGCATCCCTGCGCACGCCCGACCCGTCGCGTGGCTGTGCCTCGGCACGGTCTCCCACCTGGAGTCGGTGCCCGACCTGGAGCGGCACGGCTGGCGCTCCCGCCGGCCGCTGGCCGACGCCATCCACCACGAGACCTGGAGGGGCTAGTGCCACAGGGACAGCCGCTCGTCGTACCCGACGACGGGCTCAGCACGAAGCAACGCCGCAACCGACCGCTGCTGATGGTGCACACCGGCGACGGCAAGGGGAAGTCGACCGCAGCCTTCGGCCTCGCGCTGCGCGGCTGGAACCAGGGCTGGCGGATCGGGGTCTTCCAGTTCGTGAAGTCGGCCAAGTGGCGCCTCGGCGAGCAGACCGCCTTCGAGCAGCTCCCGTCGGGGTTCGGCACCGTCGAGTGGCACAAGATGGGCTCCGGCTGGTCCTGGTCCCGCAAGGGCGGCACCGAGGACGACCACGCCGCGGCGGCGGCCGAGGGCTGGGCGGAGATCAAGCGCCGGCTGGCTGCCGAGGAGCACGACCTCTACCTGCTCGACGAGTTCACCTACCCCCTCAACTGGGGGTGGATCGACCTCGACGACGTGCTGGAGACCCTGACGAACCGGCCGGGACGCCAGCACGTCGTGATCACGGGCCGCCGCGCGGACCCGCGGCTGCTCGAGGCGGCCGACCTGGTCACCGAGATGACCAAGGTCAAGCACCCGATGGACGCCGGGCAGAAGGGCCAGCGGGGCATCGAGTGGTGACCACGCTCCCCCGGGTCGTCATCGCGGCCCCGGCCACCGGCCAGGGCAAGACCACCGTCGCCACCGGCCTGATGGCGGCTCTGTCCCGCGCGGGTCTCGACGTGAGCGGCCACAAGGTCGGGCCCGACTACATCGACCCCGGCTACCACGCCTTGGCGTGCGGTCGCCCGGGGAGGAACCTCGATCCGCACCTGGTGGGCGAGGCGCGCGTCGTACCCCTGCTCCTGCACGGCGCGCTCCGGCCCACGCCGGCCGACGTCGCTGTGATCGAGGGCGTCATGGGCCTGTACGACGGACGCGTCGGCGGTCGCGGCTTCTCCTCGACCGCGCACGTGGCGACCCTGACCGGCACCCCCGTCGTGCTCGTCGTCGACATCGCGCGCTCGTCGCGGTCGATCGGCGCGGTCGTGCACGGGATGGCGACCTGGGACCCGTCCGTCCAGGTCGCCGGGGTGATCCTCAACCAGGCCGGCTCCCCGCGGCACGCGGCGGAGGTCCGCGACGCGATCGACCTTCCGGTGCTCGGCGTGGTCCCCCGTGACCCCGACCTCGCCACCCCGTCGCGCCACCTCGGGCTGATCCCCGCCGCCGAGCGCCGCGAGGCCGCCGACGTCGTCGACCGCCTCGCCGAGCGGATCGCGGAGACCGTCGACCTCGACGCCGTCCTCGCCCTCGCTCGCACCGCGCCCGACCTCGACGCCGAGCCGTGGTCGGCCCGCGATGCCTTGGTTTCGAGGCTCGCTCCGCTCGCACCTCAACCAGCGGCGCCCCGGCCAGCTCCGCCACCGGTTGATGCCTTGGTTTCGAGGCTCGCTCCGCTCGCACCTCAACCAGCGGCGCCCCGGCCAGTTTCGCCACCGGTTGATGCCTTGGTTTCGAGGCTCGCTCCGCTCGCACCTCAACCAGCGGCGCCCCGGCCGTGGTCACCGGGTCTCGTGACGGTCGCTGCGCGACCTCCTCGACCAACGACGATTCCCGCTGGTCGAGGAGGTCGCTCTGGCGACCGTCACGAGACCGGGCGACCCGTGGTCGCGGTGGCGGGCGGGCGCGCGTTCACCTTCCGGTACGCCGAGACCGCCGAGCTCCTCGAGGCGGCCAGGTGCCGCGTCGTCGCCTTCGACCCGGCGACCGACCCCGCTCTCCCCGAGGGCACGAAGGGCCTCTACCTCGGTGGCGGCTTCCCCGAGGTCCACGCCGCTGCACTGGCGGACAACGCGACGCTGCGCGACGAGATCCGCGGAGCGGTGCTCGACGGGCTGCCGACGGTCGCCGAGTGCGCGGGGCTGCTCTACCTGTGCCGCACCCTCGACGGTGCGCCGATGGCGGGGGTCCTCGACGCCGACGCGGCGATGACGGAGCGGCTGACGCTGCGCTACCCCGAGGCGACGGCGGTCACGGACAACCTGCTGACCCGCGCCGGCGAGCGGGCGACGGGGCACGAGTTCCACCGCACCCGGGTGACCCCGACGGCGAGCGCGACGCCCGCGTGGAGCGTCGACGGGGAGCAGGTCGGCTTCGCCAGCCCGACCCTGCACGCGTCGTACCTCCACACCCACTGGGCCGGCCACCCCCACCTCGCGCGGCGCTTCGCGGAGGCGGTGCACGGCCGTGGCTGACCTTCCCGACCCGCTGCGCCACCACGGCGACGTCGAGGTCGGCGGCCTGCTCGACCTCGCCGTCAACGTGTACGCCGGGCCGCGGCCGGTCTGGCTCGACGCGGCCCTCCGTGCGTCCCTCGACTCGATCGGCGCCTATCCGTCGAGCGCAGCCGCCCGGGCGACGGTCGCCGCCCACCACGGCCGGTCCGAGGACGAGGTCCTGGTCACTGCGGGGGCAGCCGAGGCGTTCACCCTGGTCGCCCGGCTCCGGCCGTGGCGACGGCCGGTGGTGGTGCATCCGCAGTTCACCGAGCCGCACGCGGCGCTGGAGCAGGCGGGTCATCGGGTGAGCGAGGTCGTGCTCCCGCTGCCGTTCCTGCTCGACCCGACCCGGGTCCCGGACGACGCCGACCTGGTCGTCGTCGGCAACCCGACCAACCCCACCGGCGCGCTCCACCCGGCCGCGACGATCCGGCGCCTGCTCCG
>NZ_JACEHF010000212.1:3843-6436 GCF_014180685.1 Nocardioides pelophilus | reverse complement strand
CCGAGTCGGCTCTTGCCAACAAGAGCCGACTCGGCGATCTGCGCGCTGCGCGGTCATCGTCCGCTCGACGACGCGCACCGGATGCACGTGCGCGCCACCGGCCTGGCCTCGAGCCGCTCCTCGGCGATGGGCCGTCCACAGCCCTCGCACGTGCCGAAGGTGCCCGCGTCCAACCTCGTCATGGCGGCGTCGATCTCGGCAAGCTGGCGGTGCGCCTGCCGGACGAGGGCTGCGACCTGGGAACGCTCGAATGCGATCGTCGTCCCCTCGGGATCGTGCTCGTCGTCCGCGTTGGTGTCCCGGGAGGCTTCAACCACGGCGTCGAAGTCGTCGGTCAGGCTCGCCAACCGCCTGAGCGTGTGGACACGATCGGCCGCGAGGCGATCACGTGCTCGATCCATGCCGTCCATGTTGCCTCGACGACCCAGAGCTTGGCGCCGGAGCCGGCCCCTTGTGGGTGCAACGCTGGCGCAAAACTGAAACACGTTCTAGTCTTGCCCGCGTGATTCCTCTGCTGACGGACAAGGTCATCGTTCTCTCCGGCGTCGGTCCGGGCCTCGGCCGGGCGCTCGGCGAGCAGGCAGCGCTGATGGGCGCCGACCTGGTGCTGGTGAGCCGCACCGAGAAGCGGCTCGAGAAGATGGCGGCCGTCGTGCGCGAGCACGGGCGGCGCGCGCTCGTCGTACCGACCGACATCACCGACGAGGCCTCGCGGCAGGCCCTGGTCGAGGCGACCCTCGCGGAGTTCGGGCGGGTCGACTGCCTGATCAACAACGCGTTCGGGATCCCGCCGATGGACCCCATCACCACACTCGACCTCGACGGCCTGCGCGCCGCGCAGGAGACCAACGTCTTCGCCCCGCTGCGCCTCTCCTCGCTCTTCGCCGACGCGTTGGCCGAGAGCAAGGGTTCGGTGATCATGCTCAACTCGTGCGTGATCTACAGCAGCCAGCCGGAGTACTCCGGCTACAAGCTGTCCAAGGGCACCCTCGAGCACCTCGCCTCGTCGCTGGCGACCGAGCTCGGGCCGCGCGGCATCCGGGTCAACAGCGTCGCGCCGTCCTACATCTACGAGGACGTCAACAAGGCCTACTTCGACTGGATCGCCCAGGAGACCGGCCGCACCCACGACGAGGTGTACGCCGAGAAGGCCGCGCCCACCGACCTGAAGCGGCTCGCGACGCCCGACGAGGTCGCCAACGCTGCGCTCTTCCTCGCCAGCGACCTCGCGTCCGCGGTCACCGGCGTGATGCTCAACGTCGACTGCGGCGAGTTCCACGTATGAGCGAGCCCCGCCAGCGCCCCGACGTCGGGTCGTACGACGACATCGCCGCGGCCGCCGTACGCACCACCGGGCTGACCGACTTCGGCGGCCCCGACGACCTGGGGCACGAGGAGGGGTTGCGGCTGCTCGTCGACGACCTCGCCTCCCCGGAGGCCGGGCTGACGCCGGTCGGCAACTACTTCCACCGCTCGCAGGTCAAGAGCGCGCTGGTCGGGCGGCTGATGACGCAGGCCCGCTTCGCGGAGTTCCCGGAGCACGCCGCCGTGCCGATCGAGCGGCCGATCTTCGTCGTCGGCCTCCCCCGGACCGGCACCACGGCCCTGCACCGGCTGCTCTGCGCCGACCCCGGCCACCAGGGCCTGGAGCTGTGGCTGACGGAGTACCCGCAGCCGCGCCCGCCCCGGGAGACCTGGGAGGACGACCCGATCTTCAGCGCGATGCAGGGCGCCTTCCAGCAGCACCACGTTGCGAACCCCGAGTTCATGGGGATCCACTACATGGACGCGACCTCTCCCGAGGAGTGCTGGCGGCTGCTCCGGCAGACCGGCAAGTCGATCTCCTTCGAGTCGCTGGCCAACGTGCCGCGCTACTCCGCGTGGCTCGCGGAGCAGGACTGGACCGACGCCTACGAGCGGCACCGCAAGAACCTCCAGCTGATCGGCCTGCACGACCAGGAGAAGCGCTGGGTGCTGAAGAACCCCTCGCACCTGGTCGCGCTCGACGCGCTGATGAAGGTCTACCCGGACGCGTTGATCGTCTGCACCCGGCGCGACCCGGTCACCTCGATCGCGTCCGCCTGCTCGCTGTCGGCGGAGGCGACGGCCGGCACCTCGACCACCTTCGTCGGCGACACGATCGGGCGCACCCAGCTCGGGATGCTCGAGCGGTCGTGGCAGCGGTTCACCGAGGCCCGGCAGCGGTACGACGCCGCCCAGTTCGTCGACGTCGACTACCGCGCGTTCGTCGCCGATCCGGTCGGCACCGTCGCCGGCATCTACGACGCGTTCGGGATCCCCTGGAGCGACGCGGCCCGCGCCGAGGTGGCCCGGATCGACGCCGAGTCCCGCACCGGACAGGCGCGTCCCTCGCACCGCTACGACCTGGCCGACTACGGCCTGACCGAGGACCAGGTGCGCGCCGCGTTCGACCTCTGAGGCGGTTCGGCACGCGGCCATCCACAGGCCGCGACCGGCCACGTTTCGGCGTACTCCCCGGCGGCGCAGGCTGCCGGCATGACCTTCGACCTCGATCCCGACGCCCTCCTCCGCGCCGGCCGGACCGCCGTCGACGAGGCCGACCTGCTGCGCG
>NZ_JACEHF010000212.1:0-3813 GCF_014180685.1 Nocardioides pelophilus | reverse complement strand
CGGCGGTCGCGGCCGGCCCCGCCCAGGACCGGCTCGTCCGGCGGGTGCGGCGGCTCGCCGCACGACTCGCCGCCAACGGCCGCAGCCTGCAGGCGTTCGTCCACGAGGCGGAGGCGGTCGACGCCGAGGTGAGCCTCAGGTTCGTGGTCCTGTCGGCCACGGAGTGGCGGTGAGGTGTGGGCTGGTCCTTCAGCGTCGCGCTCCCGCCCGACGCCGCTCCGTGCCACGAGGCCGCCGACGCGCTGCGCGCTGTCGCCCGCGCGGCCGCGCACGCGGCCGACTTCCTCGACGGCCAGGCCGCGACGCCCGGTGAGCACTTCCGCGGCGTCGCCGCGGGGAGCTACCGCGCGGCGTCGGCGGTGCTCGGCGCGGAGGCGCGGGGCGTCGCCGACGACGTGCACGCGCTGGCCGCGGCCCTCGACGACTACGCGACCCGGATCGCGGGCGTCCGGCGGGAGCTCGGTCGGGTCCGCGACGCCGCGCTGGAGGCGGGGCTGGAGGTCACCGCCGACGAGCAGGTCCTCTGGACCCCGGTGCCGGAGACACCGATCGACGCGGCCTACGAGCGGCTCGAGGCCCGCGCGACCGGTGCTCACGCCGAGGCGCAGGCTGCGGATGCCGCGTGGTGGCGAGCGGTCCAACGGTCCACCACCGGCCCGCTCGCCCCCGCGATCCCCGTCGACGACCTGCCACCGCGTGTCGCCCAGCCGACCGACCCGCCGACCGCCCCGCCGACCGCCCCGCCGACCGCCCCGCCGCCGGCCCCGCCGCCGGCACCGCCTCCGGCACCGCCGCCCGCGCCTGCGGCTCCGACGATCCCGACGACGTCGCCCGACCTCCCCGCTCCGGCCCCGGGGCCGGGGCCGGGGTCCGACCCGGCACCTCGGCCGACGTACCCGCTCCCGATGGTGGCTGCGTCGTCGGCGCCGCTCCCGCCACCGCTGCTGCTCCCCCTGCCTGCTGCGCACGCCCCTTGTCCCGACGGCTTCGAGGGAGTCCTCACATGATCACCGAGAACGACGTGACCCTGACCGTCCCGCGGACCTGGCACACCCGGCGCGACCTCGGGCACGGCGTGATCCTCGCCGCGCGGCCGCGGTCGGTGCCGACCAGCGGCGTCTCGCCCGAGATCGCTCTCCGCTGCTCCGCGGTCGACGTCGACCTCGCCGTCTGGCGCGGCCAGGCCGTGCTCGACCTGCGCGCCCAGCTGGTCGACTTCGCCCTGGAGGACGCCGACGAGTTCGACCTCGGCGACCACCGGGTCGCCTACGTCCGGTTCGCCCACCGGTTCGGCGCCGCCGACGTGGTGTGCGACCAGTGGGCCTGGCTGGTCGACGGCCTGGGCGTGACCCTCACCTGCTCGGTCGCCCGCGAGGACTACCTCACCTACTGCGACCTGTTCGAGGATGTCGCGGCCACGGTCGACGTACTGCCGCGGCTGGTCTGAGACTCGTCGTACCTGAACTTCCGGCCCTCGTTCGCGCGAAGACAGGGCCGATAGTTCAGGTACGACGAAGCGCCCGATCAGCCCCGACGGGTGACCCGGATCCGGGCGCCGTTGCGCGGGACGCTGGTGATGTTGCGGACCCGGGGGACGTCGTCGGCGACCGCGGCGACGTCGTACTTGCCGAGGACCTGGCGCAGGATCTCGGCGCCCTCCATCAGCGAGAAGCCGGCGCCTATGCAGCGCCGGACACCGCCGCCGAACGGGATCCAGACGTGCAGCGACGGGGCTTCGGTGCCCGACAGGTCCGGCAGGAAGCGCTCCGGGAGAAAGCGGTCGGGGTCCGGGAAGTTCGCCGGCAGCTGGTGGCTCATCACGATCGACGGGCCGACGGTGGTGCCGGCCGGCAGGTCGAAGCCGCCCACCCGGGCCGGCTTCATCAGGGTGCGCACGACCATCGGGATGATCGGGTGCAGCCGCATCGACTCCTTGAGCACGGCCTCCAGCCAGGCGAGCCCCGCGGCGTCGCCCGCGTCGGCGGCACGCTGGCAGCGGGCGAGCAGCTCGGGGTCGCGGCCGAGCTCGTAGAGCGCCCAGGACAGGGCGCTCGCGGTGGTCTCGTGACCGGCGAGGAGGAGGGTCACCAGCTGGTCGCGCAGCTCGGTGTCGTCGAGCCGGTCGTCGGGATGCTCGGGGTCGCCGGCGGTCATCAGGCGCGACAGCACGTCCTTGCGGTCCTCGACGTCGGCGGCCGCCCGCCGCTCGCGGATGACGGCGTACATCAGCCGGTCGAGCTCGATCTGGTTGTCGACCGTCCGCCGCCAGGGCCCGAACCGCTGCAGCCAGGGGTAGGCCCACCCCAGCAGGATCGCGGGCCGGATGTCGACCGTCGCGGTCACCCGCGGCCGCAGCGCGGCGAGTCGCTGCTCGTCGCTGACGCCGAAGACGACGGACAGGATCACCTCGAGGGTGAGCGCGTTCATCCGGTCCAGCGAGGCGAACTCCTCGCCGTCGGTCCAGCTGTCGACCTCCTCGGCAGCGACCTCGGCGACCATCGTCCGGTAGCCGCGCAGAGCGTTGCCGAGGAACGCCGGCATCAGCAGCTTGCGGGCGCGGTGGTGCTCGGCGCCGTCCTGCAGCAGCAGGGAGTGCTCCCCCATGATCGGCCCGAGGACAGCGTTGCCCTTGCCCGCGTGGAAGACCTCGGGGTCGGCGGCGAAGATCTCCTTCGTCACGTCCGGGTTGGTGAACAGCACCAGCGGGCGCCCGCCAGGGATCAGCCGGACGGTGTACGCGTCGCCGTACTTCTTGTGGAGGTAGGGGTGGAACTGGTGGCGGAACCGCATCAGCGCCACCGTCTGCACGAGCGCCGGCCAGCGCGGTCCCGGGGGCAGGGCGGACCGCGGGATCGGCGCCCGGCCCGGGTCGCCGATCAGGGTGCCCGTGCCGCGCTCGAAGCGCTGCATGGTCAGCGGCCGAGTGTCGGCACCGGCGTCGTCGGTCAGCTCAGCGGTCACCCCTCGACGGTACGCCGCCGACGGCCGCTGCGGTTCCTACCGTGGTCGGATCTTCCGCCCCCCGTTGGTCGAGGAGGTCGCGCAGCGACCGTCACGAGACCTCAGCCCAACAACCCGTCCCTGCGGGCGATCGCCGCCGCCTCGGTGCGCCCGGCCGCACCGAGCTTGCCGAGGATGTTGGAGACGTGGACGCTCACGGTCTTGGTGCTGATGAACAGCTGGCGGCCGATCTCGCCGTTGCTGCGGCCCTCGGCGACGAGCGCGAGGATCTCGCGCTCGCGGGCGGTCAGTCGCTGCGGATCTCCCGGCGTCGCCCGCACGGGGGCGCTGCCGGAGGCCTTCAGCTCGTCGAGCAGCACGACAGCACCGAGCCGGTGGGCAGCCTCGCGCGCGAGATCGCCCTGCGTCCGCGCGGCAGCAGTGTCGCCGAGCAGCCGCAGGATGCCGGCGTACGTCGTGCGGGCGCGGGCCAGCTCGGGCACGCTGCCGAACTCCTCGAACGCCGCGACCGCGGCGGCCCACGCGGCAAGCAGCTCGTCGCGCGCCGGTGCGTCGACGCCGCTCAGCCACTGCACCCGGAGGTGCTCGGCAGCGAGCCGGAGCGCCCAGGCCCGCCCCTCGGGACCCCAGGCCGCGTTGCTGGCGGTGAACCGCTCCACCACCAGGTCGCCGTCGGCCCGCAGCACGTCGGCGCGGGCGATGAGCGGACCGCGCTCGGCGGCGCTCGCTGCCGGGAGCGCGCAGGCGATCGCGCCCAGGGTCTGGGCGGCGAGCCGGACCCGGCCGGCGAAGTGTTCGTTCCAGATCCGGGACAGGACCGCGACGACGTCGTCGTAGGCGCCGATCGCGGCG
>NZ_JACEHF010000211.1 GCF_014180685.1 Nocardioides pelophilus | reverse complement strand
GTCCTGGCCGGCGCACAGCACCACGTGGTCGACCTCGATCACCTCCGGAGCGCCGTCGACGGTCAGGTGGAGGCGCAGCCGCTCGCCCGACGCGGTCGGCTCGATCCGGTCGTACGACGCACCGCGGACCTGGCGCACCTCGGACTGCTTGAGCACCGCCCGGTGCGCCCAGCCCGACGTCTTGCCGAGCCCGATGCCGATCGGGGTGGTCTTGCGCTGGATCAGGGTGACCTCGCGCTGCGGCGCGCGTGGCTTCGGCTCGGTCAGCCCGCCGCGGTGCAGGCTCGGGTCGGCGACGCCCCAGTGGGCCATCCACTCCCCGAGGCTTTCGGTTCCTGAGGAGCCGAGGGACGAGGCGTCTCGAAGGGCGCCTGGGTCGTGGGTCAGCCACACCGACATGTCGACGCCGATGCCGCCGGCGCCGATCACCGCCACCTGGCGCCCCGGCACCACCTCGCCCGACAGGACCTGGTCGTAGCGCAGCACGCGCGGGTGGTCGACGCCCGGGATCGCGGGGACCCGCGGCCGCACCCCGGTGGCCAGCACGACCTCGTCGTACGACGCCAGGTCGGCCTCGGTCGCCTCCGCGCCGAGCCGCACGTCGACGCCGAGCACCTCGAGCCGGCGCCGGTAGTAGCGGAGCGTGTCGCGGAAGTCCTCCTTGCCGGGGACCTGCATGGCGAGCTTGAACTGCCCGCCGAGGTCCTCGGACTTCTCGAACAGCGTCACCGCGAGGCCGCGCTCGGCGGCGGAGACCGCGGTGGCCAGCCCGGCGGGGCCGGCTCCGACGACGGCGACCGACTTCCGGACCCGGGTCGGGCGGAGCACGAGCGTCGTCTCGTGGCAGGCCCGCGGGTTCACCAGGCAGGACGCCTTCTGGTTCTTGAACACGTGGTCGAGGCAGGCCTGGTTGCAGGCGATGCAGGTGTTGATCTCGTCGGCGCGGCCCGCGGCCGCCTTGTTGACGAACTCGGGGTCGGCGAGCAGCGGCCGCGCCATCGACACCAGGTCGGCGTCGCCCGAAGCGAGGATCTCCTCGGCGGTCTCGGGGGTGTTGATCCGGTTGGACGCGCAGACCGGCACCGACACCTCGGCCTTCAGTCGCGCGGTGTAGTCGCGCCACGCGGCGCGCGGCACCTGGGTGATGATCGTCGGCACCCGCGCCTCGTGCCAGCCGATGCCGGTGTTGAGCACGGTGACGCCGGCGTCCTCCAGCAGGTGGGCGAGCTCGATCGTCTCCTCCCAGGTCTGGCCGTCCTCGACCAGGTCGAGCAGCGAGATCCGGTAGATGATCGGGAAGTCGCCACCGACCAGCTCGCGCGCACGGCGCACGATCTCGACGGGGAAGCGCATCCGCTTCTCGGCCGAACCGCCCCACGCGTCGGTGCGGTCGTTGGTGCGGGCGACGAGGAACTGGTTGATCAGGTAGCCCTCGGACCCCATGATCTCGACCGCGTCGTAGCCGGCCTTCTGCGCGAGCGCGACCGCGTCGGCGAAGTCGGAGGCGGTGCGGTCGACGCCCTTGGTCGACAGCGCGCTCGGCCGGAACGGGGTGATCGGCGACTTCCGGTTCGACGCGCTCACGCTGAGCGGGTGGTAGCCGTAGCGGCCGGCGTGCAGGACCTGCATCGCGATCGCGCCGCCCTCGGCGTGCACCGCTCCGGTGATCTCACGGTGCCGCATCGCCTGCAGCCGGCTGGTCATCTCCGACGCCAGCGGCTTGAGCCAACCCCGCTTGTTGGGGGAGTAGCCGCCGGTGATGATCAGGCCGGTGCCGCCGCGGGCGCGCTCGGCGAAGTACGCCGCGAGCTTGCCGGTGTTGAGCGCGCTGTCCTCGAGACCGGTGTGCATCGAGCCCATCACCACGCGGTTGCGCAGCGTGAGCGGGCCGAGGGTCAGCGGCGCCAGCAGGTGGGGGTACGCCGTCGCTGGGTCGGTCGAGGGAACAGTCACTGGTGTGCCTCCAGGTATTCGGTGAGCCACGCGATCCAGGTCTCCTCCATGAGGATGCCGCCGCGGAGCACGAGGTACTGGTCGAGCTCGAGCCCGCCCAGGTCGGTCCTGCCAGGGGTTTCGGGGCAGTCCCGCTTCATCAGCTGCCGGTAGTGCTCGAGCCGGGTGTGGTGGTCGACCAGTCGCGCGCGCACCGACTCCAGCACGGCCTCCCGGTCGCCGAACGACGCGCCCCGCAGCTTGACCGCGAGGTCGCTGCGCAGGGGGCTGTCCGGGGTCGGCTCGGCCAACCAGTCGGCGAGCGCGATCTCGCCGAGCGGCGTGACGTCGTACACCTTCTTGTCGGGGCGTCCCTGCTGGGCGACGGTCTCGACCCGGACCCAGCCGTCGGACTCCATCCGGCCGAGCACCCGGTAGATCTGCTGGTGGGTGGCGCTCCAGAAGAAGCCGATCGACCGGCTGAAGCGCTGGGCGAGCTCCAGCCCCGAGGCCGGCTGCTCGCGCAGCGCGACGAGGAGGGCGTGCTCGAGGGCCATGGCAGGAGTGTCGCCCACCTATGCAACGAGTTGCAAGCCTCCGGCTCGTGACGTGGCCCACCATCGGCCCGGTTGCGTCGCTACGATCCCGCCATGCGCCTGCACCTCAGCCACCGCTCGCTCGCCGCCGTCGCCACCGCCGTCCTCGCCGTCGCCGCGACCGCGTGCGCCGCCGAGGAGAAGGCCGAGGACCGCACCGGCGACGTCGCCGAGGCCGACGAGTGCGCGGTCGAGGACCTGGCACTCCAGAAGGAGGGCGTGCTCACCATCGGCACCGACTCCCCGGCCTACGAACCGTGGTTCTCGGACAACGACCCGACCAACGGCAAGGGCTTCGAGTCGGCCGTCGCGTACGCCCTCGCCGAGGAGCTCGGCTTCGAGAAGGACCAGGTCGAGTGGATCAAGGTCGGCTTCAACAGCCTGGCCAAGCCGGGCGAGAAGGACTTCGACTTCGACATCAACCAGGTCTCGATCTCGCCCGAGCGGGACGAGGTCGTCGACTTCTCCGAGGGCTACTACTCCGCCGCCCAGGCGGTCATCGCGCTCAAGGGCACCCCGGCCGCCGAGGCCACCAGCCTCGAGGACCTCAAGGGCCTCAAGATCGGCGCCCAGACCGGCACCACGTCGCTGACCGCGATCCGCGAGGTGATCCAGCCCGACCAGGACCCGGCCGTCCTCGACGACACCAACGTGGCCAAGCAGCAGCTCCTCAACGGCCAGCTCGACGCGATCGTCGCCGACCTGCCGACGGCGTTCTACATCAGCGCCGTCGAGATCCCGGACTCCACGCTCGTCGGCCAGTTCCAGGTCGAGGGCGGCGAGACCGAGGAGTTCGGACTGCTCTTCGAGCAGGGCAGCGAGCTGCTCCCGTGCGTCAACCTGGCGCTCGAGACGCTCAAGGAGGACGGCACCCTCGCGGACATCGAGCAGCAGTGGCTGTCCGACGTCGTGAGCGTGCCCGAGCTGCAGTGAGCGCCCCGGAAGCGCCGGGCTGGTCGCCGAGCGACCGCGAGCTCGAGCGACGCCGGGTCCGCGCCCGGCTCTCCCGACGCCGGGTGGCCGCGGCCTCGCTCGCGACCGTCGTCGTGATCGGGGGGCTCGCGGCCGTCGTGCTCCTCTCGCCGGGGTGGCCCCGGGTGCGCGAGTCGTTCTTCGACGGGTTCCACGCGCGGGAGTCGCTGCCCGCGATCGTCGACGGCTTCTGGATCAACGTGAAGATGTTCCTCATCGCGGAGCCGCTGATCCTGGTGCTGGGGCTCGCGCTGGCGATCGTGCGCAGCTCGCGTTCGCCGTGGCTGGTGCCGGTGCGGGGGCTGGCCGTCGTCTACACCGACGTGGTCCGCGGCGTACCGACCCTGCTCCTCGTCTTCCTCTTCGCCTTCGGCATGCCGGCGCTGGAGCTCCAGGGCGTCCCCGACAGCAGCTTCTTCTGGGCGACCGTCGCGCTCGTGATCTCCTACTCGGCCTACGTCGCCGAGGTGTTCCGCTCCGGCATCGAGTCGGTCCACCCCTCCCAGGTCCTGAGCGCCGAGGCGCTCGCGCTCTCCCGTGGCCAGACGATGCGCCACGTCGTGGTGCCGCAGGCCGTGCGCCGCGTCGTACCCCCGTTGCTCAACGACTTCGTCTCGCTGCAGAAGGACACCGCCCTGGTCGCGTCGGTGTCGATCTTCGACGCGCTCTTCACCGCGCGCGACTACGCCAACTTCAACTTCAACTACACGCCGTACGTCGTGGTCGCCTGCTTCTTCGTCGCGATGACGGTGCCGCTGGCGCGGCTGTGCGACTGGTTGGCGGCTCGGGTCGCCCGGCGCGAGCGGGCGGGTGTCCTGTGAGCTCACCCCAGCTGAGGGTGCCGGTGATCGAGGTCCGCGACGTGCGCAAGTCGTACGGCGACCGCGTGGTGCTCGACGGCGTCTCGCTGACCGTCGAGACCGGCGACGTGGTCTGCCTGATCGGCTCCTCCGGCTCGGGCAAGTCCACCCTGCTGCGCTGCCTCGACCTGCTCGAGGACGTCGACGACGGCGTCATCGAGTTCGAGGGACGCGAGATCTCCGACCCGCTGGTCGACCCGCGCGAGGTGCGGCAGTCGATCGGCATGGTGTTCCAGGCCTACAACCTCTTCCCGCACCTGTCGGTGCTCGCCAACTGCACCCTCGCGCCGCGGAAGGTGCACGGCCGGTCGAAGGCCGAGGCGGAGGCGACCGCGCGCGAGCTGCTCGAACGGTTCGGTCTCGGCGAGCACGTCGACAAGCACCCGGACCGGTTGTCCGGCGGCCAGCAGCAGCGGGCGGCGCTGGTGCGGGCGCTGTGCACCAGCCCACGGCTGCTGCTGCTCGACGAGATCACCGCGGCGCTCGACCCCGAGCTGGTCGGCGACGTGCTCGCCATCGTGCGCGACCTGGCCGAGGGCGGCACGACGATGGTGCTCGCGACCCACGAGATGGCGTTCGCCCGCGACGTCGCCACCCGGGTCTGCTTCCTCGACGGCGGCCGGATCGTCGAGTCGGGTCCGCCGGAGCAGGTGCTGGTCGCGCCCGAGCAGCCGCGGACCCGGGAGTTCCTGCGCCGGGTGCTGCCGGGCTGACCCCTGCTTCAGGGGCTCAGCGGTAGTAGCCCGTGATGTCGAGGGTGATGTGCGTCGACCCGGCCGTGGTGAAGACCCGCACCTCCCGGCCCGGGCCGAGCCTGGTCACCCCTCCCACGACGAAGGACTGGTTGGCGGCGTACCAGATCGCCGACTGGATCAACGGGCGCGGACGGTTCGCCGGGTAGACCGTGAGCCCGCCGGAGCCGAGGGTGCCGCGGACCGTGAGCAGGTAGGTGACGGCCAGCGAGCCGGCCGGGGCCAGCGACGTCGGGATGGCGATGGTCCGGGTGGTGCCGCCCGTGAGCCGGCCGCCGGCGCCGGCGGTGCGGGAGTCGTAGGCCCGGCCGCCGTCGATGGCGTGGAACGCGCCCGCGGTCCCCGGGCCGGCCAGCTTGCGCCAGACGCCCGGGTTGCCGGACACGACGCACGCCCAGATGCCGCTGCCGTCCCTGTCGGAGAGCAGGTCGCCCCGGCGGTAGGCGGCGCCCGCGACGGGAGGTGCCTTCTGGGCCCCGTCGAGGGCGAGCAGCCCGGACTCCGCGGAGGCCTGCAGCGCCGGGGTGCCGCGGGAGGGGGTCGTGCCGCGCACACCCGAGATCTGGCCGTAGCCGACGACGCCGTCGGTGCCGCCCTCGCCGCGTACGCCGACGCCGAGCAGGTTCTCGCCGAGTACCCCGGGCCAGCCGTTGTCCGCGGCCCCGCGAGCGATCCCCCGCACGCCGCAGCGCACCGAGTCGCCGACGACGCCGTAGAACGCACCGTCCTGGGCGAAGCCGAGGATGCCCGTGGAGAAGTTGGCGGGTCCGCCGAAGCCGCGGGCGTGCCCGACGATCGCCGACGGGAGCGGGAAGGGACCGCCGCCGTTGTCGGTGAACGTCAGCCCGTACCCCGCCCCGTTGCCGAGGACCGCGACACCGGTCGGGAGGGTGGCGTCCTGGCCGCCGTTGTTGCCGAGAACCAGCGCCTGGCCGTTGGCGGCCGCGGCGGGAGCGGCCGGAGCCAGGGCGGCCAGCCCCGCCCCGCCGACTCCGGCGGCGGCCAACGTCAGCAGCTGGCGTCGGTTGGTCGCCGGCGGAGGCGGTTCGGCCGGGGGAGCGGGCGAACGTCCCACGGCTGCGCGCAGCGCGCGCACCTCCGCCCTCAGCGTCTCGATCTCCCGGAGCAGGTCGTCCGTCGTGTGCATGAGTGCCTCGTCTCGACCGCATCGTGTATCGATGTGGCATGACCGGTGACCCCGAGACCTTCGACCCAGTGTCGGACGGCCCTCCGCCTCCGTCAATGAGGAGTGCGGGGCCGGCGGCCGCCCACGGGCAGGTGGCCTACGACGTCCGCCTCGACTGGGGTCCGACCGGCGGTGCCGCGATGGCCGGCGGGGC
>NZ_JACEHF010000210.1 GCF_014180685.1 Nocardioides pelophilus | reverse complement strand
CGCGGTCGACGTCGACCATCAGCCGCACCAGGTCCTCGAACGTGGTGGTGGCCCGCCAGCCGAGCGCGGCCGCGGCCGGCTCGGGGTCGGCCACCAGGACGGCCGTGTCGGCCGGCCGGAAGAGCTCCGGGTCGACGACGACGTACGGCGCGGGGTCGTCGATCCCCGCGGCGGCGAACGCGATCCGGAGCAGGTCGTCGAGGCTGTGCGTCGTGCCGGTACCGATGGCGAGGTCGAGCGGCTCCTCGGCAGTGACCATCCGGACCATCGCTTCGACGTAGTCACCGGCGAAGCCCCAGTCGCGGCTGACCTCCAGGTTGCCGAGCCGCAGCTCGGCGCGGAGTCCGGCCGCGATCTCGGCGGCGCCGCGGGTGATCTTGCCGGTCACGAACGCCGCGGTCCGCAGCGGGCTCTCGTGGTTGTAGAGCCGGGCCGAGCAGGCGTGCAGGCCGCGCGCGGAACGCGCCTCGCGCACGACCTCCTCGGCCGCCGCCTTGGCGCGCGCATAGGGGCTGTGCGCGGCGGACCCGGTGACCTCGGCCGAGGACGCCTGGAAGAACCGCGCCTCGTGGCCGGTCTCGTCCCGGAGCTCGAGCAGCGCCGCGACGAGGGTCTCGACGGCCGCGTGGTTGACGGCGAAGGTGGCCTCGGGCTCGTCCCAGCTCCGCGCGACCGAGCTGACGGCTGCGAGGTTGTAGACCTGGTCCGGCCGGACGTCGGAGACCAGGCGCCGCACGGCGTCGGCGTCGCAGATGTCGGCCGGCGCCAGCGTGACGCCGTCGAGGTACGCCGCGCAGAGGTCGGCCGGCGACGCGGCCGCCGGCGCGGCGCCGACCACTCGGGCGCCGCGAGCGAGGAGGTGACGAGCGAGGTAGATGCCGTCCTGGCCGGTCACCCCGGTGATGAGGACGGTCCGTCCCTGCAGGTCTCGCACGGCGTCAGCCTAGGGACCGGATCGCGGCGAACCGGACCCGCCCGGCCCGAAGATCGTTCAGGATTTGTCGATAGGCCACGATGACGCGGCTCGAATGAGAGAGTGACATCCGTTCTTTGGGGGGCCATTGACAAGGGAGTGTTCTCGAACATGTCTGCTGGACCTGTAGACGTCGTCGTCGCCGGCGGTGGCGGCTTCATCGGCGGCCACCTGGTGGCCGACCTGCTCGCGCAGGGCAAGAGCGTGCGATCGGTCGACGTCAAGCCGTTCGACGAGTGGTACCAGGTGCACCCTGACGCCCAGAACCTGCAGAGTGACCTCTCCCTGCGCGAGAACGCCTTCGCGTCGACCGCCGGCGCGGGCGAGGTCTACATGCTCGCCGCCGACATGGGCGGCATGGGCTTCATCGAGAACAACAAGGCGCTCTGCATGCTCTCGGTGCTGACCAGCACCCACATGCTCCAGGCCGCGCAGGAGCACGACGTCGAGCGCTTCTTCTACTCCTCGTCGGCCTGCGTCTACGCCGCCGACAAGCAGACCGACACCGCCATCACCGCGCTCCGCGAGGAGGACGCCTACCCCGCCATGCCGGAGGACGGCTACGGCTGGGAGAAGCTCTTCACCGAGCGGATGTGCCGCCACTTCCGCGAGGACTACGGCCTCACGACCCGGGTCGCGCGCTACCACAACGTGTACGGCCCCGAGGGCACCTGGACCGGAGGCCGCGAGAAGGCCCCGGCCGCCGTGTGCCGCAAGATCGCGACCGCTGTCCTCACCGGCGAGCACGAGCTCGACATCTGGGGCGACGGCGAGCAGACCCGGTCGTTCATGTACATCGACGACTGCGTCAAGGGCTCGCAGATGATCCTGGCCGGCGACCACGTCGAGCCGATCAACCTGGGCAGCTCCGAGCTGGTCTCGATCAACCAGCTCTACTCGATCGTCGAGGAGATCGCGGGCATCAAGTGCACCCGCAACTACCAGCTCGACGCACCCCAGGGCGTCCGCGGCCGCAACTCCGACAACACCCTGATCCACGAGGTGTTCGACTGGGAGCCGTCCACCCCGCTGGCCGACGGCATGGCCCGGACCTACGCGTGGGTCTACGACCAGGTCAAGCGCGACCTGGGCTGACCCCGGGAACCACCGGCTGGGAGCGCGTCGGCTCGACCTCGGGGTCGGCCGGCGCGTTCTGCGTCTCCGGCGTCAGCATCGCCAGGGCTGCCAACGAGGCCGGCACCCAGACGGTGCGGTCCCACAGGCCGGGGAAGGTCGGCGCGATCCCGATGAACACCCACACGATGTAGGTCAACCGCCGCAGCGGATGATGGGTGAAGAGCGGGCGCGCCAGCGCGAACATCACGACCAGGTAGCAGGCGAGCCCGAGGATCCCGATCGCCACCGCGGCCTCGAGGTACACGTTGTGGTACTGCTCGACGTCCTTGAACCCGGAGCCGAGGATCGGCGACTGCCACAGGCGCGCGAACCCGTCCTCCAACGCCGCCTCCCGGATCTTGTCCGACCCGGACGCCGTGCCACCCCCGGCCAGGCGGCCCAACGCGGTCTCCTCGCCGCTCGCGTCGATGACGAAGGGGATGCTCAGCACGCCGAGCGCCCCGACGACGGCCAGCCCGACGCCCATCAGCGCCGACCGCTCGACGATGGGGATCAGCACGACCAGCGCGGCAAGGACCACGATCGCCGCGCGGCTGCCGCTGAGGCTCACCGACAGGAGGCTGATCGCGACGACGCCCAGGAGGAGCACGCGGACCCGCAGGTCCTTGTGGTGGTGCAGGAGGAACAGCACGATCGCGATCGACGTCACGCCCCCGAGCCCGAAGGCGTTCGGGTGGTGCGTGAACCCGTCGTACCGGTTGGCGAACACGGCGCCCTCGGTGATCGCCTTGGCGGTGCTGATGAGGTGCCCGGCCAGGTAGGCCCACAGCAGCCACACCACGATCGTCCGGTGGGGTCGCCACCAGGCGATGACGATCGGCAGCGCGCCGATGAAGAAGAGCCACTGCCCCGCGTAGAAGGCGTTGTTGAAGAGGTCGCCCGTGACGATGACGGAGACCAGCGAGAGGACCGCGGTCAGCAGCAGACCGATCACGTAGACCGGGGGCAGCTTGAGCCGGTTGCCCAGGAAGGTGGGGAGCAGGTGCAGGATGCCGAGGAGGATGAAGACGTCCGTCGGCGGCACCGTCCCGCCCGTCAGACCCTCGGCACCGCGGTACATCGGCGCGAACCCGAAGGCGAGCACCATGGCGACGATCCCGGTGTTGCGCAGCCCGAACGTGGTCAGGACAGCGACGTACACCGCGGCGACGACGGTGACCGCCGCGAAGACCAGACCCTGGGTGGCGGCTGCGGCGAGGCCGGCAGCGAGCGCGAGGACGGCACTCGTGAGCACGAAGCCACGGCCTGGTCTCGCCACCTGTTCCTCCACCCCCCGGATGCCGACGGCCGAGTCTATCCGCGCCTCAGCCGCCCGCGAAGGGCGGCAGGAAGTCGACCGTCGAGCCCGGCGGTACGGCGACGGCGGTCGGGTCGAGGGTCGCGACCGGTTGGTCGCCGAGCAGGACCGAGCAGACGGCGATCACCTCGGGCAGCCGGGATCCCGCGTGGCGGCGTACGACTTCGGCCCGCACGTCGGCCAGCGTGACCGGGCCCGCAACTTCCAGCGTCTCCTCCGCCACGCCGGCCGCAGATCGTGCGGCCGCCCAGTAGCGGACCAGGATGACCTGCGTCTCACCCACCGTCTGTTCCCTTCCGCGACATCCCCACGTTTCGGTATCCTCTCCCCCAGGAAAACCGGCCGAGGCCCAGTGTTGCGTTTCGGTCTCTCTATGGCACGTCCGTGCCAGTGAGGAGACCCGGATGAGCACCCTGCTTCTCCTGACGAGCGCCCTCCAGCCGTCTGCCGAGGTGCTGCCCGGCCTGGCGCTGCTCGGCCACCAGGTCAAGATCCTGCCCGCTGAGGGCAGCGCGCTGCTCGAGGCGCCGGAGTCGGACCTGGTGCTGGTCGACGGCCGGCAGGACCTGGCCGGCTCGCGCGACCTGTGCCGCCTGATCCGCACCACCGGCACCGACGTGCCCGTCATCCTGGTCGCCACCGAGGGCGGCCTCGCGGTCGTGTCCCACGACTGGGGCATGGACGACGTCGTCCTCCACACCTGCGGACCGGCCGAGCTCGAGGCGCGGATCAAGCTGGCCATCGGCAAGCTGGCCGCGGCCCGCGAGGCGGCCGACCCCGACGCCCACGTCATCCGTTCCGGCGAGGTGGTCGTCGACGACGCGACCTACACCGCGAAGGTGGGCGGGCGGGTGCTCGACCTCACCTTCAAGGAGTTCGAGCTGCTGAAGTTCCTGGCGCAGCACCCCGGCCGCGTGTTCTCCCGCCAGCAGCTGCTCCAGGAGGTCTGGGGCTACGACTACTTCGGCGGCACCCGCACCGTCGACGTCCACGTGCGGCGGCTGCGGGCCAAGCTCGGCCCCGAGAACGAGACCCTGATCGGCACGGTGCGCAACGTCGGCTACCGCTTCGTGCTGCCGACCAAGGACGGCGGCAAGGACGGCACCAAGGACCAGTCGTCCGACGGGGCCGACCGGGCGTCCGAGTCGGCCGACGCCTGACCGGAGGCGTGTCCTAGGGTCTCCGGGTGACTCCCCGGGACCCGCTCGTCGCCATCGAGGGCGTACGACGCGCCTGCCGGGCCGTCGACGGACACGACCCGGTCGACGAGTCGGTGCACCTGCGGCTGAAGCACCACGGCCTGGCCGACACGTCGGCGTGGGTCGAGACCGACGGCTTCGCCCTCCGCCGCGGCACCGCGCTCGACCTGGCGGTCGCCCCCGAGGCCCGCGGCCACGGCCTCGGCGGTCGCCTCGCCGCGGCCGCAGCTGCCGATCCCGGTGAGCTGACCGCGTGGGCGCACGGCGACCACCCCGCGGCTCGGGTGATCGCCGATCGCCTCGGTTTCGCCCGGGCGCGGGAGCTGTGGGTGATGCGCCGGCCGTCCGTCGTACCCCTGCCTGCGGCGGAGCCGCCGGCGGGCGTGACGATCCGCGACTTCGGCATGACGGATGCCGAGGCGCTGCTCGCGGTCAACGCGGCCGCGTTCGCCGCGCACCCGGAGCAGGGCTCGATGTCGGCCGACGACCTGGCCGAGCGGATGGCCGAGCCGTGGTTCGACCCGGCCGGGCTGCTGCTCGCCGTCGGTCCCGACGGAGACCTCCTCGGGTTCCACTGGACCAAACGACACGACGCCGACCACGGTGAGGTGTACATCATCGGCATCCCCCCGGCCGCCCACGGCCGGGGACTCGGCAAGGCGCTCACGGTGGCCGGGCTCCGCCACCTCGCGAGCCGGGGTGTGGCCGAGGTGCACCTCTACGTCGAGTCGGACAACGAGCCGGCCCTACGGCTGTACTCGGGCCTCGGTTTCGACCACGCCGCCGCCGACACACACGTGCAGTACCACCGTCCATCCCATGGGTCGCAACCGTCACACGAAACCCCTTCACCCGGATACGATCGGCCTTGATGAGTTCGGTCACCGAGGACGGGCCTGCGCCGGAAGAGCGCGACCCTGATGAGCCGCGCCGTGCGCGCGGTCGCTCCCGGCTGCCCTGGAAACGTCGTGACGACGACGCACCGGAGCTGGGCGAGCTCGATCCCGAGGACGTCGAGGCCTTCATCCGCAGGAGTGCCGAGGCGGCGGAGACGGGCGACGACGAAGCACCCGACGACCTGCCCGAGCCGGATCTCGCCGAGGCCGACGTCGACCTGCCGTTCGAGGACATCGCCAGCCGGGTGACCGGCCGGGCGCAGCCTGAGCCCCACGAGTACGACGAGTTCGCGCCCGAGGGCGACGACAGCGTGGACTGGTCTTCGTTCGTCGTACCGGATCGCGCGGCCAGCACCTCGAGCGACACCGATGCGTTGAGCGACACCCCTGACATCGATGCGGCGCGGAAGGTGATCGCCGACGCGCTCGACCTCGGGTTCGCCGAACCGCTCCCCGACGCTCCCCCGCAGCGCAAGCTCTGGCCCCGGCGCCGCGGCGACACCGTGGTGCCACGCGGTCCCGACGCTGCCGGCGAGACGGGCGGGTCCGAACCCGCCGATCCGCCGAAGGTCGACGCTGCGCACACCGAGGCCGTCGCCGCGCTCGCGGCCCAGCTGCGCCGAGACGCCGAGATGGCAGCAGCCGAGCAGGCGGCCGAGCGGATGGCTGCCGAGGAGGCCGCGCAGCGCGCAGCGACCGCCCGTGGTGAGGCCGACCGGCTCGCACGCGAGCAGGCCGAGCTCGCCGCGCAGGCCAGCCAGGCACGCGCCGAGGCGGAACAGGTCGCCCTCCGCGCGGCCACCGCCCGCGAGGAGGCCGAGGAGGCCGCGCGGGAGCGCGCCGAGCTCGCCGGCGCGAGCGCCGCCCGGCGCGAGGAGGCCGAGCGGAAGGCTGAGGAGCAGGCGGCCCTCGCCGAGGCCGCCCACGCCGAGCGAGTCCGGGCGGAGGCCCTCGCCAGCGAGCAG
>NZ_JACEHF010000021.1 GCF_014180685.1 Nocardioides pelophilus | reverse complement strand
GGTGATGTACGACGCCTCGTCGCTGGCGAGGAAGCAGACTGCGGCCGCGATGTCCTCGGGGAAGCCGACGCGGCGCACCGGGTTGGCCTCGGCGTTGAGGCGGCGGAACTCGTCGACGTCCATCTTGAGCCGGGCGGCCGTGGCGTCGGTCATCTCGGTGGCGATGAAGCCGGGCGCGACGGCGTTGGTGTTGATGCCGAACGGGCCGAGCTCGATGCCGAGGGTGCGGGTGAAGCCCTGCACGCCCATCTTGGCGGCCGAGTAGTTGGCCTGGCCGCGGTTGCCGAGGGCGGAGATGCTCGAGATGTTCACGATCTTGCCGTACTTCTGCTCGACGAAGTGCTTCTGAGCGGCCTTGGCCATCAGGAACGCACCCTTGAGGTGCACGTTCATGACCAGGTCCCAGTCCTCCTCGGTCATCTTGAAGAGCAGGTTGTCGCGGGTGATGCCGGCGTTGTTGACCAGCACGTGGATGCCGCCGAGGTCGGAGACGACCCGCTCGATGGCAGCGTCGACGGATCCGGCGTCGGCGACGTTGCAGCCCACCCCGATCGCCTTCGCGCCCGGGACCAGCGGCAGCTTGGCGGCGGCCTCTGAGGCGGCGGCCTCGTCGAGGTCGACGATCGCGACCGACGCGCCCTCCTCGGCGAACCGGGTGGCAGTGCCGAACCCGATCCCGCGCGCTGATCCGGTGATGACGGCGACCCGTCCATCGAAACGACCCATGGCTGTTCCTCGCTGTTCGTCTGCTCGCGGTGGCGACTCGACACCTTACGACCCCCGGCGGTCAGCCCCGAGCGAGGGTCCGGCGCAGCCGGTCGGCGTACTCGGTCGCCTCGCCGGCGGCGTACTTCGTGCGCGGCCAGAAGAAGCCCCGCAGGCCGTCGCCCTTCGTCCGGGGTACGACGTGGCAGTGCAGGTGGGGCACCGACTGGCTGACCACGTTGTTCATCGCCACGAAGCTGCCTTGCGCCCCCAGCCCGTCGACGACCGCGGACGCAAGCCGCTGGGCGGCCGCGAGGAAGCCGTCGCGCAGCTCCGCCGGCAGGTCGGGCAGGGTCACCACATGGGTGCGCGGCACCAGCAGCACGTGGCCCTTGAAGACCGGACGCCGGTCCAGGAACGCCATCAGGTCCGGCTCGACCAGCACGACGTCGGCCGGGGTGTCGCCCGCGACGATCTCGCAGAAGACACACCCGGCCATGTGCCGCACCCTAGTGGGAGGTCAGGACGCCCAGGCGTCGCGCGCGGCCACCGCGAGGTCGGGGTGGTCGCTGAACAACGCATCAACCCCTGCGTCGAGGAACGCCGTGATCTCGGCGGCCAGGTCGCCGTACGCGTTGGGGTCGGTGCCGATCCGGAAGTTGGTGGCCATGAACTGGTTCTCGGCTCGCAGGGTCCAGATCACGACCGGCAGCCCCGCGCGGTGCGCCCGGTCGACGACCTCGCTCGGCGCACCCGTCGCCCCGGTGGCGGCGTCGCGCGGCAGGATCCAGGACTTGTTCGGGGACAACCAGTCGGCGTACCTGGCGATCTGCTTGATGCCCTTCCGGGTGAGCATCGACGCGTAGGTGACGCCCTCGGCCCTGAGGTCCGCCGGACCACCCGACGCGTCGAGCAGCTGCACGAGCGGTGCCTCGGTGAGGCCGGCGAGCTCCTTCAGGTTGCCCACCTCGAACGACTGGATGGCGACCGCAGACCGGCGCTGGTCGAGGTCGAACTCCTCGAGTGTCGCGACCAGTGGCTCCTCCATCGAGAGGCCGATCGAGTCGAAGTACGTCGAGTGCTTGATCTCGGGCGCGACGCCGATCGTGCGCCCGGTCGCCGCCTCGAGCTCGTCGACCAACGTCAGCACCTCCTCGAGCGTCGGCACCTCGATTTGGCCGTCGAAGGCGGTGTTGTCCGGCCGGACCTGCGGTAGCCGTTCCTTCGCCCGCAGCGTCTTCAGCTCGGCGAGGGTGAAGTCCTCGGTGAACCAGCCCGTGACCTGGTTGCCGTCGATCGTCTTGGTCGTCCGGCGGTCGGCGAACTCCGGGTGGTCCGCGACGTCGGTGGTGCCGCTGATCTCGTTCTCGTGGCGGGCGACGAGGACACCGTCGCTGGTGGCGACCAGGTCGGGCTCGATGAAGTCGGCGCCCTGCTCGACAGCGAGCCGGTAGGCCGCCAGCGTGTGCTCGGGGCGGTAGCCGGATGCGCCGCGGTGCGCGAACACCAACGGCTCGTCGAGCTGCGCGATCGGGCGGGCGCCGAGCGGGGCCGATGCTGGGAAGGGAGTGGCGTCGGCGGGGATCGCTACCGGCGCGAGCGCCAGTGCGATGAGAGCGGAGGCGGCCACAAGGGCGCGCCGGGGCGAGGGACGGAGCCGAGATGTCATGGCGTCACCCGAGCACCTGCAGGTTGACCCTTGGCGAGCGCGGGATGAACGGCGACGAGCAGATACGGTGCGCTGTGCTGAAAATGATGACCGCTGCCGTGACGATGCTGGCGCTCGCCCTGACGGCGTGCTCGGACGACGGCGGTGGCGATCCAGGCTCGGAGCCCTCGACGATGGCCGACGGCGGCACCGATGACACCGCCAGCGCTCAGGAAGCGCTGACCGCTGCCGTCCGCGCGATGGATCAGGAGTCACTGGGGCTGCGTTACGAGATGCGCCTGGACGGAACGGCCGCGATCACCATCGACGGTGTCCAGGATCGCGACGGTGATTGGTCGGCGACGGCACGCTTCGACGACCCCTCCGACGCATCCGAACCGGCCGCGATGGACGCTCGATCTTCTGCCGGCTCGGTCTGGATGACGATGCGCTCGTGGCCCGCTCCCGACAACGGATGTTGGCTGGAGATCCCCAGGGGACAGACCCCGGTCGGCATCTCAGGTCTGCTGCCGGATGAGTTGGCCTACGCGCGCGTGCTCTCGGCACTTCACGCCCTCGACTTCGAGCCAGGTTCCACGACGGGGATCTCGGGTGAGATCGATCTGCGGGTGGCCCTATCGCTGGTCCAGAGCCAGGCCCTGGCAGAGGTCGAGATCGACCCCGCGCGCATCCGCGGCACCCGCGTGCCGGCCACCATCGAGCTCCGGGACGGACAGGTCGCGGAGGTGACGATGACGGGAGGCTCGCTTCTCGACACCTTCGGCCGGATACGCGCGCCATTGAGCGCGCAGGCTTACCAGGCGCTCAAGATCATCGACTACCAGGTCAGCTACACATCACCCGCAACCGACGCGGTCCTGCCTCCCCCCGCGGATGGCTTGGTCCTCACGCCCGCCGAGTCGGAGTCCCGGGCTGGCTGCCGGTAGGCGCACAACTTCTGCCGCACCCCGCTCCTGCTGCTCGACGTACGTTGGGTGCCATGCGCGTCGCGATCGTCGGAGGCCACGGCCAGATAGCCCGCCTGCTGCATCCGCTCCTCGTCGATGCCGGCCACTCACCCGTCGCGCTGGTGCGCAGCGAGCACTACCGCAACGACCTGGAGTCAGCCGGCGCAGAGATGCGGTTGCTCGACATCGAGCAGGAGGACGCGGCTGCGTTCGGTCGCGCGTTCGCCGGGTGCGACGCGGTGGTCTTCGCCGCGGGCGGCGGTCCGGACGGCAACAAGGAGCGCAAGCGGACCGTCGACCTCGAGGGGTCGCTGAAGTCCGCGGACGGCGCGCGACTCGCCGGGATCCGGCGATTCGTGCAGGTGTCGGCCATCGACGTCGACAACCCGCTCCCGCCGGACACGGGCGAGGTCTGGCAGGCGTACGTCGAGGCGAAGCGCGACGCCGATGCCGCGCTGCGCGCCACCGATCTCGACTGGACGATCATCCGGCCGGGCCGGCTCACCGACGAACCGCCGACCGGGCTGGTCGCCCTCGGGCCGGACGTCGCCCGCGCATCCGTGCCGCGGGCCGATGTCGCCGCGGTGCTCACGGCCGTGCTGGATCGCCCTGAGACCGTCGGCCGACAGTGGAACCTGGTGAGCGGCGACCTCACCGTCACCGAGGCGATCGACCGGGCCGTCGGCTAGTTCCGTCAGTTAGTTCTCCTCGAGCGGCTCGACCGAGCCGACCCGGAGCACCTTCACCTCGAGCTCCTCGATGACGAGCTTCTTGATCGTGCCCTCGCCCAGCGCCAGCCGCCCGATCGCGATCGCTCCGATGGCGACGGCACCGATGGCGAGGGCGCCGAGGGCGGCGGCACCGACCGCGCTCGCGCCGTACGCCGTCGCACCCATCGCGAGGCTGCCGCTGAACTTGGGCACGAGATCGATGTCGGGCTCCATGCGGCGATCCTTCCACGTCCGCCGGAAACGACAACGGAGCGGACTGCGTGAACCAGGTTCACGCAATCCGCTCCGGATTGCTGTGGAGCTGCGGGGAATCGAACCCCGGTCCTCGAGCGCCGAACCAGGTCTTCTCCGGGTGCAGTCAGCGATGTCGTCTTATCGGCCCCGGCGCTCGCACTGACACGTCGCCGACAGGCCTATTCGGGATTGAGTCCCGGCCGACCCTCCCGACGGAGGTCTGGCCAGCAAGTCTCCTAGTCGACGCCAGGATCAGGGACGGAGACGGATGCCCTGTCTGACGCTTCGATCACCGCTCAGGCGGCGAGAGCGAAGGACTGCTTGTTGTCGGCAGTTATTAGTTTCCAGCGATCGTTAACGAGATGACGCTGGCTCCTCGACCCGCTTCCCCTGGAACTAACGTCCCAAGTCGAAACCGATCAGCCCCTCTTGAGTTGTAGATCTCGAGACGGTGACCGGGTCTCGTGACGGTCGCTGCGCGACCTCCTCGACCACCGGCACTTCCTCGATCCCCGATGCTACCTGTGCAACCGCCAGAAGGCTCAATGGATTCCCAGCAGGCGCGCGCTGTTGTCCTAGCAGGCGGTGTCACTGGGTGATCGAGATCGTCCGGGTCGCCGGCGTACTGGTCCCCCCGTCGCCGTCGGTGAGGACGATCTGCACGGTCTTGGAGGAGGTCGGGGCGACCCCGTTGTGGCGGTAGGCGATGCTTCGCAGGATCCCCTCGACCTGGGGTCCGGTCGGGGCGTTGACGAAGAAGATCTCCAGCGGCTCGCTTCCACCGCCGCCGGCGAAGACACCGATGGTCACCGGGCCGTCCTTGATCGCGTTGCTGTTGACGGTGAGCTGACCCTGGCTGCGGACCGTCAGCTCGTCGGCGTCCTGGCCGCCGTCCACGACCGTCACCGTGAACGACCCGTTGCTGAAATCGGACGAGTCCGCGTCGAGGACCGTCCCCGTGGTCGTGAGGAACCGGTAGCCGGAGCCGATGGCGTACGACGCGGGATCGGTCTCGACCGAAGCGATCACCGGCGCGTTGTTGACCGGGACGACGGAGACCGCCCGGGTCGCGGGGAGGCTTGTGCCGCCATCGCCGTCGGCGAGGACGAACCGGATAGTGCGCGACGGACCGGGGTCGAGGCCGAGATGACGGAAGGTGACGTTGCGCAGGACCGCTTGGACGGCCGCGTCATCGGCGTTGCCGTTGAACGTGATGACCAGCGGCGTCGAGCCGTTGCCACCCGTGAAGAAGCCGACCGTCGTGCCCTGGTGGTCCACGGTGGAACCGACAGCGCCGACGATCTCCAGACGGTCGTCGGGCTCCGCACCGACCGGAAGGGAGACCGTCAACGAGCCTCCGTCGAAGTTGGGAGAGTCCGGGTCCCTCACGACCCCGTCCGCCGTGACGACTGCTGCGGGGTCGCCCTCGGTCCAGACGAGGGTCGTTTCCTCGACGTCGACGATCGCCGGAGCGTCGTTGCCGCGGATGATCGTGACCCCGCGGGTGACCGAGTCCCCGATCCCGCCGTCGCCGTCAGCCAGCAGGAATCGGACCGTCTTGGCGGCCTCGGGATCGTCCCCGACGTGACGGAACGTGATGTTGCGCAGCAGCGCCTGGACCGCGGCCGCGGTCGCATCGGCGTCGAGGGTGATCTCCAGGCCGACGAGGCCGTTGCCCCCCGAGAACGTCCCGATGACCACGCCGCCGAACGAGACGATGTTGCTGGACACCCCGATCTGACCCGCACCGGAGCCCTGGTCGCGGATCGACAGCTCGTCGTAATCCTGCCCGCCGCCCGGGATGTCGACCTGCAGGCTGCCGCCACCGAAGTCGGCCGAGTCGACGTCGGAGACGGTGCCGGTCGAGGTCACCACCACAGCCTCGCCGTTCTCGAAGTAGGAAAGACTGGTGCCCTCCAAGTCGGCGACGACCGGCGCGTCGTTGGCGCAGGTCACGGTCACCGCGACGGTCGCGGAGGCGCCTCCCGGGGTCAGCGCGTAGCTGAAGTCATCCGTGGGTGCCCCGTCGTTGCAGTACTCCGCGTCGGGCTCGTAGGTCACCGCTGCGCCACCGTCGGTGACCGTGACCGTCCCGCCGGCCGGCTGGGTGACCGACGCGACCGAAGGGGGCGTCGTCACATCGGCGTCGACGTCCGTGTCGTTGGCTCGGACGTCGATCGTGGTCGCCGAGCCGTCCTCCGCCACGGTCACGGCATCGTCGACGGCGACCGGCAGGTCGTCCTCGCACGTGACGGTCACGGTGACCGTCGCCGCGCTGCCGCCCGGGTAGAGCGTGTAGGTGAAGGTCTCGCGCGATGCCGGCGGTGACCCGTCGTTGCAGTAGTTGGCGTCCGGGCGGTAGGTGACCGACCCTGCCGACCGGACGACGGTGCCATCGGCTGGCTGCGTGACGGCGATGATCCGGATCGGCCCGCCATCGGCGTCGGTGTCGTTGGCAAGCACCGCGATGGTGGTGGCAGTCGCGTCCTCCTCGACGGTCGCGACGTCGTCCACGGCGACCGGGGACTCGCGATCGAGGACCCGTTCCCGTTCACAGTCGGGGTCGGCCACGTCGGGGAAGTCCACGTAGGCGAGCTCGTTGTCCCCGTCCCCGCAGGAGAGCGTGTCGACGAACACCGCACTGTCACGGTCGTTGAGGGTGTCGATGCCCGTGCCACCGAAGTGCTCGTCGTTCCCATCACCGCCGTAGGTCCTGTCGCTGTGCGCGTCGCCGTGCAGGTCATCGTCACCGGCCTCGCCGAAGAGGGTGTCGTTGCCGTCGCCGCCCCGAAGGACGTCGTTGCCGGCGCCGCCTACCAACCGGTCGTTGCCGCCCTGTCCCTGGATCGAGTCGGCGCCCGCCTGCCCCAACACCTCGTCCGGGCCGGTGCCCCCGGTCAGCACGTCGTTTCCGTCGCCACCGAGGATCCGGTCGAAACCGTCGCCTCCGCTGACGCTGTCCTTGCCGAGCCCACCGACCAGGAGGTCGTCGCCGCCGAGCCCGTTGATCTGGTCGTCACCGCCGAGACCGCAGATGACGTCGGCGCCGGACGTCCCGGTCAGGATGTTCGCGCCACCAGTGCCGATGATCGTGCAGGCACTCCCGTTCGGAGGCGGATCGGCGTGCGCGCCGCTTCCACCCACCCCAGCCAACAGCAGGGCCGCGGCGAGGACCTCGCCTGCCTTCAGCGCTCGTTGATACATCGCGGTGCTCCGCACGTCGGCCGCGCCGCCCCGAGTCGCCGGGGAATTCTCCAACCGATCGGACTCTGCCAGTCCGGAGGCGATCTCGTCCCCCGAATGGGCGAAAGAGCCGTCAGTCGGTCATCCCCTTCAAGCGCCGCCCGAGCTCGACCTGCTTCTCCCGGTCGAACTCTCGCTCGGAGAGCGCCTGCCGCTTGTCCCACGACTTCTTGCCCTTGGCGACGCCGATCTCGACCTTGGCCCGGCCCTTCACGAAGTAGAGGGACAGCGGGATGACGGTGTGCCCCTTCTCGCTGATCTTGCGCTCGATCTTGTCGATCTCGGCGCGGTTCAGCAGGAGCTTGCGCTTGCGGCGGGCGGCGTGGTTGGTCCAGGACCCTTGGGAGTACTCCGGGATGTGCACACCGTGGAGCCACGCCTCGCCCCCGTCGATGTCGACGAAGCCGTCGGTCAGGTTGGCGCGGCCGAGCCGCAGCGACTTCACCTCGGTGCCCTGCAGGACCAGGCCGGCCTCGTAGGTGTCCTCGACGTGGTAGTCGTGGCGCGCCTTCCTGTTGGACGCGACGATCTTGTGCTGCTCGCCCGCGTCCTTGGCAGCGTTCTTTCCCGACTTTCCGGCCATCCCGCCATTGTCCCAGGCCGCCGCAAGAGGTTTCCGGGGGTCTCGTGACGGTCGCTGCGCGACCTCCTCGACCAACGGCGGCGAGCCAGCTGCGCGACCACCTCGACCAACGGCGGGGAGCTAGCTGCGCGACCTCCTCGACCAACGGCGGCGAGCCTGGAGCGCGACCTCCTCGACCACCGGCGGCGAGCCAGCTGCGCGACCTCCTCGACCAACGACGGCGAGCTAGGGCTACAGGTAGTTCATGGGATCGACAGGCTCGCCGTTGCGCAGCACCGTGAAGTGCAGGTGGCAGCCGGTGGACCAGCCCGTGGAGCCGACGTACCCGACGACGTCGCCACGACCCACCCGCGCGCCCTCGGAGACGGCATAGGTGGAGAGGTGGTTGTAGACGAGGGTGAGGTTGGCGCCGTTGACCGTGCCGACCGAGAGGTAGAGGCGGTTGCCGTACACCTGGTCGTAGTAGGTGTTGATGACGGTGCCGGATCTCCCCGCCCACAGCGAGGCGCCGCAACCGGCGCCGAAGTCGGTGCCGTCGTGGAGGCCCCAGTAGCCGTAGATCGGGTGCGTGCGCCAGCCGTACGGCGAGGTGACGGGTCCGTTGACCGGCATTTGCAGGAGGCCACCGGTGGCACCGCTGTACGTCGGGCCGGGGTTCTGGTTGGCGAGCCTGATGATCTCGCGCCGGATGCGCGCCTCCCGCTGCTTGAGCCGCTGCAGGGCGGCCCGGTCGTGCTGGCGGGCGCGGACGGCTGCCTTGCGGGCGTCACGGGACCGGGCGACCAGCCGGGTCACCTCGGCCCGGGTGTTGCGAGCGTCGGTGTAGAGGCCGCGGACGGTCAGCAGGTTCTGGCGGGCCGCCTCCTTCTGGTCGGCGACGGCGTTGCGAGCCTCGCGGACCTCGTCCTTCCAGTCTGCGAGCGCGGCCTCGGCGGCCTCGAAGTCGACGAGCGCCTGGTCCTCGCGGCCGAGGATCATCGTCCCGGCGGTGCGGGCGACCAGCAGCTCCTGGATCGAGCCGGAGGAGGTGATCGCGTCCATCACCGCGAGATCGGTGTTGCCGCGCGTCTCCATGTCGAGGACCGTGTTGCGCAGCAGCTCGCGCTGCCGGTCGACCTCGTCCCGGGCGGCGCGGAGCTCGGCCGACACGCGGTCGAACCGGGCCTCGGCACGCACCAGCATGCGGGCGAGCCGGAGCCGCTCGGCACGCGCGTCCTGGAGGTCGGCGCGCACGCCCTGCAGCCGGCTGCGAGCGTCGTCGAGCCGCCCGACGGCGTGCTCCAGCCGCCGGACCGTGCGGGTGACCGCGCGGCTGGCCTCCTGGAGGTCGTCCTGGACCTGGTCGATCTGGTTCTCGACCTGGGCCTTCTGCTTCTTCAGGTCGTCCTCGTCGGCGTTCGCGAACGGGGCCGAGAAGCTCCCGATCGCGACGACGGCGACCGCCAGCGCGGCGACGCGCTGACTGCGGGAGGGGCGGAAGGATGGACGGGCAGGGTCGGAAGGGGCGCCGGGGAAGGAGCGCACGGTGCAACCAATCTTCGTTCGGGGAAGTGAACCCCTCGACCGTAGCCGCGCCAGATCAGACTTTGATGTATTTGCGGGTCAGCAGGAGTGTCGGAATCAGCGTGAGGGCCGGGCCCAGGATGGCGACGCCCGGCGGCACCGTGCCGATGAGCGACTCGACGTAGTCGTCCCACCCGATCCAGGGGAGGAACCCGATCGCGTCCGCGAGCCCGTCGAGGATCGCGAACTTGGTGAACGCGGCCAGCGCACCCGCTGCGAGCGCGACACCGACCGCGGCCGCGACCAACGCCTCGAGGAGGAACGGGAGCGCGATGTAGAGGGTCGACGCACCGACCAGGCGCATGATGCCGATCTCGCGCCGCCGGGCCATCGCGGCGAGCCGGATCGTGTTCGCCACCAGCAGCAGGGACGCGAACAGGAGCAGGCCGGAGCCGATCCACGAGCCGTACTTGAGGGAGTCGATGATCCCGAAGATCGGCTTGAGCTGCTCGCGCTGGTCCTGGATCGCGGCGACACCGTCGAGGCCCTTCACCGAGCTGATGACGCCCTCGGCCTCTTCCGGGTCCTTCAGCGTGATCCAGTACTGCGGCGGCCAGTCCTCGACGGTCAGGATCGGGTCCGGGCCTTCGAAGTACGGTTCGTACTGCGGGATCTCCTGGGCCTCCTCGAAGCCCTCGGCCTGCGACTGGAACTCGAACGACTCGACCTCCGAGCTGGCGTTCAGCGCCCGCTCGACCTCCTTGCGCTGCTCGTTCGTGACCGCGCCACTCCCGCAGTTGGCACTGCGGGAGGGGTCGTCGACAACGCAGAGGTTCAGCAGGATCTGGAGCTCGTTGCCGAGCGCCTCGGCCGTCTTGTCGGCCTGGCGCTGCAGGAGCATGCCGCAGCCGGCGAGCGTCAGCGACACGAAGAGGGTGAGGATCACGGCCACGTGCATCGACAGGTTGCGGCGCAGGCCGGAGCGAAGCTCGGTGAAGACGTAGCGGAGCTGCATGGCGGAAAGGGTCTCCTGGAGGTTCGGAGCGGGTGGCGGGCGGCGGGCGACGCTCGGGCTAGTGCTGGAAGCCGTAGCTTCCGGCCGCCTCGTCACGCACGACCTTGCCGTGCTCGAGCTCGACGACCCGCTTGCGGAACTGGTCGACGAGCCCGTGGTCGTGGGTCGCCATCACCACGGTCGTGCCCCGCTTGTTGATGTCCTCGAGCAGGTTCATGATCTCGACCGACGTCGACGGGTCGAGGTTGCCGGTCGGCTCGTCGGCGATGATGATCATTGGCCGGTTCACGAAGGCGCGCGCGATCGCGACCCGCTGCTGCTCACCGCCGGAGAGCTCGTCGGGCATCCGCGCACCCTTGTCCTTCAGCCCGACCACCTCGAGGGTCTCGGGGACCACCCGGTTGATCTCGCGGCGGGACTTGCCGATCACCTGGAGCGCGAACGCGACGTTCTCGGTCACGGTCTTGTTGGGGAGCAGCCGGAAGTCCTGGAACACGGTGCCGACCTGGCGGCGCAGCCTCGGGACCTTCCAACCGGCCATCCGGTTGATCTCCTTGCCTGCGACGTAGACCCGACCGCTGGTCGGGCGCAACTCGCGGAGCACGAGCCGGAGCGCGGTCGACTTGCCCGAACCGGACTGACCGACGAGGTAGACGAACTCACCCTTGTCGATGTCGACCGTCACCTGGTCGAGCGCCGGCCGACCGGGGCCGGGGTAGTTCTTGGTGACCTTCTCGAAGCGAATCACTGACCAGACGGTACGCGAGCGCGGCAACCCGGGATCGGACGGCACCCCGCCTCGGTGCGTCGGGCCCGGTCTATCGTGGCCGGGTGCTGGGGTCCCTGCGATGGTTGCTGCTCGCCATCGTGCTGACCGCACTGCCCGTCGCGGCGGGCGTCCTGGTGCTGGACGAGGAGGCACCGGTCGTGCCCGAGACCGCCGCGCCGCCGTCGTACACGTCGACCCCGCTCGCGGACTTCGACACCTCGGTGGTGGCGCTGGCCCGCGCCCCGTTCTGCGAACTGTTGCCGGAGGACGCTCTGTCCGAGGCGCTCGGCGGCGAGCCGGCGGCGATCACGACGTACGACAACGGCGAGCCGGCCGAGATCGCGCCCGGACTCACCGACGTGGCGCACGAGTACGGCTGCCGGATCGAGGGCCCCGGCACCGCCGAGGTGCGCGCCTGGTTGTTCGCCCCGCCGGTCCCCCGGTCCCGCGCCGTCGAGCTGGTCGAGGAGGCCGCGCAGCGACGGTCGTGCACCCGGCCGCCCCAGGCGCCGGCGTACGGCGCACCGAGCGTCACGCTGATGTGTCCCGCCGGCGACCGCCGGTGGGCGTCGTTCCGCGGCCTGTTCGGCGACGCCTGGCTGGCCTGCAGCCTGGCCGGTCCGGCGACCCTCAGCGACGTCGAGCTGCTGGACCGGGCCGGCCGCTGGTGCGTCGCCGTCGCCGAGGCCGCCACCGCGGGCTGACCCTCCCGGGGTCTCGTGACGGTTGCTGCGCAACCTCCTCGACCAACGGGGGTCGGTCGAGGGCCGCGGGCTGGCACTCGCGGGGTCTCGTGACGGTTGCTGCGCAACCTCCTCGACCAACGGGGGGGCGATTAGCGCGGGCTGGCACTCGCGGGGTCTCGTGACGGTTGCTGCGCAACCTCCTCGACCAACGGGGGGCGAGGACCGCGGGCTGACACTTCCGGGGTCTCGTGACGGTTGCTGCGCAACCTCCTCGACCAACGGGGGGGCGATTAGCGCGGGCTGGCACTCGCGGGGTCTCGTGACGGTTGCTGCGCAACCTCCTCGACCAACGGAGGTCGGTCGAGGACCGCGGGCTGACCCTCGGGGTCTCGTGACGGTTGCTGCGCAACCTCCTCGACCAACCGGGGGCGCGACCACGGTGGTCGAGGAAGTCGCGCAGCGACTGTCACGAGACCTCGGTCGCGAGCAGGGCGGCGAGCGCCCGGCAGCAGTGGCCGACCTCGTCCGCGAGGGGCGCCCGCTCGGGGGTGGGTGTGCCGGACCAGAGCAGCGCCCGGTCCTCGACGTACGCCGTCCATCCGTGCACGACCGGCACCGACGCCGGGTCGAGCGCGACGGCGTCGACCACCCTGCGGGCGACGGTCATCCGGTGCGACTCGACACCCTCTCCCCCGAGCGAGATCGCACCGCTGCCGAAGACCAGCGCGAGGTAGAACTCGCGACGCCGCTCGATCTGCGCGTAGAAGCGCTCGACGAACTGCCGCAGCGCGACGTCGGCCGCGGCGTCCGGGTCGGGCGAGATGTTGCGGAGCACCCGGCGCAGCGCGGCGCCGACGACGTGGTCGTAGTAGTCGGTCTTGGTCGGGAAGTAGTGGAAGAGCAGGCCGCGCGAGATGCCGGCCTCGGCGGCGACGGCGTCGAGGGAGAGGTCCTGGATCGGCTTCTCGACGAGCATCCGCAGGCCGATGCCGAGCAGCTGGCGACGCCGCTCGTCCTGGGACAGCCGGATGCGAGACACGTTATTGAGCATTGCTCAATAGTGTGCCATCGTCAACCCATGGACTTCGCACCCTCTCCCCGCGCAGCCGAGCTGACCGCGCTCGTCAAGGACTTCATCGAGACCGAGATCGAGCCGGTCGAGGTGGCCTACCACCAGGAGCTCCAGCGCCGGCGCGAGGCGGGCCAGGGCGAGCAGTGGCAGGAGCTCCCGCTGATGAAGGAGCTGCAGGCCAAGGCGCGCGAGCGCGGGCTGTGGAACCTCTTCCTCCCCGCCGGCCACGAGGGCCCGTACGCCGAGAGGTACGGCACCCTCGGCGGCGCCGGCCTCAGCAACGTCGACTACGCGCCGCTCGCCGAGCTGATGGGCCGCTCGTTCATCGCGCCGTACGTCTTCAACTGCAACGCGCCCGACACCGGCAACATGGAGGTGCTGCTCAAGTACGGCGACCAGGCGCAGCGCGACGAGTGGCTCGACCCGCTGCTCGACGGCCGGATCCGCAGCGCGTTCCTGATGACCGAGCCGGGCGTCGCCTCGTCCGACGCCACCAACATGGAGCTCACCGCGGTCGTCGACGGCGACGAGATCGTGCTCAACGGCCGCAAGTGGTTCTCCACCGGCGTCGGCCACCCGGACTGCGAGATCTACATCGTGATGGGCCTCACCGACCCCGAGGCCGACCGGCACCACCGGCACTCGATGGTGCTGGTCCCGCGCGACACCCCCGGGGTCAAGGTCGAGCGGATGCTCCCGACGATGGGGTTCCTCGACGAGCCGCACGGGCACGGCGAGGTCTCGCTGACCGACGTCCGGGTGCCGATCGGCAACTTCGTGTCCGGGCCCGGCGAAGCGTTCGCCATCGCGCAGGGACGGCTCGGCCCCGGCCGCGTCCACCACTGCATGCGGCTGATCGGCCTGGCCGAGAAGGCACTGGAGCTCGCCTGCCAGCGCGGCACCGACCGGGTCGCCTTCGGCAAGCCGCTGGTCAACCTCGGCGGCAACCGGGAGCGGGTCGCCCAGGCCCGGATCGCGATCGACTCCACCCGGCTGCTGGTGCTCAACGCGGCCTGGAAGCTCGACGTCGGCGGTCCGATGAACGCGATCAGCGAGGTCTCCCAGATCAAGGTGGCCGCGCCGCGGATGGCCCTCGACGTCATCGACTTCGCGATGCAGATCCACGGCGGCGGCGGCATGACCGACGACTTCCCGCTGGCTGCGGCGTGGACCGGCGCCCGGTCGCTGCGCTTCGCCGACGGTCCCGACGAGGTCCACCTCGGGCTCATCGCCCGCCTCGAGCTGATGAAGTACGGCGTCGCCCGATGACGCACCCCACGAAGAGCCGCCGGGTGCTGGTCACCGGCGGCGCCTCCGGGCTGGGCGCGGCGTTCGTCGCCGAGTTCCTGAAGCGCGGCGACCGGGTGCTGATCGGCGACCTGCAGCCGCCGGTCGATCCGGCGCTGGTCGCCGGCGCCGAGCAGGTCCGGCTCGACGTGACCTCGGACGAGGACTGGGCGTCCGCGCTGGCCTGGGTCGAGGAGGAGTGGGGCGGTCTCGACGTGCTCGTCAACAACGCCGGCATCGCCGCCGGCGGCCGGATCGACGTGATCGGCATCGACGAGTGGCAGCGGGTGATCGACATCAACCTGCTCGGCGTGGTCCGCGGCTGCCGTACCTTCGTGCCGATGATGAAGCAGCAGGGCAGCGGCCACATCGTCAACACGGCGTCGCTGGCCGGACTCGTGCACCCGCCGGTGATGGCGTCGTACACGGCGGTCAAGGCAGGCGTGGTCGCCCTCAGCGAGACCCTGTCCTACGAGCTCGGCCCGTACGGCATCAACGTCTCGGCCGTCTGCCCGGGCTTCGTCCGGACCCCGCTGGCCTCGTCGCTCGGCGGCAGTGACGCCGTGGCCGACAAGATCGCGGCCCGGCTGATCGCGAGGTCGCCGTACACCGCCGACCAGATCGCGACCGCGGTCATGGCCGGCATCGACAAGAAGATGATGGTGATCGTGCCCGACCGCGCGGCGCGGATCGCGGTGCGCACCAAGCGCTTGATGCGCCCCCTGTACGACCGTCAGCAGCGCGCCTTCGGCGCCCGTGTGTTCGCAATGACAGAAGGAAAAGCATGAGCAAGGGAACGATCCTGATCACCGGCGCCAGCTCGGGTCTCGGCGAGGAGATGGCGCGGCAGTTCGCGGCGCTGGGCTACGACCTCGCCCTCTGTGCGCGCCGCACCGAGCGGCTCGAGGCGCTGCGCGCCGAGCTCGCTGCCGAACACCCCGGGCAGACCGTGGCGATCAAGGCCCTGGACGTCACCGACGACGACGCGGTGTTCGCCGTGTTCAAGGAGTTCGCCGCCGAGCTCGGCACGATCGACCGCGTGATCATCAACGCCGGCCTGGGCAAGGGAGCGCCGATCGGCACCGGGCGGTACGACGCCAACCGGCAGACCGCGATGACCAACTTCGTCGCCGCGCTCGCCCAGTCCGAGGCCGCGATGGAGATCTTCCGCGCCCAGGGGCGGGGTCACCTGGTGATGATCTCGTCGGTCTCGGCCGTGCGCGGCATGCGCAAGACGCTCACGACGTACGCCGCCACCAAGGCGGGCGCCGCGGCCCTGGCCGAGGGCTTGCAGAACGAGAACGTGAAGGGCATCGACGTCTCGATCATCTATCCCGGCTACATCCGGTCGGAGATGAACGAGCAGGTCGCCCAGAAGACCAAGTTCATGGTCGACACCCGCACCGGGGTGAAGGCGATGGTCGCTGCGATCGAGAAGCGCAAGGCCAAGGCCTACGTGCCCGCCCTCCCCTGGGTCCCGCTCGGCCTGGCGATCAAGCACCTGCCGATGTCGGTGGTCCGGAGGCTCGTGTGACGGGGGCCGAGGTCACCGGCGCGCACGCGGTCCGCGAGGAGGACGCGTTCGACGTCGCCAGCGTCGAGGCGTGGCTGCAGGACAAGGTCCCGGGACGGATCGCGGAGGTCCGGCAGTTCAGCGGCGGCTCGTCGAACCTGACCTACCTGCTGCGCGTCGAGACCGACGGGTCGGGCGCGACGCGCGACCTGATCCTGCGCCGCCCGCCGGCCGGCACCAAGGCCGCGAGCGCGCACGACATGGGGCGCGAGCACCGGATCCAGGCGGCTCTCGCGCCGGTCTTCCCGTACGTCGCCTCGATGGTCGGCTACTGCGACGACCCTTCCGTGATCGGCTCGGAGTTCTACGTCATGGACCGCGTGGCAGGGCACATCCCGCGGCGCGAGCTGGGCCTCGACCTGCCGCCCGAGCAGGTGCGCCAGCTGTGCACCAACGTGCTCGACCTGCTCGTCGCCCTCCACTCCGTCGACCCCGCCGAGGCCGGCCTCGAGACGCTCGGCAAGGGCGAGGGGTACGTCGCGCGCCAGGTCGGTGGGTGGATCGCCCGCTTCGGCAAGGTGAAGACGTGGAACGTGCCGTCGTGGGGGCGGGTCATGAAGTGGCTGGACGAGAACCAGCCGGCCGACGTACGGACCTGTCTGATCCACAACGACTTCCGCCTCGATAACGTCGTCTTCGACGACGCTGACCCGACCAAGCCGGTCGCGCTGCTGGACTGGGAGATGGCCACGCTCGGCGACCCGCTGATGGACCTCGGCTCCGCGGTCTCGTACTGGGTCGAGGCGGGCGACGCCGGGCTCTACCAACGGTTCCGGATGCAGCCGTCGAACGAGCCGGGGATGCTCACCCGCAAGGAGGTCGTCGACTACTACTGCTCGCACACCGGGATCGAGCTGACCGACGAGGAGTGGGCGTTCTACGAGGTCTTCGGCCTGTTCCGGCTGGCGGTGATCCTGCAGCAGATCTACTACCGCTACGCGAAGAAGCAGACGACCAACCCGAAGTTCAAGAACTACTGGCTCGGGTCGCACGTGCTGCACCGTCGGGCCCGGGCGCTCATGCGAGAGGCCGGCGGACGGTGAACCAGTGAGGCTGATCTACCTGGTCCGGCACGGCCAGGCGTCGTTCGGGAAGCGCGACTACGACGCGCTCTCCGACCTCGGTCACGAGCAGTCGCGGCTCCTCGGCCGGGCGCTGGCCGTGCGCGAGATCGTGCCGGACGTCGTGATCCGCGGCGAGCTGAGGCGACACCGCGAGACCGCCGACGGGATCCTCGCCGGCATGTCGGACGTCGGGAACATCCGGCCGGTCCCGGTCGAGGTCGACCCGGGGTGGGACGAGTTCGACTTCGAGCACGTCGTCCAGGTGCACAAGCCGATGTACCGGTCGAGGGCGGTCATGCTGGCCGACCTGGTCCGCAGTCGCGCCCCCCGTGAGAAGTTCCAGGCGATCTTCGAGGACGCGACGGCGCGCTGGACGGGCGGCGAGTCCGACCACTCCTACCGCGAGTCGTTCCCGGCATTCACCGACCGGGTCCAGGCGGCCCTGCACGCGGCCGCCGCGCAGACGCCCGAGAAGGGCACCGCCGTCGTCGTCACCTCCGGCGGCCCGATCGGACTGGCGGTGTCGCACCTGCTGGCCGGCGACGCGTCCCTGTGGGTGCCGCTCAACAAGGCCGCGGTCAACTCGGCGGTCACGAAGGTGATCCACGGCCGGAGCGGGCTGACGCTGTCGTCGTACAACGACCACAGCCACGTCGAGCACGACCGCCGGCTGCTCAGCTATCGCTAACGGCCCCGGGGTCAGGGAGCGACGTTGAAGTTCCGGCGGAACACGTTGTCGGGATCCCAGGTGCGCTTGACCTGGCGCAGCCGCTCGAGGGTCTCGGTCGGCCAGATCGCGGCGATGTCGTCCTCGGTGTCGGAGCCCAGGAACCCGGCGTACGACCCGATGCCCTGATCGCCGATCGTCCGCCACACCGCGCGGGCATCGGCGATCTGGTCCTCCGGCGCGTCCGCGGGGAGGAAGCCCGCCGACACGACCAGCGCCTCGGCCCGGCGGTGGGCGAACGCGGTCTCGGCGGGGTCGACCCGGCCGAACGCGCCACCGAGGCTGCGCAGGAAGACGACGCGACCGCCCGCGGCGTACGCCGTCGCCATGGCATCGATGAGCGGCTCGTCGACCGTCTCGACCAGGGTGTTGCCGATGACCGGCAGCACGCCCTCCGGCGGGTGCGCCTCCTCGAGGATCTCGGCGTACGGCCGCTCGCTGACGTCGTCGGCGACCACCGTGCCGATCGATCGGAGCGGCTCGAGGGCAGTGGTGTCGCCGCCCGCCAGGCAGACGAACAGCATCGCGCCGGGCGGGAAGTCGCCGAACCCCGGCATCAGCACCAGCGTCGTGGTCAGCTCGTCGGGCGCCCCGGCCATGGCCGCGGCCCAGCCCTTCAGCAGCTGGGCCACGTCGTCGAGGGCGAACGCGATGGTGCCGAAGTGCACCGTCGCGACCGGCTGCGCCTGGAACTCGAACGCGGTGACCACCCCGAAGTTCCCCGCACCTCCGCGCAGCGCCCAGAACAGGTCGGCGTTCTCGGTCGGCGAGGCGCGGACGACGTCGCCGGCGGCAGTGACCACCTCGGCCGCGACCAGGCTGTCGATGGTCAGTCCGTGCTTGCGCACCATCCAGCCGATCCCGCCGGCCTGGGTCAGCCCGCCGACGCCGACCGAGACGGTGTCACCGGCCGTGATCGCGAGGCCGTGCTCCGCCAGCGCCGACGCGGCCGGGCCCCACTGCGCGCCCGCGCCGATCCGCACCCGGCCCTCGCCGATCAGCTCGACCCGGTCGAGCCCGGAGAGGTCGATGACGGCACCGCCGTCGATGTTGCCGAACCCCAGCGCGTTGTGGCCACCGCTGCGCACCGCCACCGGGAGTCCCTCGGCACGGGCGTGGCCGATGGACGCGGCCACCTCCGCGGGCGTCGTCGGACGCAGGACGACGGCAGGTTCCGCCACGCTGGTGATCGTGGTCCGCGCTTCGTCGTACCCGGCATCGCCAGGGTGGATGGCGATGTGCTCGATGCTCATTCCGGTCGTCCCTCCGTGTCACGTGGTGATGGCGGGTCGACCCTAGAACCTCAACCGCACTTGAGATCAAGCGGTTTTCCTCGAACCCCTGGCCTTTTGTCTACTTATTGACTAGACTTAGAAGATCAAGAGGTCAGGAGGCAGCGATGAGCGTCATGAACCACCACCGGGTCGGCCGCTGGCAGGACCGGTTCCCGCCCCGCGGGGCGTGGCGGGCGTCCGGGGCCCTGATCGCGTTCGCCTTGCTCGCCTCGCGCGACCTGGTGGGCGCCGTGGCCGTCATGGTCGCGTTCGCGGTCGCCGAGGTCGTCTACGACGCGGCGGACCGGAACCGCTGACGCCGAGCGGTCAGCTCAGCTCTCGGCCTTGTCCGCGCCGCGACGCCAGCGGATGCCGGCCTCGAGGAAGTCCTCGAGGTCACCGTCGAAGACGTTCTGCGGGTTGCCGCTCTCGTAGCCGGTGCGGAGGTCCTTGACGATCTGGTAGGGGTTCAGCACGTAGTTGCGCATCTGGTCGCCCCAGCTGGCCTGGACGTCGCCCTTGAGGTCCTTGATCTGGGCGGCCTCCTCGGCCTTCTTCAGCGCGAGCAGCTTGGCCTTGAGGACCACCATCGCGCTGGCCTTGTTCTGCAGCTGGCTCTTCTCGTTCTGGCAGCTGACGACCAGGCCGGTCGGGATGTGGGTCAGCCGGACCGCGGAGTCGGTGGTGTTGACCGACTGGCCGCCCGGGCCGCCCGAGCGGAACACGTCGACCCGGATGTCGTTCTCGTCGACCTCGATCTCGTCGGTCTGCTCGAGCACCGGGACGACCTCGACCGCGGCGAAGCTGGTCTGGCGGCGGCCCTGGTTGTCGAACGGGCTGATCCGCACCAGGCGGTGGGTGCCGGCCTCGACGGAGAGGGTGCCGTAGGCGTACGGCGCATGGATCGCGAACTCGGCCGACTTGATGCCCGCCTCCTCCGCGTAGGAGACGTCGAAGACCTCGACGGGATACTTGTTGCGCTCCGCCCAGCGGGTGTACATGCGCATCAGCATCTCGGCGAAGTCGGCGGCATCGACCCCGCCGGCGCCGGAGCGGATGGTCACGATGGCCTCGCGCTCGTCGTACTCACCGGAGAGCAGGGTGCGGATCTCGAGCGCCTCGACGGCCTTCTTGATCTTGCCGAGCTCCTTCTCGGACTCGGCGAGCGACTCCTGGTCGCCCTCCTCGTTGGCGAGCTCGACCATCAGCTCGAGGTCCTCGATGCGGGTCCGGAGCGCGTGGAACCGGTCGACCTCGCCCTGCAGCAGCGACAGCCGGCCCGTCACCCGGGCTGCGTTGGCCTGGTCGTCCCACAGGTCCGGAGCGGCCACCTGGACACCGAGATCGTCGATCTCACGCTGCATCGCGGGGATGTCGAGCACCTGCTCGATGGTGTGCATCGTCGCAGAGAGCTGCTTGATCTCGGTGTCGTACTCGGGGCCTGCCACAAGGACCAAGGTTACGGGGCGGACCGGGAGGCTGGCGAAACGCGACTCGGCGTCGGGCGCGGGATGACCAGCCCGAATCCGTCTCTCGGATGAAATCTGGAGATTTTGGTTTCTCCGGACCCCTCCACAAGGCATCCTGGGAGCCGACCCCGAGGTGAAAGATGACTCCCCGCCACCGCTTGCAGCCGGCAAAGGCCAGTAGCGCGGTGCGGCGCGCGGTCATCACGTCGGTCCTGTCGGCGCTCGCGGTCACCTCGGTGACCATCACCGCCGCTGCCGTCACGCTCGCCGACGAGGAGCCGAAGCGCAGGGCGCCGGTGGCGGCGCCGCCGGCCACGTCGACCACGACCGCCTCGGCCGAGGACGAGCTGCCCCTCGCCCCGCCTGCCGAGATCATCGACGCCCCGGTCGGGATCCCGGACATAGCGCTGGTGGCGGCCGACGGCCCGGTCCTCGGCGACATCCCGACGCCCGCGCTGGCGGCCTACCAGAAGGCCGAGGCCGTGCTGGCCAAGGCCGACAAGGCGTGCCGCCTCGACTGGACGCTGATCGCGGCTGTCGGCCAGGTCGTGACCGGCCACGGGGGCAAGGACGGCGGCGAGCTGACCCTGCGCGGCGTGATGAAGCCCCGGTACGCCGGCAAGCCGCTGCGCGGGCCGCAGGGCAAGCGACTCCCCGACAGCGACGCCGGACGGGTCGACGGCGACGAGCGGTTCGACCGTCCGGTCGGGCCGATGCAGCTGGCACCCTCCACCTGGGCGATCGTCGGGGTCGACGGCGACGGCGACGGCAGGCGCAACCCGCACGACGTCGACGACGCGGCGCTCGCCGTGTCCGTGCTCCTCTGCTCGGGCGACGGCGACCTGCGCAAGCGGGCCGGCCGGGTCGACGGCGTACGCCGGATCAACGACGACCGGAGCTTCATCGAGACCGTGCTCGCGGTCGACCGGGCCTACCGGACCCAGCTGACCGAGGCGTACGACGACGGCGCCACCGTCGTGCTCAACGTGCCGACCGACGTCCCGACCGACCTGCCCACGGACCTGCCCACGGATCTCCCGACGGACCTGGCCACCGACCTGCCGACCGAGCCGGGCGACCCGGCGACGATGCCGACCGATCCGGTCACCTGGGACCCGACGGAGCCGACGGACCCGACCGACCCGACCGACCCGACCGATCCGACCGATCCGACGGACCCGACCGATCCGACCGACCCGTGCCCGACCGATCCGCCCACGGATCCCGCGGACCCCACGGAGCCGTCGGACTCGCCCGACGCGAGCACGACACCCGACCCGAGCCCGAGCGACGCGCCCTCCGACGGACCGACCGAGGGCCCGGACGACGACGGGACCAGCGACCCGGGCGACCCCGGGTGCACCGACTCCTCGACCGTGACTCCCGAGCCGACCCTCGACGGGAACTAGAACACGTTCTATCGTGCGGGCATGGATCTCGCCGCGATCGAAGCCATCCGTCAGCTCAAGTACCGCTACTTCCGGGCGCTCGACCTCAAGGAGTGGGACGACTTCGGCGCATGCCTCGCGCCGAACATCACGGCCCGCTACGGCACCCAGGCGATGGGCGAGCCGCTGCACTTCGACACCCGCGACGAGGTCGTCGACTACATGTCGAAGAACCTCGGCCCCGGCATCATCACGGTCCACATCGCCAACCACCCCGTGATCGATGTCAGCGGCACCACCGCGACCGGCTCCTGGGCGTTCGAGGACACCGTGATCGTCCCCGACTTCAAGGTGATGATCCGCGGCGCCGGCTACTACCACGACGACTACACCCAGGACGCCGACGGCGGCTGGCAGATCTCCGGCACCCGCTACGAGCGGATCTACGAGGCGATGACCTCGCTCGACGACACCCCGAGCTTCAAGCTCCTCGCCAACCGCTGGGACCCGACCCTGAAGTAGGCGTCGCGCACGGTCCGTCGGCTGGTGGTCTAGTCCTGAAGGGCTAGGCCGACGCGCCGACCGGTGCAAAATGGAGCGATAGCCCTCAAACGCCCGTTCCGGGCATGAGACTGAGGCAGTCAATCGACCTCGCCCGGGGAAGTGTCGAAATGCCCAGAGTTCCAGCGCACCTGCGGACGTCCGCCGGGTGGTTGTTCGACATGGCTGTGTGCTGTGTCGGCCTCACCCTGTTCGCGGTCACCCTCGCCGGCGTGCACCCGGACGGGCTGTCGTTCTCGCTGCCGGTGCTGCTCGGCGTCCCGCTGATCGTGGTCGTCGCCCGGTTCCCGATGGTCGTCGACAACCGCGACGGTGGCATCGAGGTCGGCTTCGACTCGAGCATCCTGATGTTCCTGCTGTGCACCCTCGACCCCGAGGTCGCACTGTTCATCTGGTCGCTCGGCGTGCTGGTCACCCAGCTGACGACCAGCAAGCGGTGGACGTCGAAGGCGTTCAACATCGGCGTCGGCATCACGGCGGGCGCAGTGGCCGAGGGAGTCCTGCTCCTGGTCCGCGGCGACGGCACCGGCACGCCGCGCGAGCTCGTCGCGGTGATGCTCGCAGCGGTGGCCTACTTCGCGACCGACTACGTGACCTCGGCCGTGTCGGTGGCGATCGACTCCGGCACCGGCGTACGGCGTCACCTGTGGCAGCGGGGCACGCTGCTCGCGGTCGCCTGCTTCGTCCCCTTCGACACCCTCGGCTACCTCGCTGCGGTGGTGTACCGGTCCGAGCCGGCGTGGACGCTCATCCTCCTCGCCGTACCGCTGGTGACGCTGCTGATCGCCACCCGCGCGGTGACCCGGGGCCGCGAGAACGCGCGTCGGCTGACGGTCCTGTTCGCGGCCGCGGTGCGGGCGCAGACACTGCCCGACCGCGAGGCGGTCCTGGAGGCGCTGATCGACGACTCCCGCGAGCTGTTGCACCTCAAGCGGGTGGCCCTCCGCTCGACGCCGCCGGGCCGCTTGGAGATCGGCGCGGAGGTCAACGACGGTGACGCGACGCACTGGTTGGTGGCCAGGGCGATGGAGCGCGCGCGCTCGACGATCGCGGCGGACGAGGAGGCGCTGAAGGCGTTGGCAGCCGTCGCGTCCGACGCGTTCGCGCGGCTCGCCCTGACCGAGGAGACGGTGCACCTCGCCCGGCACGACCCCCTGACCGACCTGCCCAACCGCGGCATCCTGCTGGACCGCCTGACCCACGCCCAGACCCTCGCCCGTCGGCACGGCTCGCGCGTCGCGCTGCTCTTCATCGACCTCGACGGGTTCAAGCCCGTGAACGACCGCTACGGCCACGCCGCCGGCGACGCGGTGCTGGTCGGGCTGGCCAGCCGGCTGCAGTCGTGCGTGCGCGAGGCCGACACGGTCGCCCGCCTCGGCGGTGACGAGTTCGCGGTGCTGTTCGAGGACGCCGACGCCGTGGTGGTCGAGCTCGTCTGGGAGCGGATCCTCAGCGCGCTGGAGCAGGGGGTCGCCGTGACCGGACAGCTGCTCCGCCTGAGCGCCAGCGCGGGCATCGCGTGGGGTGGGGCGGACGACAACGCCGAGTCCCTGCTGCGCAAGGCCGACCTGGCCATGTACGAAGCCAAGGCGCGCGGCAAGGGTGCGGTCGTCGTCTACGAGGACTCGATCGGTCGCTCGCGGCTCGATCGCCTGATCATGGCCGACGACCTGAGACGTGCGGTCGCCAACCGCGAGATCGAGGTGGCCTACCAGCCGATCGTGGCCACGGGCACGGGAAGGATCGTCGGCGCCGAGGCCCTCGCCCGCTGGCGCCACAACGGCTCCCCGGTGTCACCGGAGCTGTTCATCGGCATCGCGGAGGACTCGGGGCTGATCGTCGAGCTGGGCGAGGTCATCCTCGCCAAGGTCGCAGCCGACGCCGCGGCGCTCCGCGCACTGGCCGGCAGCTCGGTCGGGATCGCGGTCAACATCTCCGCCCGACAGCTCCGCTCGCCCGGCTTCGTGGACAGCGTCGCGGCGACGGTGAAGGCGATGGGTGGCAGCGAGCTGACCCTGGAGATCACCGAACGCCAGGGCATCGACCTCGACACGGTGGTGCTCGAGCGGATGCGGGAGATCTCGTCCCTGGGCGTCCGGTTCGCCATCGACGACTTCGGGGTCGGGTTCTCCTCCATCAGCTATCTCGCCGACCTGCCGGTCCACGTCATCAAGGTCGACGCGTCGCTGTCGCAGTTCATCGACGCCGACGAGCGGTCGAAGGCGCTGCTCCGATCGGTCACCCTCATCGGCCAGTCCCTCGGACTGGAGGTGGTGGTCGAGGGGATCGAGCGCCAGACCCAGCTGGACGTGCTCCGCGAGCACACCGACGCCCAGTACGTGCAGGGCTACCTGCTCTACCGTCCGATGCCCCTGCCCGGTCTGCTGGCGGCGGTGCGCGACGACCGGGCAGCAGCCGGGCTCGCCCCGGTCTCCTAGGCGCTTCCGGCCGCGCGGGGTCGGCTCACTCCTCCTTGGTGCGGAGGGCTGCGTCCCGCTCCTCCTTGGTGCGCGTCGGGTCGACCCGCTCCTCCTTGGTGCGGCCGTCGTCGACGACCCGCTGCTGCTCGACCGTGGTGGACGAGGCGACGTCGGCGTCGGCTGCGTGCGCACCGGTCGCGGTCAGCGATGCGAGGCCGAACGCGACCACTGCGATCGACCGGGTGATCCGTCGTTGCATGCTCATGTGAGTCCCTCCAGGTGTTGCGTCGTGCCCGAAGGGCACGGGGACCCCTCCCGAGTCCACCTCAACACGATAGTGCGCGAGCGCCCCCGCGTCCCCGGTTCGGCTCAGGAGGGCGCATCCCCCCGCTCGAAGCGCCCACCCGGCCACCAGCGCCGAAACCGACACGTTCCTCTCCAAGGTGCGCTCCGCTGGCATCAGGTGCCGGTGGAGCGCCCCTTTAGGGCTGGGCTGTCCTACCTCACCTCCGGCCGTACGACGGCCGAGCCCGTCGCCCTCACGGTCGGTCGCTCGGGGCCGCCGGGCAGCGTGAGCGGCAGGTCGACCGGAGCGACGATCTCGACCAGGACCGCGTCGGCGCGGACGTCGACGGAGACGCGCAGGCCGGGGTGCGCGTCGTACGCACCGCCGGCGCGGAGGTAGGCGCGCACGGCGGCACGGGCGACGTCGGCGCTCAGGTGCAGGTCGCGCTCACCGAGCCCGCCGCGGTAGGCCTCGCCGCCCTCGGCCGCGGCGTCGGCGGCGTACAGGGCGGCGCCGTCGGCGAGCGAGTCAAGGCTCTGCCGCTTCAGGTAGGCCGCGCCGGCGTCGACGACGACCACGACCAGCAGCAGGACGACGACGGCGAAGCCGATGATGATCACGCTCGTCTGGCCGCGCTCGTCGCGGCGCCGGTCAGCTCTGCGGCCGGCTCCGCGGTCAGTCACCGCCGACCTCCTGGTAGCGGCCGATCGGCACCGTGTGCGTGGCGCTCAGCGCGAAGCGGGGCTCGCCGCCGCCGAGCACGTCCGGCAGCAGCGGCAGCTCGACGCTGGAGCGGATCCTGACGGTGATCACCGAGGTGCCGTTGTGGCAGTCGTGGGGGTACGGCGTGCACGTGACGGTCACCTGCAACGGCGCGTCGGCGAGGCCCTGGTCGGCGAGCGCGCGGCGGGCGACGTCCTCGGCGGCCCGGTGTCCGGACGCGTCGTCGGGCGCCAGGGCGTAGGCCCGTCCGGCAGCCCGGGCGGCCGCGGTCACGCCGAACGCACCCTGCTGCACCTGGGAGACCGACAGCACGATCCAGAGCAACGGCACGAGCAGCAGGATCCCGAGCCAGACCAGCTCGACGATCGCGCTGCCGCGGTCGTCCCGGCGGGTCACCCCGGGGCCTCCTCCACAGCCCGACCGGACACCGAGAACCGCACGCCGGGGCCGGCGAGCCCGAGCGCCGGCACCTCGGCGGTGACGGTGATGACGACGCCCGGCAGCCCGTCCACCGACGCCTGCGCGACCGACACCTGCTCCGCGAACCTGCCCGCGATCGCGTCGGCGATCTGGGACCGGGTGCGCGCGACACCGTCGGCCGGTCCGCGATCGGCCGTTGCGGCATAGCGGGCGCCCTCCGAGGCCGCCGCCGCCAACGTGGCCCGGACGTGGAGCACCAGCGCGACCTGCAGCAGGCCGACCACCAACGGCGTCAGCACGACGACCACCAGCACGAAGTCGACGCCGGCCGCCCCGCGCTGTGGCCGCGCGGGTCGGGTCATTGCACCGAGCCGAGTGCGTTGCGCAGCATCCGGCCGAGCTGGTCCTCGGCGACTGCCCAGATGACGCCGACGATGCCGACCGACATCACCGTCACGAGCACCCAACCGGGCACGTCGCCCCGGTCGTCACGCGGCTGCAGCCGCACCGAGCACCACACCCAGAGGTGGAGGAGTGGGTCCATGAGAGTTCCTTCCCGAGCGGAATCAGCGGTGGGGTCAGGGGGCCGTCAGCGACAGGCCGATCAGTCCGGGCCAGAAGGCGAAGAGCACGGTCACCGGGAGCACGATGAAGACGACGGGCACCATCATCAGGATCTCCCGCCGCGAGGCCTGCTCGATGAGCTCGCGCCGACCGGCTTCGCGGACGTCGCCGGCCTGCGCGTGCAGCACCTCGGTGAGCGGGGTGCCGCGCTCGACGGCGACCGCGACCCCGTGCGCGAAGCGGGCGACGATCGGCACGCCGGTGGTCGCTGCCAGCCGGTCGAACGCGTCGGCGACCGGCTCCCCGGTGCGGATCCTCGCGAGCACGGCGCCGAGGTCGGTCGACAGCGCTCCCTGCGACCGGCGGACGACCCGGTCGAGCGCCGACACCGGCCCCTCCCCCGCCGCGACAGCGAGCGCCAGCAGCTCGGCGATGGTCGGGAACTCGGCGACGATCGCGCGTTCGCGCTTGCGCACCTGGGCGGTCAGGTGCTGGTCGCGGGCGAGCACCCCCGACCCGAAGCCGGCCGCACAGAGCAGGACCAGGGGCAGCGGGTTGCCGGGATTCGCGACCGCGCTGAGGACGCCGTACGCAGCGGTCAGGGCGAAGCCGGTCAGTCCCCACAGCACCTGCTCCACCCGGAAGTCGTGCAGGGTCTGGTCGAGGCCGGCCCGGGACAGGCGACGGCGCACCGAGGGCGCGCCGCCCAGCACCCGCTCGACCACGTCGGCAGCGGACCGCAGCAGCGGAGCCAGCAGCGCGACCAGCGCGGAGCGAGGAGCGTCGGGAGCAGAGGAGTGACCGGGGTACGACGTCGTCAGGTCGCGCACGTAGGGCAGCACCCGGGCCTCGAGCTGCGGCCGGCGCAGGACCAGCACGCGGGCCACCACCAGGGCCAGCCCGACCGCTGCCGTGCCGCCGAGCACCCCGCCCCAGACCGCGGCGGTCACGACAGGATCCGCCGCTCGGTGGGAAGCCGGCCGATCCGCATCATCACGCGGTACGCGAACACGCACGCGGCGGCGCCGCACACCAGCACGATCGCCCCGGTGGCGGACCGGTAGCGGGTGATCACCTCGGTCTGGAACGACATCAGGAGCAGCACCAGCCACGGCGCGGCGACCGCGAGCCGGGCGCCGTTGACGGTCCAGGACTGCCGCGCCTCGAGCTCGGAGCGGGTGCGCAGGTCGTCGCGCAGGTAGGCGGACAGGTTGCGCAGCAGGCGCCCGAGCTCGCCGCCGCCGACCTCGCGGGCGACCCGCAGCCCCTCGACCACGCGATCGCCGACCGGGTCGGCGAGCCGCGCCTTCAACCGGTCCAGGCAGTCGCCGAACCGTCCGGACACCTGGTAGTCGAGGGCGAACGCATCGAACGCCGGTCGGAGCGGCTCCGGACCGCGCACCGCGAGCGCCGCCACCGCATCCGGGAGCGACATGCCCGCGCGTACGGCGGACGCGAGGTCGTCGACCGCCTCCGGCCACACCTCGGCGAACTCCCGGCGCCGGCGCCGCCCACGACCGGACACCACCGCGATCGGGAGGTACGCCGCCAGCGCCCCGACGACGATCGCCAGCGGCGCCGTACGCGAGATGGCCAGCACCACCGCGCAGGCGCCGACGCCCGTCGCGCCGCACAGCAGCAGCATCGAGCGGGGCGAGACCCCGCTCATGCCTGCTTCTGCCAGCATCCGCTCGAGCCGGCCGGGTGACGACGCCGGCGCCGGAGCGCGCGGCGTCGCGAACGCCGACCAGATCAGGAGGGCGCCGAGCCCGACCCCGAGACCGACGAGCGCGCCCACGTCACTCGGCTTCCTGCAGGAGCCGGCGTACGTCGACGCCGACCCGTTCGTACTGCGCGACTCTCGGCGGCATCCCGATCCCCCGTCGCAACCGGCCGTCACGGAGCTCGAAGACGGGCTCGGTCTCGATGATGTCCTGCTCGATCCGTCCGGGCACGGCGACGATCTCGGTGACCCGGCGGGTCCCGCGGTGGTCGACCTCGAGGTGGACGACCAGGTCGACGGACGACGCAACCGTCGGCACGACGAACCGGGCGGAGATGTTCTCGCCCGCCAGCAGCGGGAGCGTGCACGCCTTGGTGAGCGCCTCTCGAGCGCTGTTGGCGTGGATGGTGCACAGCCCCGGCAGCCCGCTGTTGAGCGCCAGGAGCAGGTCGAGCGCCTCCTCGGCCCGGACCTCGCCGACGATGATCCGGCTCGGCCGCATCCGCAGCGACTCCTTGATCAGGTCGCGCAGCCGGATCTCGCCGGTGCCCTCGAGGCCGACCTGGCGGGTCTGCAGCGCGACCCAGTCGGGGTGCGGGAACCGGATCTCGAAGACCTCCTCGACCGAGATCACCCGCTCTCCGCCCGGGATCGCCGCCGCCAGGCAGTTGAGCATCGTGGTCTTGCCGGCCTGGGTGCCGCCGCTGACCAAGACGTTGAGGCCCGCCCGGATCGAGGCCTCGAGGAAGAGCGCCGCCGACGGGGTGAGGCTCTGCAGGTCGACCAGCTCCGAGAGCCGCGACGCCCGCACCACGAACTTGCGGATGTTGACGGCCGAGAAGCCGCGGCTGATGCCGTGCAGGACCACGTGGAGGCGGTGGCCCTGCGGGAGCATGGCGTCGACGAAAGGGCGGCTCAGGTCGACCCGGCGGCCGGTGGTCTTGAGCATCCGCTCGACCAGCTCGGACACCTGGGCATCGGTCAGCATCAGGTTGGTCAGCTCGTGGCGACCGTTGCGCGCGACGAACACCCGGTCGGGGCTGTTGATCCACACCTCCTCGACGGTCGGGTCGTCGAGCAGCGGCTGCAGCGGGCCGAAGCCCGAGACCCGGGCGACCAGGTCGGCGACCACGCCGTCGGCGTCGGCGACCGGCGCGACGACGCCGGTGAGGCTGCGGTCGTCGTGCTCGCGGACCAGGGTCTCGGCGAGCCGGCGTACGGCGGCCACCTCGCGCTGCGGGTCGAGCCCGTCACGGCGTACGGCGGCGCGGAGCGCCTCGTCGAGGTGGCCGACGACGTCGTCCTGCGTGCGCAGCACCGCAACGGGCGGCGGCTGGGCGGGCTGCAGCATGGCCATGGCGACTCTCCCGAGAATGAGATCCGGCGGCTCCCGAACAGTAGAGGAACCCGCCTGGCCTTGGCGAGAGTCGTTCCGCGGCGGCTGTGGAGAGCCGGTCTCAGGCCTCCGCGTCGGTGTCGCGCGCGGCAGGCTCGTCCGCCGCGGCGTCGACCTCGTCCCCACTGTCAGCAACGCGGTCGACCCCGCGGTCGACCCCGTGGTCATCCCACTCGTCGTCCCACTCGTCGGCCCACTGGTCAGCGGAGTGGCCGACGGGATGCAGGATCCGCGCGGGCGCGTGGGCGATGGTCGAACCGAGGTCGCCCAACGAGCGCCACAGCCGGTCGCCGTTGCCACGCAGGACCGCCTCCTCGCGGGCGAGGAGCACGAGCGCGGCCGCCACCATGGCCGTGACGATCAGGGCGCCCGTCATCGCGCGCCTCCGTCGCGCACAGGACAGTTCATGGCCACCCCATCGGCAGGCCGGTGCGCCGACGTGAGCGAAACCCGCCTTCGATCTCGCGGGGCGATCTCGCGGGCGCCTTGCGGAGCCTAGGAAGCGCGGTCCGAGACCCCCGGCATGCTCACCCGGCCGTGGCGCACGACCCGCTGCTCGCCGCGGGCGACGACCTTGTAGAACTCCCGGGCCGGGCCGCGCATCAGCGGCGACGCGCTGAAGAACGGCAGCCGCTGGTGCGCCGTGCGGCTCGCGAGCGTGATCGCCTGGTAGCGCGCCTCGTCGATCAGCGACCACTCGAGCTCGAACAGGTCGCGGACCTTCGGCGGCAGGCCGCCGATCACGATCGTGTGCAACGTGGAGAAGACCGGGCGGACCGGCAGCGGAGCGGGGTTGGGGACCTTGCCGCCGGAGAGGTACTGGCCGACCAGCTTGGCCTCCTCGGTGACGTAGGGCTCGTCCGAGGCGAGGAAGCCGTCGAACCGGGCCCGGAAGTCGGCGTAGTCGCGCGGCGCGGCGGAGCTCGGCATCCCGAACAGCTCGGCCCAGGTCACGAAGTCCTCGAAGAGCGCCTGCCGCTCGCGGTCCTTGAGCCGCCGGACCAGGCGGTCGTGCTGCACCTCGACCGCATCGAGCGTGAAGGCGGCCGTCCACCACATCAGCCCCGGGTCGTAGGCGTCGTACGGCGCCCCGGCCGGGTGTCGCGGGCCGGCGGACTCCTCGATCGTGCCGTTGACCGTGTCGTGCCGCTTGCGGGTGAAGGCGAGCGCCCGGTCCGCCTCGGCCTTGGTGCCGAGGAACACGGTCTCGAACAGCCGCGCCGTCAGCGCCAGCCGGGTGAACGGGAGGTCGCGGCTCATCGTGCTCTGCGCCGTCCCCTGGAACAGCCGCGGATGGGTCGCCCCGATGGTCAGCGCCCGCTGACCGTAGGTCAGCGACACCGCCCGCTGGTTGAGAACCCGATAGGCCATCGAGCTCTTCGGGAAGTAGCCGGTCATGTCACCGAGTATGGGCCAGCACCCCATCGGTCGGTCACGCCGCGCCCCGGCCGCAAGGTTCAGCGCGCGAGCGCGGCCTCCCACTGGGCGGGGCTCTCGACCGTCAGGCCGATCTCGCCGCGCGTGGTCTCGACGACGAGCACGGGCTGGCCGTTCCACTGCCCCTTGAACCCCCGCTGCATCCGGGTGCCGGTGACGTCGGCGACCGGCAACGAGATCGCCTTGCCGAGGAGAGGGCGGACGGCGAGCGCGTGCGGCGTCAGCACGATCCAGCTGGTGTTGCGGGTGCTGGGGAACGAACCGGTGCCGCCGCGGTACTGGCCGAGCTCCGGTCCGACCACCGCGTCCGGGAACGAGGCCCGGACGTCGGCGCCGGCGTTCTGGGCGTGGCGCCGGAACGCCCAGATGGCGACCACGATGGTCGCGATGATCGACGCGCCCCCGACGACGACGAGGGCGACCACCAGGGCGATGTCCACGGAGGCATTGTGCACCGGGTGAGGGGCCGCGCGTTGTGGGGACGCGCGACCCCTCGGCACGGGGCCCGAGCCGTCACGGCTGGTCGCTCCCGATCGTCCTGGACGCGGTTCGACGGCGCAGGAGAATCCGGAGTCCGCTCGGACAAATTCCGTCGCCGGCGGCCGGGTTCAGAGCAGACGTCGTACGGCGTCGCGCAGCGCCTGCTCCGGGTCGACGCCGCTCGCGCGGGCCTCGGCGACGACCGCGAGCAGACGGTCCCCGATCACGTCGCTCGCCGCTGATCGAGGCGCGACCGGCTCGCTCGCCGCTGATCCAGGCACGACCGGCTCACTCGCCGCTGGCCGAGGCGCGACCGGCTCACTCGCCGCTGATCCAGGCACGACCGGCTCGCTCGCCGCTGGCCGAGGCGCGACCGGCTCTCTCGCCGCTGGCCGAGGCACGACCGGCTCTCTCGCCGCTGGTTGAGGTGCGAGCGAAGCGAGCCTCGAAACCAAGGCCTCGGAGTCAGCCCGGCCCAGCCGGTCGAGCACCTTGTCGGCGTACAACAGCGCGGGCAGCCCTGGCGGCAGTCCGTCGGTGATCCGGTCGCGCTTCTTCTCCGTCGCCTTGATCGACTCCCAGACCTCGGTGACCGAGGCCGCATCGGGCGGCGTGTCGGCCGAGCCGGCGTCGGGTCCGTAGACGTGCGGGTTGCGGCGCCGCATCTTGGCGGTGATGTCGCGGGCGACGTCACCGAGGTCGAACTCCCCCGCCTGCTCGGCGATCACGGCGTGGAAGACGACCTGGAGGAGCAGGTCGCCGAGCTCCTCGCGAAGGTGGGCCCAGTCACCGGTGCGGTCACCGATGTCGATGGCCTCGAGCGTCTCGTGCGTCTCCTCGAGCAGGTAGCGCGCGAGTGACCGGTGGGTCTGCTCCTGCTTCCACGGGCACTCCGCCCGCAGCCGTCGCATGACCGCGACGAACTCGGCGAGCGCGTCGTCGGCAGGCGTCTCCATGACCGCGTCGGGTCAGCCCACGGGGATCGGGGGCGGCGCGGCCTCCGGGTCCGGACGCTGTCCGCAGATCTCGTCGTCCGGGAGGTCCTGGAGCGTCTCCGCCGTCGGAGCAGCGTCATCGAGCGCGGCCTCGTCGCTCACCGGGACCGACAGCTGGCCGCCGGCCGGGACGAACTCGGCGCCGTCGAGCCGTACGTCGAACCGCGGGTTGATCGTGATGTCGTAGTCGCCGGGGTCGGGGGCCTCCCCCTCGAGCGCCTCGGCGAGCGCTGAGGAGTAGACGAAGGCGTCGACGTAGGCCCGGAGCGGGTCGCGGTCGTCCTCGTCGACGTCGTCCCAGCCGGGCGCGAGCTCGAGACCGGCGTCGGGCGCGTTCACGTCGACGTCGCGGTCCTCGGCGAACTCCGCCTCCAGCAGCGAGGACACCCACGCCTGGAGGATCTGCGCCTGCGCGAACTCACGGCTGGTCGCCGACGCGTTCGGGTCGGCCGCCTGGAGCGTGCACAGCCCGTCGGTGACCGCGGTCAGGTCGTCGAGCGTGATCTCGGCGTCCTCGACCTGCGCTGCGAGGCCCGGGTGCGGTCCGTCGGCACCGATGACGGTGTTGGCGCAACCGGTGGCCGCCACGGCCAGACCGAGCGTCACCGCGGTGGCCGACAGGGTCCGTCCGACCTTGTTCACACTCGACTCCCCATCTACTCAACTCGTCGGGTCGATCACGGCGTCGATCACACCGCGGGCCCATTCAAGCAGGGCGACGCCTTCGATCGGGCGCCCGGTGGCCCCCGGAGTGCCGGGACGCGGGACGAGCAGGGTGTCGACCTGCGACTTGACGATCGACTTGGGGTAGAGCCGCCCCAGCCGGACCACCCGCGAGTCCGGAAGGACGACCGGCGCGAACCTGAGGTTCTTGCCCATGGTGGTGATCTCCTTGAGCCCCGCCTGGCGTGCGCGGGCCCGGAACCGCGCGACCAGCATCAGCGCGACGACGGGCATCGGCGGTTCGCCGTACCGGTCGAGGAGCTCTTCGTTGATCTCGTCGACGTCGGCGTCGGAGCGGACCTCGGCCAACCGTCGGTACATCTCCAGTCGGAGCCGCTCGCTCGGGATGTAGTCGTGGGGCAGGTGGGCGTCGATCGGGAGCTCGATCCGGATCTCGTCGAGCTGCTCGGGGCCCTCGTCGTCGCGGAAGTCGCGCACCGCCTCGCCCACGAGCCGGACGTAGAGGTCGAAGCCGACGTCGGCGATGTGTCCGGACTGCTCGCCCCCGAGCAGGTTGCCGGCGCCGCGGATCTCGAGGTCCTTCATCGCGATCGCCATGCCGCCGCCCAGGTCGGAGTGCTGGGCCAGCGTCGCCAACCGCTCGTGCGCGGTCTCGGTGAGGGGCTTCTCGGTCGGGTAGAGGAAGTAGGCGTAGGCCCGCTCCCGGCTCCGGCCGACCCGGCCGCGCAGCTGGTGCAGCTGGCTCAGGCCCAGGGTGTCGGCGCGCTCGATGATCATCGTGTTGGCGTTGGACACGTCGAGACCGGACTCGACGATGGTGGTGCACACCAGGACGTCGAACCGCTTCTCCCAGAAGTCGAGCATCACCTGCTCCAGCTGGTGCTCCCCCATCTGGCCGTGGGCGGTGGCGACCCGCGCCTCCGGCACCAGCTCGCGCAGCTTGGCGGCCGCCTTATCGATCGACTGCACCCGGTTGTGGATGTAGAAGACCTGGCCGTCGCGCAGCAGCTCGCGGCGTACGGCGGCGACGACCTGCCGGTCCTCGTAGCCGCCGACGTAGGTGAGCACCGGGTGTCGCTCCTCCGGCGGGGTGGTGATCGTCGACATCTCGCGGATGCCGGTGATCGCCATCTCGAGCGTCCGCGGGATCGGCGTGGCGCTCATGCTGAGCACGTCGACCGACGTGCGCATCCGCTTCATCTGCTCCTTGTGCTCGACGCCGAACCGCTGCTCCTCGTCGACGATGATCAGCCCGAGGTCCTTGAACCGGATGTCCGGGTTGAGCAGGCGGTGGGTGCCGACGACGATGTCGACGGTGCCGTCGAGCATGCCCTCGGCGACCTCGGCCGCCTCCTTGTCGGTCTGGAAGCGGCTGAGCGCCCGGATCTTCAGCGGGAAGCCGCTCATCCGCTCGGTGAACGTCGACAGGTGCTGGCTCACCAGCAGCGTGGTCGGCACCAGCACGGCGACCTGCTTGCCGTCCTGCACCGCCTTGAACGCCGCGCGGACGGCGATCTCGGTCTTGCCATAGCCGACGTCGCCGCAGACCAGTCGGTCCATCGGGACGGTGCGCTCCATGTCGCCCTTGACCTCGTCGACGGTCGTGAGCTGGTCGGGCGTCTCGTGGAACGGGAACGCGTCCTCGAGCTCGCGCTGCCACGGGCTGTCCGGCCCGAACGCGTGGCCCTTCGTGGCCTGGCGTGCGGCGTACAGCTTGATCAGCTCGGCCGCGATCTCGCGGACCGCCTTGCGGGCGCGGTTCTTGCGCTTGGTCCAGTCGCCACCGCCGAGCCGGTCGAGGCTGGGCTGCTCGCCACCGACGTACCTGGTGACCTGGTCGAGGGTGTCGGCGGGCACGAACAACCGGTCGGGTGGCGCGCCCCGCTTGCTCGCGCCGTACTCGAGGACGAGGTACTCCCTCGTCGCACCGTGGACCTCGCGCTGCTTCATCTCCACGAAGCGCCCGACGCCGTGCTGCTCGTGGACGACGTAGTCGCCGGCCTTGAGCTCGAGCGGGTCGATCTGTCGCTTGCGGCGGGTCGGCATCGCGCGCATGTCGCGGGTCGAGGCCTTCTGGCCGACGATGTCCTCGCCGGTCAGGAGCACCAGCCGTGCGGCGTCGGCCGTGTCCATGGCGAGCCCGTGGGCCAGGTTGCCGCAGGTCACGGTGACCACGTCGGGGTCCGGCGCGCTGCCGGCCGGCAGGTCGTCGACCAGCCGTCCCGGGACGTCGCGCTCCCCCAGCGCCTCGACCATCCGCTGCGCCGGGCCGTGACCGGAGTGGACGACCACCACCGTGTGTCCGTCGGCCCGCCACCGCGCGATGTCGGCGAACGCCTTCTCGACATCACCCCGGTAGGGCTCGGTGGCGCGCGCCGCGATGCGTCGTACCTGAACTTCCGGCCCTGATTGGTCCGAATTCGGGGCCGAAAGTTCAGGTACGTCGGCCTCCCCGAGGCCGAACGGGGAGAACGTCCACCAGGACTGGTCGCGGCCGAGGGCGTGGGAACGGACGTCGGCCAGCTCGCGGTACGACGCCGCCTGCAGGTCGATCGGGGCCTGGCCGCCGCCCGCGGCTGCTGCCCAGGAGGCGACCAGGAACTCCTCGCTGGTCGCCACCAGGTCGTGGGCACGGGCGCGGGCGCGCTCCGGGTCGAGCACCAGCACCTGGGTGTCGTCGGGCATCAGGTCGACGAGCAGCTCGAGCTCGTCGACGAGCGCCGGGATCAGCGCCTCCATGCCCTCGACCGCGATGCCCTCGGCCAGCTTGTCGGTGATCTCGCGCAGCTCGGGATGGTCGCGGCCCAGGTCGGCGGCGCGGGCGCGCACCTCGTCGGTGAGCAGCAGCTCGCGGCACGGCGGCGCCCACAGCCGCTCCTGGGTCTTGATGGTCCGCTGGTCGGCGACTGCGAACGACCGGATCTCCTCGACCTCGTCGCCCCAGAACTCCACCCGCAGCGGGTGTTCTTCGGTCGGCGGGAAGACGTCGACGATGCCGCCGCGCACCGCGAACTCGCCGCGCCGCTCGACCAGGTCGACCCGGGAGTACGCCGCACCCACCAGACCGGCGACCACCTCCTCGAGGTCGGCCGCCTCGCCAGCGGCGAGCTCGACGGGCGTCAGGTCGCCCAGGCCCTTGACCTGGGGCTGCAGGATCGACCGCACCGGGGCCACCACGACCGACAAGGGGCCTGTGCCGGACTCGCTGCCCGGGTGGCACAGCCGTCGCAGCACCGCCAGCCGGCGCCCGACGGTGTCGCTGCCGGGGCTCAGCCGTTCGTGCGGGAGGGTCTCCCAGCTCGGGTAGTAGCCGATCGTCTCGGGGTCCAGCAGGTCTCCCAGCTCGGCCACCAGCTGCTCGGCCTCGCGGGTCGTGGCCGTGACCGCGAGCACCGGCCGCCCGGCGCGGGCCAGACCCGTCACCAGGAACGGTCGCAGCGGCTCCGGGCCGGTCAGCTCGTGGGTGGCGACGCGACCGTCGGCTGCATCGGCCATCGCGGCCGCGAGCCCGGGATCGGCGAGGACGACGTCGGCAAGGCCGGCGAGGACGGTAGTCACGGGGCAGGGGGCCTCACTTCCAGGCGAGGGACAGCACGATTGCCCCCGGTGCACACAGCACCGGGGGTACGGCGTACGAGGCTACCCGGGGCCGACGACAGCGCTCACGCCGTGGGGTCGAGCACCCGCCCGAGGAAGAGCGGCGTGCCGTGCTCGACGTCGTGGATGACGTAGAGGAACGGCCGGTCGACGTGGAACGGCTCGGTCTGCGGCAGCGAGGTCAGGTGCGCCACGACGGCCGTCGCCGCGGCGGCCTCCGTGCCCTCCTCGTCGACGGCGATGAAGCCCTGGTGGAGCACGGCCGCGATCGAGAGGTCGAGGTCCTCGTCGGTCATCGGCCGGAAGTCGGCGGCCACCGGGTCGAACGCGGTCGGCATGCCGAGCTCCTTGAGCGGGTCTGCGAGCGCGGCGCTGGTGCGGTAGCTCCACCTCGGCAGCCGTACGTCGAGCTTGGTGCTGCGGCCGTCGGCCACGAGGTCCGGCAGCCCGCCGGCCGCGACCAGCTCCTCGACGGCGGCGAGCCGCCCCTCGTCGGGCAGCACGATGGTCATCGCCAACCGGCGACCGGCGTACAGCAGCCGGGCCGCCCGCCAGCCGTCCCCGCTCGACAGCCGGCCGTCGACCTCCGGGCCGCTCATGAGGTCGACCTCGACGGCGCTGCCGTCAGCGAGGTGGAACTGCCCGGGCGCGGTCAGCTGCTTCTCGAACGGCACTTCCCACGGCGCCTTCAGGTAGATCGCGTTGACGAGCACCAGCCTGGTCATCGCATCCAGCACGCCCTCGGGGATCAGGTCCTCGATCCGGTCGTGGGTCTGCTCCTCGACCCAGGTGTTGATGAGCTCGCGCGCGTCCTCGAACGCGGTCGCGAAGTCGACGGTGCGCATGCCGGCGCCGTACTGCTCGGCGAGCAGGTCGAGGAACGCCTGCTCCCAGCCCACGTCGCGCTGCCCGAACAGCTGGTTGGCCGCATCGAGCGCCACGTCGGCCGAGCTGCCGTCGGCTCGCTCCTGCCGGCCGGCCAGACCTTCGACGTACGACGAGAGCGCGTTGATCCCGGCGTGGAACCGGTCGTCGGCGCCGAGCACGGTGCGCATCTCCTCGGCGGTGGTGCCGCCGGCGCCGGCGAGGGTCATGCCGAGCGCGACCGCGATGGAGTACGGCGAGAGCACCAGGTTGTCGTCGGCCGGCAGGGCGCCGTACACGCCTCCCGCGAAGCGGTGCATCGCTGCGACCACGTCGGGAATCGCCTCCGGGTCGCCGGGCGTCCGTTCCGCGTCAGAGCCGACCAGATCGAGCTCGCCACCCTCGGTCACGTCACCACCTCCTCGCCCGTTGTCGTCCTCGCCACATGCGGCCAGCAGCGGTTGGGCCAGCGCAGCAAGCATGGCAAGGCGGATCGCGTCCCTGCGAGTGATCATGCCTGTGTGACGTCGTCGGACCTCCCCAGGTTCCCTCCGCGCAGTCCTACGACGCCGAGTCGGCGCTTGTCGACAAGAGCCGACTCGGCGAGGTGGACCTGGGTCAGTCGGACTCGGCGGCCGCGAGCTGGGCCTTCCACTCGCGGAAGGCCTCCTCGGTGCGGCCCTTGCGCCAGTAGCCGGAGATCGAGACGTCGTTGCGCGGCACGCCGCGCTCGCGGAAGAGGTAGGGCCGGATCTCGTGCATGACCGCCTGTGCCTCGCCGTGCACGAACGCGTGCACCCGCCCCGATCGCCACGGCAGCGCGCGGACCGCCTCGGCCAGGCCGGGTTGGGCCGGGTCGGACCGGTAGAGCCAGGTGACCTCGAGCCGGTCGGGCGCGGCGAGGGGCTGGACGTGGGTGGCGGCATCGACCTCGATCACGACGTATCCCTCGGCGTCGTCCGGCAGTGCCGCCAGCGACTGCCGGATCGCGGGGATCGCGGCCTCGTCGCCGGCGAAGAGATGCCAGTCGACCGTCGGGTCGGGCGAGTACGCGCCGTTCGGGCCGCGCACCGAGATGGTGTCGCCCGGCAGCGCGGTGGACGCCCACGGACCGGCGATCCCCTCGGTGCCGTGCACCACGAAGTCGATCGCGAGCGTGCCCTCGACCGGGTCCGGGTCGATCACCGTGTAGGTGCGCATGGTGGGTCGCTGCCCCTGCTCCAGGAGCGCGGGGTCGCCGAAGATCAGCTTGACGTAGCGGTCGGTGTGGTCGACGCCCACGAAGGCCGACAGGTCGTCACCGCGGAAGTGGAGCCGGACCATGCCGGGGCTCAGCTGTTGGCTGGCGGTCACGGTCAGGAGGGTGATCGGTTGGGCCACGCCGTCGAGCGTAGCTACGACCCGAACCGGCGCTCGCGGAGGGCGTAGGCACGGATCGCACGCAGGAAGTCGACCCGGCGGAAGTCGGGCCAGTAGGCCTCGCAGAAGTAGAACTCCGACTTCGCGCTCTGCCAGAGCAGGAAGCCACCCAGCCGCTGCTCGCCGGAGGTGCGGATCACCAGGTCCGGGTCCGGCTGGCCCTTCGTGTAGAGGTGGTCGGCGATGTGCTCGACGTCGATGATCCCGGCGAGCTCCTCGAGCGAGGTGCCCTTGGCGGCGTGCTCCTGGAGAAGGGACCGTACGGCGTCCGCGATCTCGCGGCGGGCGCCGTACCCGACGGCGACGNCGCGGCCGGCAGCAGGTCGAGCGCGCCGACCGGGTTCAGCCGCCAGCGGCGCTGGTCGGCGAGGCTGTCGACAGCCTCCTCGATGATCTCGAGCAGCTGCTCGAGCTCCTGCGGCGGGCGGTTGAGGTTGTCGGTCGACAGCAGCCACAGCGTGACCACCTCGATGCCGATCTCCTCGCACCAGGTCAGGAGCGGCTCGATGTTGGCCGCGCCCGCGCGGTGGCCGTGGGCGGTGTCGCGGCCGACGGCCTTGGCCCAACGACGGTTGCCGTCGAGCATGACGCCGACGTGCTTGGGAAGGTTGTCGGGCATCTTCCGGAGGACCCGACGCTCGTACGCGGGATAGAGCACCCGGCGCACGCCCCGCTTCCAGTCGACCACGCACCGATCGTAGCGATTGGAACGATTGGTTCGATGTTCTTCCTCCGCGGTTGGAGGGACTGACACGATGGGCCCTGCGGGGGAGGCAGACCTGACGCCGACCTGACGCAGAACAGACTCTGAGAGGAACCGACGATGACCGCCGCAGCCTGGCACCCGGACCCCACTGGCCGACACGAGCTCCGCTACTGGGATGGATCCCAGTGGACCGAGCATGTCTCCGACGGCGGCGTGCAGTCGGTCGCTCCGCTCGCCCCGCCGGAGGAGCCGACCGCCGGCGCCGGCGCCGGCGCCGGCTCCATGGCCGGCGGG
>NZ_JACEHF010000209.1 GCF_014180685.1 Nocardioides pelophilus | reverse complement strand
GGGCGCGCCGCCCGCTACCGGCTGCTCGAGACGCTGCGGGAGTACGCCGGCGAGCGGCTGGGCGACGAGCGCGACGCGGTGGCCGATCGCCACGCCGCCTGGTTCTGCGACTTCGTGCTCGAGTCGGAGGGCAAGCAGGGCAGCGTCCACGCCTGGGTCGCGCTGCTCCACCCGGAGCACGCCAACCTCCGGGCCGCCGTCGCCCGGCTCGCCACGATCGCCGTCGGCGACCCGGCCACCGGAGCCCAGCTGCTGGAGCTGGCCGGGGCGCTGGGGCGGTACTGGTACCACGTCGCGCCCGGGAGCGAGGACGTCGAGTGGCTGCCGCGGGCGCTCGCCCTCGCGCCGGACACCGACCCGCACACCCGCGGCCGGACGACGTACGCCCTCGCGATCTGCCGGGCCGAGCAGGGACGGACCGAGGAGGCGATCGAGCTCTGCCGTACGGCGTACGACCTCCTGCTGGAGGCCGACGACCCGCTCTGGGCGGCGCGGGTGATCAACTCGCTCGCCGGCATCGTCCACGACGACGGCCGGATCGAGGAGGCGGCTCCGTTGATGGACGCGAGCATCGCCCTGCGGCGGGGCCTCGACGGCGAGCTGTCGCTCGCGATCCCGCTCTCCAACCGGGCCCGCAACGCGATGCAGCTCGGTGACACGGCGACGGCGCGGGAGTGCCTGGCCGAGGTCCTGGAGATCGCGGCCGACGACCCCGTCGAGGTCGCCGTCGCCCACTCGCTCCTCGCCGACACCGCGCTCGCCGACGGTGACCTCGACGAGGCGCAGACCTGGCTCGCGTCGGCGAGCGAGATGCTGCTCGGGCTCGAGCACCACGCGTTCCGGTTGATGGAGGTGCTGGAGACGTTCGCGGCGATCGCCGTCCGCCGGGACCGGCCAGCGCTCGCGGTGACGCTGGTGGCGGCCGCCGACCGCGCGTACGCCGACGAGGGGTCGGTCATGGTGCCCGCCGACGTCGCCCTGCGCGAGCAGCGCATCGGTCCGGCGGTGGCCGCCCTGACCCCCGACGCGCGCACGGCTGCCGAGCTGCAGGGCGCCGCGCTCGCCCTCGACGCGGCCGTCAGGCTGGCGCGGGAGGAGCTCCTCCACAACCCCCACGGGTAGGTTGGCCCCTGTGGGGGTCGTATCCGGCATCGACCGCACCCAGCGCAGGATCCCGCTGATCGGGGTGCCGCTGGCTGTCGTCTACAAGTACTTCGACGACCAGGGCAACTACCTGGCCGCGGTGCTGACGTTCTATGCCTTCTTCGCGATCTTCCCGCTGCTGCTGCTGGCGTCGTCGATCCTCGGCTTCCTGCTCCAGGGCTATCCCACCCTCGAACGGGAGGTGCTCAGCTCGGCGCTCGCGCAGTTCCCGATCATCGGCACCCAGCTCGGCAAGCCCGACGGCCTGCAGGGATCCGTCGGCGCGCTCGTCTTCGGTGGGCTCGGTGCGCTCTACGGTGCCGTCGGCCTGGGTCTCGCCCTGCAGAACGTCCAGGCCGCCGCCTGGGCGGTGCCGCGCAACATCCGCCCGCACCCGGTGCTGACCCGGATCACCAGCCTGTTCCTGCTGGCGACTGCCGGCACCATCGTGCTCGGCATCTCGGTGCTCTCGGCCGTGATCACCGAGACCGAGCTGGTCGGCACGATCAAGGACTACGTGTGGTTCGACTGGCTGGTCCGGTTGGTCACGGTCCTCATCCTCGGCACGGTGATGACGATCCTGCTGCGGATGGCCGCGGCGAAGGCGATCAACCACGACATCGCCCGGGCTGCCCCCGGCGGGTTCACCATCGCCGTGCAGTGGCAGTTCCTGCAGTGGCTCGGCGCCTGGTACGTCGCGCGGGTGGTCGACGCCACGAGCGAGATGCAGCAGACGTTCGGCGTCGTCCTCGGCCTGTTCGGGCTGCTCTACATCGGCGCGATCATGGGCGTGCTCGGCATCGAGGTCAACGTCGTGCTCGCTGAGAAGCTGTGGCCGCGCGCCCTGCTGACGCCCTTCACCGACCAGGTCGACCTCACCGAGGCCGACCGCAAGGCCTACGCGATGTATGCCCAGAGCCAGCGGCACAAGGGGTTCGAGACGGTGTCGGTGCGCTTCGACGGCCGCAACGGCGACAGCCACGAGATCGTGCTCGACCCGCGCACCGAGGAGATCATCAAGCAGCGGATCCCGGCCTCGCCGCCGCTGCCGTCGGAGGAGGAGACGACCCGCCCGCTCCGGGACAACCGACCTGGAAACTAGTGACACAGGTCACAGCAGGCTGTATAACCTGTTCTAGTTTCCGAGGAGGGACCCCCCATGAGCGCACGTTCATCCCTGCCCGAGCTCAGCCGCCGTACGTTCCTGACCGGAGCGGGCGCCGCCGTCGGCGTCGCCGCCGTCGGTCTGCCCCGGACCGCCGCGGCCGCTGACATCCCCAACGGCGCGTCCGTGCCCGTGCTGGTCATCGGCACCGGGTACGGCGGCGCGGTCACCGCCCTGCGCCTCGCCGAGGCCGGCGTCGACGTCCAGATGGTCGAGATGGGCATGGCCTGGGACACCCCGGGCGCGGACGGCAAGATCTTCTCCACCACGACCGCGCCCGACCACCGGTCGTACTGGCTGCGCACCCGCACCAAGCAGCCCGTCAGCAACTTCTTCGGCTTCCCGATCGACAAGGACGTCCCGCGCTTCACCGGGATCCTCGACGCCGAGGAGTTCGCCGGCATCACGGTCTACCAGGGCCGCGGCGTGGGTGGCGGGTCGCTCGTCAACGGCGGCATGGCCGTGACGCCCCGTCGTGACCTGTTCGGCCAGGTGCTGCCGACGGTCGACGCGAACGAGATGTACGGCGTCTACTACCCGCGTGCCGAGGCGGGCCTCGGCGCCGCCCTCGTCGACCCCGCGTGGTGGGGGAGCACGGCGGCCTACCAGTACAGCCGCGTCGGCAAGAAGCACGCCGAGCGGTCCGGCTTCCCGTGGCGGTTCGTGCCGACGGTCTACGACTGGAGCTACATGAAGGCGGAGGCCGCCGGCACCGCCACGAAGTCGGCGCTCGCCGGTGAGGTCCTCTACGGCAACAACGCCGGCAAGCTGTCGCTGCAGAAGACCTACCTGGCGCGGGCGAGGGCCACCGGCCGGGTCACGATCTCCCCGCTCCACCGGGTGACCTCGGTGCGGCCTGCGTCCGGTGGCCGTTACGCGGTCGTGCTCGAGGTCCTCGACACCGCGGGCACCGTGACCGCCACCAAGGAGGTCACCGCCGACAAGGTGTTCTTCGCGGCCGGGAGCGTCGGCACCAGCAAGCTGCTCACCAAGCTCAAGGCCACCGGCGTGCTGCCGAACCTCAACGGCGAGATCGGCAAGGGCTGGGGCGACAACGGCAACGTCATGTGTGGCCGGGCCAACCACATGTGGGACCCGACCGGCGCACTCCAGTCGACGATCCCCACCATCGGCATCGACAACTGGGACGCCGGCGGCGCGTTCGCCGAGGTCGCGCCGCTGCCGGTCGGCATCGAGACCTACGCGTCGCTGTACCTGTCGATCACGAAGACCCCGAACCGTGCCCAGTTCACGTGGAACCCCACCACCGGCAAGGTCGACCTGGGCTGGCAGCAGAGCTGGAAGCAGACCTCCATCACCGCGGCGAAGACGATCTTCGACAAGATCAACAGCAAGGAGGGGACGATCTATCGCACCGATCTCTTCGGTGGCTACAAGATCTGGAACGACACCCTCACCTACCACCCGCTCGGCGGTGCGGTGCTCGGCAAGGCGACCGACAACCACGGTCGCCTCCACGGCTACTCCGGGCTGTACGTCGTGGACGGGTCGCTCATCCCTGGCGCCGCCACCGTCAACCCGTTCGTGACCATCACCGCGCTGGCCGAGCGCAACATCGACCACGTCCGCGCCACCGACTTCTGACGGGTCACCCTCAGGTCGTGGGGGGCTCCTCGCGGAGGAGGGAGCGCAGCTCGCCCAGGACGTCGTCGTCGAGACCCAGTCCGGCGCGGAGGTAGGCCTCGCGGTCGCCGTACCTCTCCTCGACGGCGTCGTACCCCGACCGGAGGTACTCGATGTCCGCCACCAGGGTCGGCTCGAAGGCCGCGACGAAGGCCGGGCCGATGTGGCTTGCGATCTCGGCCTCGACCCGGGCGCGGCTGCTGCCGGTCAGCGCGTTCGTCAGCAGGTAGTCGCTCTCGATCGTGGGGTCGTCGACGCCGGCGAGGTGCAGCAGCAGCGCGGCCACCCAGCCGGTGCGGTCCCTACCGGCGGTGCAGTGGAAGAGCTGGGGGCCGCCGGTCGCGAGCTGGCGGAAGAGCTCGCCGAACTCCGCGCGCGAGTCGTCGTTCTCGACGAAGCCGCGGTAGACCCGGTCCATCAGGTCGACGGCAGTGCGCCGGTCGCGCAGCTCGGCGACCTGCTCCATCGGGACGCCGGAGACGTCGAAGTTGTGCCACGCCGCGCCGGGGACCGGGGCATCCGGGTGTCGCTCGATCTCCGACTGGGAGCGCAGGTCCAGCACCGCGCGGAGGCCGAGCCCCGCGAGCGTCCCGTGGTCGTCGTCGGTCAGCCGCAGCTCGTTGGAGCGGTAGAAGACGCCGCGCCGCACCCGGGCGNCGTCGGTCAGCCGCAGCTCGTGGGAGCGGTAGAAGACGCCGCGCCGCACCCGGGCGCCGTCGCGCGTGGCGTAGCCGGGACCGGCGACGTCGCGGAAGTTGTCGGCCGACGCCAGCCGGAGGATCTCGTCGCCAGTGGACATGGCGCGAAGCCTAGGCGGCGTCCGGTGATCGTCGCGGGGGCAGCGGCACGAACATCGAGGTCCGCCGCGCGTAGTCGCGGTACGCCGGCCGCTGCATCATGCTCTGCTCGAGCAGCCGGGCTCCCGTGGCCCAGACGAGGAAGTACGTCATCGCGGCCGGGGCGATCACGGTGGCGAGGCCCGCGACCCAGCCGCTCGCCAGGCCGCCGGCGAGCCAGATGCCCCACCACACGCACGCGTCGCCGAAGTAGTTGGGATGGCGGGTGAACCGCCACAGGCCCGTGTCGAGCACCGGCGAACGCGTGGTGCGCGGTTCGCGCCTGTAGGCAGCGAGCTGGGCGTCGCCGACGGCTTCGAAGAACACCCCCGCGGCCCACAGTGCGAGACCGACCGCGACCAGCGGCCACCACGCGATGCCGGTGACCGCGCCGACCGACAGCGGCAGCGCGACCAGGCAGACCGCGGCTCCCTGGACGAGGAAGACCTTGCGGACGGCGACCCCCATCCCGACCTCGACGAGCGGACCGCCGAGCAGCCGCTCGTAGCGGGGGTCCTCGCCGCGGCCGCTGCGCTGGTGGATGTGCCGCGACAGCCGGAGCCCCCAAACGCCGACTGCCGCGGCCAGCACCCAGGAACGCCAAGGCGCTCCCTCGTCGAGTGCTGTTCCCACCCCGGCCGCCGCGACCGCCGCGAGCGTCAGGGCGATGCCCCACGCCACGTCGACCACGACGACCCGGCCTTGGCTCCGTGCGATCAGGGCGGTGACCGTCATCGTCGCGGCGGCGACGACGGCGACGACCCCGAGCGACCAGAGCAGGGAGGTCACCACGAGCGCTCCGCGGGGAGCGTGTGCGGTGCACCGGGGCGCACCATGAGGATCTGGTCGACGCCCATCCGCCCGTCGCGGAAGGCCATCGAGCCGCCGACCAGGTAGAGCCGCCAGACCCGGACCATCTCCTCGCCGACGAGCGCGGTGATCTGCTCCAGGTTGGACTCGAACCGGTCGAGCCAGCCGGCGACGGTCAGCACGTAGTGCTCGCGCAGGGCGTGCACGTCCCGGACCTCCAGACCCGCGTCCTCGAGCATGCCCACAGTCTCGCCGACCGGCCGCATGTGCATGTCGGGTGCGATGAACGACTCGATGAACGGACCGCCGCCCGGCCACGGTCCGGACCGCGACATCTGCTGGACCAGCACCCGGCCACCGGGCCGCACCGCGTCGCGCAGGACGCCGGCGTACGTCGGGTAGTTGTCCTCGCCGACGTGCTCGCCCATCTCGAGCGAGGCGACCGCGTCGTACTCGGCACCCGGCAGGGGTACGGCGTCGCGGTAGTCGCACAGCCGGAACTCGACCAGGTGCTCGACCCCGCGCCGGCGCGCCGCTGCCTCGGCGAAGCGGCGCTGCTCCTTGGAGATCGTCACGCCGACGACGTGGACCCCGAAGTGCTCGGCGGCGTGCAGGGAGAGCGACCCCCAGCCGCAGCCGACGTCGAGCATCCGCATCCCCGGCTCGAGGCCGAGCTTGCGGCACACCAGCGACAGCTTGGCGTGCTGCGCCTCCTCGAGCGGGACCGATGCGTCGGCGTGGTAGCCGCAGGAGTAGGCCATCGACGGATCGAGGATGAGCGAGTAGAAGTCCGTCGACAGGTCGTAGTGGTGGCTGATGGCGCGCCGGTCGCGCTCCCGGGTGTGCAGCCGGCCCCGCACCCGGGCCTGGGTCGGGGGCGCGGCGGGCGGACGGCCGATGACCCCCAGTCC
>NZ_JACEHF010000208.1 GCF_014180685.1 Nocardioides pelophilus | reverse complement strand
GATCCGCCAGCTGGTGGCGCCGAGCGCGAACACGTCGCCGCCGACGAGGAAGACGCCGTAGAGGCCGCGGTCGGGGATCGTGCCGCCGCTGGTGACGGCAAGCCGCTGCGCGCCGGGGCGACCGGCGATCCGGCCGGTGACCCGGTCCCAGGTGATGCGCGGGCGGAGCTCGGCGAACTCGTCGCTCGGGTAGCGGCCGGCCAGCAGGTCGAGCACGGCTTCGTAGGCGGACCGCGGGAGGCCGGCGTACGACGCCGCGCGGCGGACCGTGTCGAAGAGCTCGTCGACGTCCCACTCGTCGAGCGCGGTCGCGGCCACGACCTGCTGGGCGAGCACGTCGAGCGGGTTGGCCGGGACCCGGAGCGACTCGATCGCGCCGGTGCGCATGCGCGCGACCGAGACCGCCGCCGGCGCCAGGTCGCCGCGGTGCTGGGGGAAGAAGACGCCCTTGGAGGTCTCGCCGACCTGGTGGCCGGCTCGCCCCACCCGCTGCAGCGCGCTGGCGACGCTCGGCGGCGACGCGATCTGCAGCACCTGGTCGACGGCGCCCATGTCGATGCCGAGCTCGAGGCTGCTGGTGGCGACGACCGCGGGGAGCCGTCCGGCCTTGAGGTCGTCCTCGATCTGGGCGCGCTGCTCCTTGGACACCGAGCCGTGGTGGGCCTTGGCCATCAGCGGCGCGGCGCCGGAGGAGGCGCCGGACTGGGCCATGATCTGCGCGGGCGGGGGACTCGAGGCGATCGCTCGCCTTACCTCCTCGTCCACCGGGGCCGCGGCGATCTCGTTGAGGCGGGCGGTGAGCCGTTCGGCGGTGCGGCGCGAGTTGGCGAAGACGATCGTGGAGCGGTGGGCGCGGATCAGCTCGGCGACCCGCTCCTCGACGTGGGGCCAGATGCTCCGCGTGCGGCGGGCCGCGGGGTCGCGCAGCTCGCCGAGGTCGTCGTACTCCTCGACCTCGGGGCGGCCCGCGTCGGGCTCGGTCATGTCCTCGACCGGCACCACGACCTGGAGGTCCCAGGACTTGTGCGCCGGCGGCGCCACGATCTCGACCGGGGCGCGGCCGCCGAGGAACCGGGCGACCTCCTCGGTGGGACGCACGGTCGCCGACAGCCCGATCCGCTGGGCCGGCTTCGCCAGGAGCACGTCGAGGCGCTCGAGCGTGATCGCGAGGTGGGCCCCGCGCTTCGTGCCGGCCACGGCGTGCACCTCGTCGATGATCACCGTCTCGACGCCGCGCAACGACTCGCGCGCGCGGCTCGTGAGCATCAGGAACAGCGACTCGGGCGTGGTGATCAGGATGTCGGGCGGGCGAGTGGTGAGCGTACGGCGCTCGTTGGCCGGTGTGTCACCGGAGCGGATGCCGACCCGGAGCTCGGGGAGCTCCCCGCCGCCGGTCCCGCCGCTGGTTGAGGTGCGAGTGTCGGGCAGGTCCCCGCCGCTGGTTGAGGTGCGAGTGTCGGGCAGGTCCCCGCCGCTGGTTGAGGTGCGAGCGGAGCGAGCCTCGAAACCAAGGCGCTCGGCGGTCTGCCGGATCCCGGCCAGCGGCGCCCGGAGGTTGCGCTCGACGTCGACCGCGAGCGCCTTGAGGGGGGAGACGTAGAGCACCCGGGTGCGCCGGGTCTTGTCGTCGGGCGTCGGTGTGGTCAGCAGCTTGTCGATCGACGCGAGGAAGGCGCTGAGGGTCTTGCCGGACCCGGTGGGGGCGACGACCAGGGTGTGGTGGCCGCTCGCGATCGACGCCCACGCGCCCGCCTGCGCCGGCGTCGGATCGGCGAACGCAGCCCGGAACCAGGTCCGGGTCGGTTCGCTGAACCGGCTCAGCGGGTCAGGCGTCTCGGGCACTCGTTCATCCTTGCGCACCCCGCCGACAGCGGAGAGGCTGATAGCCGTGGCCGGCTACCCGAAGCTGCAGCAGACCGCGATCGACACGACCGACTGCCGCGGGCTCGCGGAGTTCTACCGCGAGCTGATGGGCGTGGAGTACCGGCCGGGCGGCGAGCCGCCGACGGACGGCTCGCCGGACGATGCCGACTGGCTGGTCCTCGTCGACGAGGACGGCCGGCGGCTGCTGGCGTTCCAGCAGGTAAACCGGCTCGAGCCCACGACCTGGCCCGAGCACGACGTACCGATGCAGATGCACCTCGACTTCGCGGTGCCGAGCCGCGAGGAGCTGGAGCGCCACCGGGGCCGGGCGGAGGCGCTCGGTGCGACGCTGCGGCTGGACCGTTCGGATGACGAGGAGGAGGCGCTCGACGTGCTGGCCGACCCGTCGGGCCACCCGTTCTGCATCTTCGTCGCCTGAGACGTGCCTACTTCGCCGGCAGGGATCCGGCGTACGACGCCCCGCGCTGCACCCACGCGTCGAGCGCCTCGTCGGTGGCGACGTCGGCCGCGTCGACCCGGAGCCAGCCCGACATCTCACGGCCCCGCATCTCCATCGGCCGGGCCCCGGTGGAGGCGATCAGCTGCTCGCCCTCGTCGGGGTCGACCCGCACCAGGATGCCGCCCTGGCTGCTCGCCGCGATCGCCATGTTGCCGCAGACCATGAACCCGAGCCCGCCGAACATCTTCTTCTCGGTGAGCAGGGGAGCACCGGTGATCAGCTCGCGGATCCGGTCGGCGAGGGCTTCGTCGTACGCCATGGCTGGAGCGTAGGACGCAGCACCGACAGTCGCGCCACAATGGACCATGGCCCGTCGAGTCCGCTGGATCGCGGCCGCGACCGCCGCGGTCGTGGTGGTCGTCGTGGCGCTGGCGTGGTGGCTGCTCCGGGCGGACCCGGGCGACGAGCCGGTCACGGCGGCAGAGACCTCGAGCTCGCCCGGGGCCGCGACGGTCGCGGCCGATGCGGTCGACCCGGCCCCCGGTCCGTGCGAGGGACCGGTCGCGGAGCCGTTCACGCCGGAGCGGATCTCCATCGCCGGCGTCGTCGAGGACGGTCCGATCGTCGGCGTGCCGAGGGACGACCGCGGCGTCACCGGCGTGCNCCGATCGTCGGCGTGCCGAGGGACGACCGCGGCGTCACCGGCGTGCTGCCGTTCAGCAACAAGGTCGAGTTCGCGTGGGACCTCGGCGGCATCAGGCCCGGCAGCCGACGCGGCAACGTGCTGCTCAACACCCACACCTGGCCGGACGGGAGCGCCCTCGGCAACGCGCTGCTCGACGGGCTCGAGCTGGGCGACCGAATCGTGGTGAGTGGCGCGGACGCTCAGGTCTGCTACCGCGTCGACCTGCGGATCGAGGTGCCGGCGGAGGAGGGGTACCCGCCGTACTACTCGACCGAGGGGCCGCCCCGGGTCGCGATCATCGTCTGCTCCGGGCGCCGCACCGGACCGGGGGAGTGGAGCCACCGCACGATCTGGTTCGCGCGGCAGGTCACTCGGGTCTGAGACGTCCGCCCCCTCGCGCCTCTGGCCCGCGTGACCTCCGCAGGGCGGCCGGCGTTGAGGCTGCATGGTCCGCCACCGCCTGATCGGCATCCTGGTCGCCCTCGGACTCACCGCTGCCCTCGGCGCAGTGGAGTCGCCCGCTGCGGTCGCCGCCCAGTCCCAGACGATCGAGTTCACCAGCACCCCGCCCTCGGGCAAGGACTGGTTGACGAGTCAGAGCCATTGGGCTCCTCAGTACGTCGCGTCGGCGACGGCGAGCTCGGGCCTCCCGGTCGAGTACTCGATCGCACCGGCGTCCGCCGGCGTGTGCTCGATCAAGATGGTCATGGAGGACAACGAGACCTGGGGCTCGGGTGCGTGGATCGAGTTCCGCGGGGCCGGTACCTGCACGGTCCAGGCGGACCAGCCCGGCAACGACGACTACCTGCCCGCGCCCCGGGCCACGCAGTCGTTCCGGCTCGAGAAGGTCGAGACGTTCCTCTCGAAGGTGAAGGCCAGGAAGGGCGCACCCGGAAAGACGCCGGCGACCTTCTCCGCGACGTTGGAGACCTGGGCGCCCACCAGCAGCTTCACGTTCGGCATCCAGCCCTTCGTCGGTCAGCTCGTCACGTTCTCGGTGGCCGGTCGGCCGGTCTGCTCGGCGACCACCGTCGACAACGGGGTCGCCACCTGCCAGGCCGTCCTGCCGCGCTCGGACCTGCTCAGGCTGCGGTTCACGGCGACCTACGCCGGCACCGCCGACTACGAGGCCGTGGCCAAGAGCGCCAGCTTCCTGGGTTGATCAGGGCTGCCACTCCGGGTCGCGGCCGATGAATCCGACCAGCTTCGTCTGCCAGTCGGCGTCGTCCGGCACCGGCACGCGCGCGCCGTACTGCCCGCTCTGGCGCAGCACCTCGTCCATCGGCTCCATGCCCTCGTAGAGCTCCCGGCAGTGGGCCTCGTCGAGCCGGTCGTCCTGGTCGGTGGCGCGGGCGAGGTCCCAGGTGTGCATGAAGACGTCGTTGGTGTAGAACCGCGAGATCGCCAGGGGGACCGGCATCGCGGGGAGCCGGGGGTGGGCGAAGTCCGTCGTCGCGTTGGCCGGGTCGTCGAGGACGGCCTGGACGGCGGGCGCGTGGTGCTCCCACGCGGCGACCGGGTCGTCGTCGACCGAGGGTCCCCGCGTCAGCTCGATGTCCGAGCCGCCGGCGAGGAAGCCGGGGAACCACTCCACGAGGTGCCGTACGACGTCGCGGGCCTGCCAGTCCGCCACCGGGCTCCGGGCGTCCCACCCGTCGGCCGCGACACCGCGCACCCGGTCGGTGAAGGTGCCCGCGATGCTCCGGTGCTCCTCGGCGGGGTCGGTCGGGATCATCCCGCCACCTGTCCGGCGAGCAGCGCGTCGAGGGCGGCGTACCCCTCGTTGATGCCGACCTCCATGCCGCTGGCCATCATCCCCGCCTGCGCCTCCATCGAGTCGACGACGGACAGGATCTCCAGGCGGGTGCGGCCGTCGCCGAGGTCGTGGAGCTCGAGGGTCTCGAGGCTGACCGCCTCGGGCATCTCCTCGAAACCGAAGGTCTGGATGATCTTCTGGTTCTCCCACACCCGGTGCACCGAGCCGTAGAAATGCGCGATCTCCTCGCCGTCGCGGAGCGCGGTGTAGCGGTACTCCCCGCCCGTGCGCATGTCCCACTTCTCGATGTCCATGTCGATCGACCGCGGGCCCAGCCACTGCTTGACCAGCTCGGGATCGACGTGCGCGCGATAGACGAGCTCCACGGGTGCGTCGAACTCGCGCACGATCCGCACCGTCGGGATGTCCGGGTCGGCCTCGATGAGGGTCTCGGGGTGGGTCTGGGTGTTCATCCTGCTGCTCCCTTGTCCTTGCTTTCGTCGTTGTCCCGGCCCTGGAGCCGGTCGAGGAGCGCGTCCAGGCGTTGGTAACGCTCCTCCGCCTGCTGGCGGTACCGCTCGATCCACTTCGTCATCAGGTCGAAGACCTCCGCGTCCAGGTGCACCGGCCGCCGCTGGGCGTCCCGGCTCCGGCTCACCAGGCCGGCGTCCTCGAGCACCTTCAGGTGCTTGGAGACGGCCTGGAGCGAGACGTCGTACGGCGCAGCCAGCTCGCTCACCGTCGCGTCACCCGCCGCCAGCCGGGCGACCATGTCGCGCCGGGTCGGGTCGGCGAGCGCGGAGAAGACCCGCGACAGCCGGTCCTCGTGTTCAACCATGCGGTTGAGTACAACACCGCGGGTTGGCGTTGTCAACCGTTTGGTTGAGTAGCGGGCGGGTGGGCGGGATATGTCCGTTCATCACGGTATGCAGGCGAACGGACGCTTCCCATGCCCGATTCACGCTGGGAAGCGATCATTCGTCTACATACCGTGATGAATGGACACGCCGCTCACCCCTCCAGCCCCCGCACCATCGCGGCCAGGGCGCGGTCGAGCTCGGCGTCGGTGACGCCGCCGAAGCCGACGACGAGGCCGGTCAGCCGGGCGGAGCGGCAGTACCGCGAGATGGGGGCGACGTCGAAGCCGGCGTCGCGCGCTGCCGCGCGGGCCCGCCGTACGGCGGGGGACGGCATCAGCCACGTCGAGTACATCCCGGCAGCCGGGCCGGCGGGCTCGCCGTACGGCGCGAGGGCCGCCGCGACGCGGGGCGCCCGGTCGGCGTACACCCGGCGCGCGGTGCGGACCACCTTGTCCACCCAGCCCTCGCGCAGCAGGGCGAGCAGGGCGCGCTGGGCGGGCCAGGACGGCATGTCGTAGGTGTGCTCGCGATGCCGGGCCAGGCTGCCGAGGAGTCCCGGGGGCGGAACCATCCAGCCGACCCGCAGCCCCGGACCGACCGCCTTGGAGGCGGTGCCGAGGTAGGCGACCTGCGTGCGGTCGAGCGACGCCAGAGCGGGGATCGGGGCGACGTCGTAGCGGAACTCCGAGTCGTAGTCGTCCTCGACGACGAAGGCGGCGTGCGCACGGGCGGCGGCCAGCAGGGCGAGCCGGTCGCCGGCCGGCATCACGTGGCCGAGCGGGTGCTGGTGCGCGGGGGTGACGTAGGCGGCGGCCAGTCCGGCCATCGCGATCGGCCCGTTCGGGGCCAGGTCGACGACGTCGCGGCCGGCGAGCCGGACCGTCTCGACGGCCGCCCGGTAGCCGGGGTCGTCGACG
>NZ_JACEHF010000207.1 GCF_014180685.1 Nocardioides pelophilus | reverse complement strand
GCACCATCAACTACGAGATCGTGACCAGGATCGGAGGCCGGATGACCCGGACGTACGTCGACAGCGAGGCCGACCGGTGAGCGCCGGCCGCCGCCGGGTCGTCGGCTCGATCGCCGGGGCGCTCGGGATCGCGGCCGCCGGAGGCGCGATCAACATCCTCCGGCAGCAGCGGTCGATCAGCCGTCGCGCGGGCGAGGACGTCGCGTTCGGCTCGCTCCACTCCGAGCCGATCACCGTCGTCGCGGACGACGGGGTCCCGCTCCACGTCGAGATCGACGAGATCGACGAGACCCACGCGCTCGACCGGGCCGGCCGGCTGTTCCGGCGGGTCCGCGGCGCGACGCCGGAGGTCACCGTGGTCTTCGTGCACGGCTTCTGCCTCAACCTGGACTGCTGGCACTTCCAGCGCGCCGCCTACCGCAACCTGGTGCGCACCGTGTTCTACGACCAGCGCTCCCATGGCCGCTCCGGCCGATCGGACCGCGAGCACTCGAACTTCGACCAGCTCGGCCGCGACCTCAAGCGGGTGATCGACGCCGCTGCCCCGGACGGTCCCGTCGTGCTCGTCGGCCACTCCATGGGCGGCATGACGATCGTCGCGCTCGTCGAGCAGTTCCCCGAGCTGATCGGCGACCGGGTCGTCGGCGTCGGCCTGATCTCGACCACCGCCGGTGGGCTCGACGTCGGCCGGATGCTGCTGCCGATGCTGCCCGTGCGCCTGAGCGGCCCGGTCACCCACCGGGCCGTCCGCACGCTGCACCGCAGCCACCGCGTGGTCGACGGCTTCCGCCGGCTCGGCCGCACCTTCGCAACCGTGGCGACCGACCGCTACGCGTTCGGAGGCCCGGTGCCGCAGGGCTACGTCGAGTTCGCCGACGAGATGCTGTCCGCGACGCCGTTCGAGGTGATCGCCGACTTCTTCCCGCACTTCGCGAGCCTCGACAAGTTCCACGCGGTCGAGGTGCTCGGCGCGGTGCCCACCTCGGTCATCTGCGGGACCGACGACAAGCTGACCTCGATCGGGCACTCGCGCAAGCTGCACTCCCGGATCCCCGACTCCCGGCTGCTCGAGTGCGACGGCGCCGGCCACCTGGTGATGTTCGAGCGGCACGACCTGGTGAGTGCCGAGCTCGACCAGCTCATCACCGCGGCGACCAGGGCCCGCAGCCGGTGACCGCCCGCGTGACCACACCAGTGGGCGACGCGACGATCGAGGTCGTCGGGTCGGAGGCGGCTGCCACCGTGCTCGAGGTGGTGCGGGCGTCCTTCGCCGACCGGGCGCCGCNCGGCTGCCACCGTGCTCGAGGTGGTGCGGGCGTCCTTCGCCGACCGGGCGCCGCTCGACCCACCCACCGACGCCCTCTCCGAGACCGAGCAGAGCATCGCCGCCCGGCTCGACGCCGGCGCCGGCCTGGTCGCCCGGGTCGACGGCGAGCCCGCGGCGACGGTGCTGCTGGACGCCGAGCCGGACGGGCGCACCGTGCACCTGCGCCGGTTCGGGCTCACGCCGGCGGCGCGCGGCCGGGGGATCGCGGTCGCTCTCGTGCGGGCGGCGCTGCACGCCGCGACCGAGCTGGGCGAGGGCCGGGCCGAGCGCGCGGTCGTGTTCTCCCGCGAGGAGCTGCCGCACACCGCCCGGTTCTGGCGGCAGCAGGGGTTCGCCGAGACCGACCGGCGCTCGCCGTACGTCGAGATGGCGCGCGCCCTGCCGCGCCGGCTCGCCGTACCGACCGCTGACGACATGCGCGCGCTCGCGCGGCGGCTGGCGGACGTCCTGGTGGCGGGGGACGTGGTGATCCTGTCCGGCGACCTCGGGGCGGGCAAGACCACCTTCACGCAGGGGCTCGGCGCGGCGCTCCAGGTGCGTGGCGACATCACGTCGCCGACGTTCGTGATCGCCCGGGTGCACCCGTCGCTCGTCGGCGGGCCGGACCTGGTGCACGTCGACGCCTACCGCCTCGGTGGCGCCGCCGAGCTCGACGACCTCGACCTCGACACCGACCTCGACCGGGCCGTCACCGTCGTCGAGTGGGGCGAGGGACTCGCCGAGGACCTCGCCGACTCGCCGCTCGAGATCCGGATCACCCGGGCCGTGGGCGACGCCACGACCGGCGAGGACCACGATCCGCGCACGGTCGAGATCGACCCGCTCGGCCGGCGCTGGCTGGGTGTCGACCTCCCGCAGTAGCCAGCGTGCCGGCGGCTGACGCTAGCCTCGGGCGCGTGCTGCTCGCGTTCGACACGTCCTCGCCGACCGTCACCGTCGCCGTGTCCGACGGTGCCGACGTGCTCGTCGAGCTGACGTCGGCCGAGACCCTGCGGCACGGCGAGCAGCTGACGCCGCTGATCGACCGGGCGCTGCGTCAGGTCGGGATCACTCCTCGGGACCTGACGGCCATCGCGGTCGGTGTCGGCCCGGGTCCGTTCACCGGCCTGCGCGTCGGCCTGGTGTCGGCCCGCACGATGGCGCACGTCCTCGAGATCCCTGTCTACGGGGTGTGCTCGCTCGACGTGCTCGCGGTCGAGGCGGTCGACACCGGCTCCGTGTCCGGCCCGTTCGTGGTCGCCAGCGACGCGCGGCGGCGCGAGGTCTACCTCGCGACGTACGACGAAGCCGGCCTCCGGGTCTCCGGGCCGGACGTGCTGCGGCCGGCCGACGTCGCCACCGACCAGCCGGTCGTGGGGGAGGGAGCCGCGCTCTACCCCGACTCGTTCCCCGACGGCCGACCGCCGCTGCGACCCGGCGCGGGCTGGTTGGCGCGGTGCGTCGCCGAGGAGCGGGCCGAGCTCCGCGACCCCGACCCGCTGTACCTCCGCCGGCCGGACGCGGAGATCCCGCGGGCCCCCAAGCCGGTCTCGTGAGCTGCGCCGTCCGGCCTGCCGAGCCCCGGGACGTGGGGGCCATCGCAGAGCTGGAGCTGGTCGCGTTCCCGAGGGACCCGTGGTCGGCCGGGCTGATCGAAGAGGGTGTCGCGGGCCGGGTCCCGACGACGTCGTACTTCGTTGCCGAGCACGACCTGGTGGTCGTCGGGTCCGCCGCGGTCAGCGTCGTCCAGGACGTCGCCGAGCTCCAGCGGATCGCGACCGTCGAAGCCGCGCGGCGTACCGGCGTCGCGACCGCCCTCCTCGCCGCCGTCGATGCGCACGCCGCGGCGGGCGGCGCGGAGCGGCTGCTGCTCGAGGTGCGCGAGGACAACGACGCGGCGCGAGGGTTCTACGCGGGCGCGGGCTTCGCCGAGATCGCCGTACGCCGTGGCTACTACCGCGACGGGACCGATGCCGTGGTGCTCGAGCGGTCGCTGGTGGTGAACCGCGATGCGTGAGAATGACGGGGTGACCTCAGACGGCCCGCTGGTGCTCGGCATCGAGACCTCCTGCGACGAGACCGGCGTCGGCATCGTCCGCGGTCACACCCTCCTGGCGGACGCGATCGCGAGCAGCGTCGACGAGCACGCGCGCTTCGGCGGGGTTGTGCCGGAGGTGGCCAGCCGCGCGCACCTCGAAGCGATGGTGCCGACGATCGAGCGCGCGTGCACCACTGCCGGGATCGCGCTCCACGACGTCGACGCCATCGCCGTCACCAGCGGCCCCGGTCTCGCCGGCGCGCTGCTGGTCGGCGTCGCCGCGGCGAAGTCGCTCGCCCTCTCGCTCAGCAAGCCGTTGTACGGCGTCAACCACCTCGCCGCCCACGTCGCCGTCGACCAGCTGGAGCACGGGCCGCTCCCCGAGCCCTGCCTGGCACTGCTCGTGTCCGGCGGACACTCGAGCCTGCTGCGCGTCACCGACGTGACGACCTCGATCGAGCCGATGGGCGCGACGATCGACGACGCGGCCGGCGAGGCCTTCGACAAGGTCGCCCGCCTGCTCGGGTTGCCGTTCCCGGGCGGCCCGCACATCGACCGGACGGCTCGGTCCGGCTCCTCGGTGGCCATCGACTTCCCGCGTGGCCTCACCGGCCGCCGCGACCTCGAGCGGCACCGGTTCGACTTCTCCTTCTCCGGGTTGAAGACCGCCGTGGCCCGGTGGGTCGAGGCCCGGGAGCGGTCCGGTGAGCCCGTGCCTGTCGCCGACGTCGCCGCGTCGTTCCAGGAGGCCGTCTGCGACGTGCTCGTCCGCAAGGCGCTCGACGCCGCCTCCTCCGAAGGGATCGAGGACCTCCTCATCGGCGGCGGCGTCGCCGCGAACTCCCGGCTCCGCGCCATGGCCGAGGAACGCGCCTCCGCCCTCGGCATCCGGGTCCGCGTGCCCCGGCCCGGCCTGTGCACCGACAACGGCGCGATGGTCGCCGCACTCGGCTCCTCGATCGTGTCTCGCGGGCGCCCGCCCTCGTCGTACGACCTCCCCGCCGACTCGAGCCTCCCCGTCACCTCCGTGCTCGCGGGCTAACTGCCCGCACCGCTCGCGCCTTCGGTGGTCGAGGAGGTCGCCGCCACTCCGTTGGTCGAGGAGGTCGCGCAGCGACCGTCACGAGACCCCTCACGCCGCCCCGTCGGTGGTCGAGGAGGTCGCGCAGCGACCGTCACGAGACCTCTCACGCCGCCACGTCGGTGGTCGAGGAGGTCGCGCAGCGACCGTCACGAGACCCCTCACGCCGCCCCGCTGTTGGTCGAGGAGGTCGCGCAGCGACCGTCACGAGACCCCTCACGCGGCCACGTCGCTGGTCGAGGAGGTCGCGTAGCGACCGTCACGAGACCCCTGCGGGTGCCTTGGTTTCGAGGCTCGCTGCGCTCGCACCTCAACCAGCGGCGACGGGTGGTCGAGGAGGTCGCGACTCCGGTGGTCGAGGAGGTCGCGCAGCGACCGTCACGAGACCCTAGGCGGTTCTTCACAGCCTGGCTCACGACGGTTGGTTGTGTCGGTGCCCTGGTGTTGAATGTTCTTTATGAAACAGACACGGAGTGGTTGGGCGACCGGATCGGATGGCCGGTCCACCGCTGAGCTGCTGCGCGACCTCGGCTCGCAGGTCACCGCCCAGCGGCGCCTGGAGGTGGACCAGTTCAAGACGATCATCGCGTGGGCTGATGCGAACGTGGTCGAGGACATCGAGGGCGCCGCGACGATCCGTGACTCCTATGTCGATACGGGGATCCCGATCGCGGGCCCCGGCGCACCGCTGGTGTCGGAGTTCGGGTTGAGCGAGCTGGTCGCGACCCTGGGCCGGTCCCTGGATGGTGGGCGCGACCATGTCGGGAAGGTCATCGAGTGCGGCTGGCGGCTCCCGCGGGTCCGCGACGCCGTGTACGCCGGGAAGGTCCCGGTGTGGAAGGCGCTGCGGGTCGCCGACCTCACCCGCACCCTCTCCCTGGAGGCGGCGGGGTTCGTGGACCGCAACCTGGCCTTCGCGTTGCCGACCTGCACCTGGGTCCAGGTCGAACGCCTCGTGAGCGAGGCGGTCGACAGGTTCGACCCCGCTGCCGCGGAAGAGCGACGCCAAGACGAGCAGGACCACCGCCACGTCCACCTGCGCACCGGTGAGCCCGGCAGCACCGTGGTGGACCTCTCCGGCACCCTCGATGCCGCCGACGGCATCGACCTCGACACCGCCCTCAACAGGCGCGCACGAGAACTGGGCAATGTCAGCGACCTGCCCCTGGACGTGCGCCGCGCGATCGCCCTGGGCGACCTGGCCCGTGCCGACCTCGCCCTGGACCTGGAGACCGTGGACCCCGAGACCGGTGAGCTGCGCACCGTGCCGGGGCGGAAGGTCGAGCTGTTCGTCCACCTCACCGACACCGCCCTCACCGGCCTGAGCACTGTGGGTCGGTGGGGGAACACCCAGACCCCGGTGAGCGTGGAGCAGATCCGCCAGTGGTGCGCCCAACCCGGCACCAGCGTGATCGTGCGGCCGGTGGTCGACCTCGACGAGCACGTGCCGGTGGACTCCTACGAGGTCCCCGACCGGCTCCGGCGCCGCGTGGAGCTGCGCGACCACACCTGTCGTGCCCCGCACTGCAACCGCCGTACCGAACGTTGCGACCTCGACCACGCCCATCCGCACGCCGCCGGCGGCTCTACCTGCCCCTGCAACCTCGTGCCCCTGTGTCGGCGACATCACCGGGCGAAGACCTTCGGCTACTGGCGCTACACCATCGTCCAGCCCGGGACCTATCTGTGGTCCAGTCCCCACGGGCAGCATTGGCTGGTCGACCACACCGGCACCCGGAACCTCGACCCACCCCGACCAGTCGACCCCGACCCCGATCCTGATCCTCCCGACTGGGCCGACCCCGACTGGACCGAACCCGGCTGGGCCGAACCCGCTCCCTGACCACCACACCCCCTGGACCCCGCCCCGGCGGGGCCACAGGCATGCCCGGGGGTCTCGTGACGGTCGCTGCGCGACCTCCTCGACCACCGACGGCGAGGAGCTGCGCGACCTCCTCGACCACCGGACGCGCTCGCCCGCCGCTGGTTGAGGTGCGAGCGCAGCGAGCCTCGAAACCAAGGCACCCGCACGCCCCTCAGCCCCGGCCGGCGGGGCCACAGGCATGGCCGGGGGTCTCGTGACGGTCGCTGCGCGACCTCCTCGACCACCGACGTGGCGGCGACGTCCTCGACCACCGAGAAACAGGGGTCTCGTGGCGGGC
>NZ_JACEHF010000206.1 GCF_014180685.1 Nocardioides pelophilus | reverse complement strand
GGTCGAGGCGGCGTACCAGCACTGCAGCCGACCGCCGCTCGGTCTGCACCTCGGCCAGCGCGGCCTCGTCGACGACCCAGCCGCCGTCGCCGGCCGTCAGCGCCCCGCACTCGACCAGGCCCCGCAGCACGGCCGCACCCATGAACGGGCTGCCGTCGGCCAGCCTGGTCACGGTGGCCACGGCCTGGGCGGGCAGCGGCCCCGCCATCGACTCGGCCAGCAGGGTGATGGCGCTGTCGGGGAGCCGGCCGAGGTGCAGCGCCTTCGCGGCCGCGAGGTTGCGCAGGGGATGGTCGTCCGCGACCTCCTCCGACCGGAAGGCGGCGACGACTCCGAGGTGCGGGGGCAGGTCGGCGTCGGCGGAGAAGAGCTCTGCGAGCAGCCGGACCGTGAGCGTGTCGGCCCACTGGCAGTCGTCCAGCACCAGCAGCACCGGGTTCTCCGGCGTCGCGATCACGGACAGGAACAGGCGGAGCGCGGCGAGGCTGCGCTCCTCCCCGAACGCGTCCGGGCCGAACGCCTCCAGCCCGGTGTCGTCGACCGCCACGTCGAGCAGCGGTCGCAGCGGGGGCAGCACGTGCGCGGTGACCTGGGCGCTGTCGCCGAGGCGCTCGGTCAGCCCGGCCCGCAGCCGTTCGGCGTCGTCGCGGTTGACCAGGTCGCGGGCGACGCCCTGCACCAGGGTGAACGGAAGCTGTACGCCGTCGCGGATCCCCTGTCCGTGCAGCGCCGTGATGCCGAGGCCGACCGCCTGGGAGGCCAGCTCGGCCAGGAGCCGGCTCTTCCCGCCGCCGGACTCGGCGTCCAGCAGGACCAGGCCGCTGCCGCCGTCGCTGATCTCGGTGAGGAGCGCGCGCAGGCTTGCCAGCTCGGCGTCGCGGCCGACGAACGCCGGGTCGGTGAGGTGCTGGCGGTGGTCGACCCGGCCGATGGTCAGGCGCGGGTCGGGGTCACCGGTCGCGAGCAACGACCGCAGCGCCTGCACGTCGTAGGCGAGGGCAGCCGCGGACTGGTAGCGGTCCACGGGGTCCTTGCGCAGCAGCCGCTGCAGGATGACGTCGAGCACCCGGGGCACGTCGGAGCGGATGTCGCAGACCGCCGGGGCGGGCATCGAGAGGTGCTGGCGCAGCAGGCCGCTGACGCTGGGCCCGGGGAACGGCGGCCGCCCGGTCAGGCACTCGAACAGCAGGATGCCGACGGCGTACAGGTCCGAGCGCTCGTCGGGCGTCGCCGACAGCAGGCCGGCCGCCTCCGGGGCGAGGTAGCGCACGGTGCCGACCAGGTCCTCCCGGACGGACTCGTCGAGGAGCGCGCTCCTGGCGAAGCCGAAGTCGATCAGGGTCACCGCGTCGATCCGGCCCGCGTTGACCTCGACGATGACGTTGGCCGGCTTGACGTCGCGGTGCACGATGCCGACCTCGTGCGCGGTGCTGAGCGCTCCGGCGATGCCGATCGCGATGGTCAGCACCTCCTCGACCGGCAGCGGCCCGGACCGGAGCAGCGCCTCGAGCGTGCGGCCGGGGACGAGCGGCTGCACCAGGTAGAGCCGGTTGTCGGCCTCGCCGGAGTCGTACAGCTCAGCGAGGCCGGTGCCGGTCAGCTGCCGCAGCACCCGCGTCTCGTGCTCGAAGCGCAGTCGGGCGGCGGCGTGCACCACCTGCGAGTCGATGGCCTTGAGCACCACCTCCGCGCCCGTCCGGGTGTCCGTCGCGAGGTACGTGTCGACGCCGTGGCCGCGCTTGAACACCCGCCCCAGGGCGTAGCGGTCCGCGAACAGATCGCCTGCGACTGTTCCCCTCCGAGATCGACTGGACGTGCCTCCCACCACGTCCACGTCGGATCAGATCTCCGGAGCCCGGCGCCTTCGGCGGCGGGAGAGGACGAAGGGATTCATCCATTCAGGTTAGGTCGCCCTGACGGTTCCGCCGCGGGATCAGGGGTCCCGTTTAGGGGAATAAGCGCACCCCGCCGTCGTCAGACCAGCCCGTCGGGGAGCCCGGCGCCGGCCTCCATCAGCTCGACCAGCCGCCGCGCGCGGAGCACCGCGTCGGCGGCGACCTCCACGTCGTCGGCCAGGTCGGTGACCCCCGACGGCCGTGGGGCACCGCCACCGCCCGCCGACCGCTCGTGGAGCTCGGCCAGGAGCGACTCGCGGTCGAGGCCGCGCACGGCGAACAGCACCAGCGGATCGGCGTCGACCAGCCAGCCGGTCTGGATCAGCACCGCGAGTGCGTGGCGGCAGGGATCGAGGTAGGTGTCGCAGGTGCAGCCGGCGGCCAGCTCGCCGCCGTAGGGCAGCAGCTCGACGCCGGCCTCCTCGGCGTGCTCGACCAGGTCGTAGGGCAGGTCGCCGGCGAGCAGCGCCGCGATCCGCCCGGCTTCGGCGGCGACGACCTCGATCAGCGTCCGCCGCTCCTCCTCGGCAAGCACGGGCACCTTGACCTCGACGGTCCAGGCGTCGTCGCCCTCGCGCACCGCGGCGAGCAGCGACCCGGCGGCGATGCTGATGCCGCCGACCTCGCCCCGCCGGGCGATGGTGCGGCCCGCGCGCAGGTCGTGGTCGACGTACGCCGCCTCCTCGACCGCCCGCTGCCACGCCTTGCCCCACCAGGACCGGATCCCGGTGCGGGGAGCGACCAGCCGGCCGTGGGTGACGCGGCCCGGCTCGCCCCTCCCTGGCCCGCCCCTCCCCGGCTGCACGGTCACGCTCACCCCTCCTGCTCGAGGTCGGTGAGGTAGGCCTCGCGGCGCGCTTCCCTGCGCAGGGTCACCAGGTCGCGGAGGTCCTCGTTGCTGAGCTCGGTGAGGGCGGCTTCGCCGCGGGCGAGCACGGCGTCCGCCAGCGCGCGCTTGCGGTCGAGCAGTGCCGCGACCCGCTCCTCGATCGTGCCCCGGGTGACCATCCGGTGCACCTGCACCGGTTTGGTCTGGCCGATCCGGTAGGCGCGGTCGGTGGCCTGCTCCTCGACCGCGGGGTTCCACCAGCGGTCGACGTGGACGACGTGGTCGGCCCGGGTCAGGTTGAGGCCGGTGCCGCCGGCCTTCAGGCTGAGCAGGAAGACGGGGACCTCGCCCGCCTGGAAGCGCTCGACCATCGCCTCCCGCTCGCGCACCGGGGTGCCGCCGTGGAGGAACTGGTAGGGCAGGCCGGTGCTGGTGAGGTGCTGCTCGATGAGCCGCGCCATCGCGACGTACTGGGTGAAGACCAGCACCGCACCGTCCTCCGCGACCACGGTGCCGAGCAGCTCGTCGAGGAGCTCGAGCTTCTCGGAGCGGCCGGCGAGCCGCACCGCGCCCGACTGCTTGAGGAACTGCGCCGGGTGGTTGCAGATCTGCTTGAGCCCGGTGAGGAGCGCCAGCACCAGGCCCCGGCGCTGCGCGTCGTCGGTGGCGAGCCGCTCGATGCGCTCCATGGTGTCGCGCACGAACGCCTCGTAGAGGACGGCCTGCTCGCGGGTGAGGCCGAGGAGGTGGTCGGTCTCCGTCTTCGGCGGGAGCTCGGGAGCGATCCCCGGGTCGGACTTGCGCCGGCGCAGGAGGAACGGACCGATCAGGTCGGCGAACTGCCGGGCCTTGGTGGGCTCGCCGCCGGACTCGATCGGCGCTCCCCAGACCCGTCGGAAGGCCTGGCGGCTGCCGAGCAGCCCGGGGATCGCCCAGTCGAGGATCGACCAGAGCTCGGTGAGGTCGTTCTCGACGGGCGTGCCGGTGAGCGCGACCCGCGCCCGGCTCGGGACCAACCGCAGGTTGCGGGCCGTCGAGGAGCGGGAGTTCTTGACGTGCTGCGCCTCGTCGGCGACCACCAGGTCCCAGGCCACCGTCGCCAAGGTGGCGTGGTCGCGCCGCATCGTGCCGTACGTCGTCAGCACGAACCCTCCCTCGTCGAGACCACCGAGCTCGCGCGCGGTGCCGTGGAAGCGCCGCACCGGCAGCCCGGGCGCGAACCGCCGGATCTCGGCCTCCCAGTTGCCGAGCAGGCTGGCCGGGCACACGACCAGGGTCGGCCCGCCCTCGGAGACGCCGGTCTCCAGCCGGTGCAGGTGGAGGGCGATCAGGGTGACGGTCTTGCCGAGGCCCATGTCGTCGGCCAGGCAGGCGCCGAGCCCGAGGCCGGTCAGGTCGGCGAGCCAGGTCAGGCCGTGGCGCTGGTAGTCGCGGAGCTCGGCCCGCAGCGCAGCCGGCGCGGGCAGCGGATCACGGGTCGGGGCGGCGAGCAGCTGTTCGCGGACCTTGAGCAGGGTGGCGCCGACGATCACCTGCTCGGTGGCACCCGACGCTGCCTCGGCGCCGGCCTCGGGCAGCTCGGCCACGCCGCTGAGGGCCGCGGCCAGCGCTTGGGCGCCCGTGGCCTTGCGGATCAGCCGCTTGCGGGCGCGGTGGGCGGTCGCCGGGTCGACGACGGTCCAGGCGCCGCGGAGCTTGAGCACCGGCGCGGCGGCCGACGCCAGCTGCTCCATCTCCTCCTCGGTGAGCGGCTCGCCGTGCAGCGCGACCTGCCACGAGAAGGCGAACAGGCCGTCGGCCGAGAACGGGCTGTCCTGCAGGGGCAGCTCGGGGTCGCGCGGGTCGCCGCGCCGCTCGAGGACGGCGCGGGTGGTGAGGTCGCGGCCGAGCGAGCGCGGCCAGTGGACGTCGACCCGGGCCTCCCGGAGGGCGCCGACGTGCTCGAGCAGGCTCCCGATCTCGGCGCCGTCGAGGGTCAGCTGGTCCGGGACCGAGAGCCCGAGCAGCCGGTCGAGCACCGGCCACACCTCGGCCGCCGACCGGAGCGCGATGCTCGCGTGCACCCGGGCGCGCGGCCCGAAGCCGTGGGAGTCGTCGTCCGCCCAGAGCAGGGCGGCGTCGCAGACGTGAAGGGGGTCGCGCTCGTCGTGGACCTGGAGCACGACGCGCACCGAGCCCGCCACCAGCTCCTCCTCGTCGGCCTCCACCCGCAGCGAGACGCGGACCAGCTCGGCCCGCGCCCGCTCCGCCGCCCGCCGGCGGACCCGCTCGACGAAGTCCGACGTCGACGGCTCCCCCCGTTGGTCGAGGAGGTCGCTCTGGCGACCCCGTTGGTCGAGGAGGTCGCCCTGGCCACCCCGTTGGTCGAGGAGGTCGCTCTGGCGACCGTCACGAGACCCGATCGGCGCGGCCCGCGGCAGCGCATCGGCGACCGCATCGAGCACCTGCGAGACCAGTGCGGCCGCGGCGGCGGGGTCGACGTCGTCGTACGCCCGGGCCTGGGCCAGCTGCGCGACGCTGTCGCGGTCGCGCTCGTCGAGCCCATCGATCCGCCAGCCGGGCCGGCCGTCGCCGGCGCGCGGGACCAGCTTGCCGGCGGCGATGAAGCGTCCGGCGAGCAGCGCGGCGCCGCCGAGCAGCGCGACGCTGGGATGGACGTCGGCGCGGCCGCGCGCCCGGCTGAGCACCGGCAGCGCGGTGCGGATCGGCAGCGCGATCGCGCGCTGCGCATCGGTGAACTCGATCGTGCCGTCCCGAGGGGGATCGGCCGGCCGGAAGGTGGCCGGGCCGGTGACAGGCACGAAGCTCACTCAGGCCTCCCAGCGGCGATCACGGTGACACCGGTGGTTGAGGTGCGAGCGCCAGCGAGCCTCGAAACCTCCGGTGGACTCAGACGCTAACGGGTGGGGCCGACACAGAGTTCCTCGCGAGGTCCCCCGTCAGTGCTGCTTCTTCCGCGCGAGCAGCTGCTTGAGGCCGACCGCGGCGAGCAGCAGCGCACCACCCACGGCGAAGCCCACGCCCCACCAGGTCGGGTGCTCGACGGCCAGCACGACCGTCGCCAGCGGCACGACGGTCGCGGGCATCGCGATCACGAGCACGCTGAACCCCGGGTTGCCGTTGAGGGCCGCTGCCAGCGCCCACACCAGGGTGAGCAGCGCCGCGAATGCCAGGATGACGTAGACGTCGTTGTCGTACTCCGAGGACAGCGCGATCGAGGACATCGGCCCGCCGCCCTCCTCGGTTGGCATGTCGAAGCTGAAGAACGACTCGACCAGCTGCGCCACCACGAGCACGAGGAGCACGGAGTTGAGGCCGACGACACCGACCACCCCGGCCACGACACCGCTGAGCGCGCGGGTCCGCAGGAACCAGCCGACCGCCGTCACGACCAGCACGAACAAGGTGATCGTCGCGGCCGCGATGATCGCCTGGTCGTCCTCGTCGCCGATGTCGACGAGCACGTCGTCGGCGAACTGGATGTAGGCGATGCCGAGACCGACGATCGCGGTGACGACGAACGCACCGCGCCGGATCGCGACGTAGCCGACCACCGACAGCAGTACGACGACGCCGCCCACCAGGTAGGCGAGCCAGTCCTCACTCCCGTCGATCTCCTCGAGGCCGATGCCGGTCATGACGCCGGCGCCGAGGATGCCGACCGCTCCGGGCCAGGTGACCAGCTCCTCGCGGCCCCGGCCGCTGCCGACCGCGATCGCTGCGATGGCGACGAGGAGCAGCACCGCGGTCGCGCCGAGCCCGACCGAGTAGTTGGACCAGTCCAGGTCGCCGTCCGAACGGCTCCGCGTCGCCGAGATCACCAGTCCGGCGGCCAGCAGCCCGACGCCGACCACGATCGGCAGCACGCCCATGCCCGGGCGCTTCGGAGCGGCGGCAGGAGCCGCCGCGGCCGGCGG
>NZ_JACEHF010000205.1 GCF_014180685.1 Nocardioides pelophilus | reverse complement strand
CTCGCAGCGGATCCCCGTGGCCCCGCTGACGCAGGTGTCGGTGCCGGGGCCGCCGTCGAGCGCGTCAGGTCCGAGTCCGCCGTACAAGCGGTCGTTGCCGCGGCCGCCGCTCAGGTCGTCGTGTCCCTTGTCGCCCGACACGACGTCGTGCCCGGCCCCGGAGTAGATCGCATCCTCGCCGGGACCGCCGTAGATCACGTCGTTGCCGCCGGCCGCGAAGATCCGGTCGTCGCCCGGTCCTCCCGTGGCCTTCATCCTGCCGGCGCCCACGCCCACGTCGTCGACCGCGTCGCTGCCGGTGTAGTCGACCCAGAGCGGCCAGCGGTTCTGCGACCCGGCCGACAGGAACGTGTACGCGTCGATCCCGCGGACGCTGCCGGTGCCCGCGGAGCCCGGCGTGCGGAAGGAACCCGAACGGGCGTCGACCACGAGCGGGAGGTTGTGGACGGTGTCCTTGGCGATGACGACCAGTGCGTCGAGGTGGGAGTCGGGCACCCCCGGCTTGCTTCCCAGGATGCCCAGGGTGTTCACGCCGGCGCCGTCGCCGGTGATCTGCAGCGTGAAGATGTCCTTGTCGTCGCCACCGAACAGGTGGTCGTCGGCCCCGCCGTAGGCGAGGACGTCGTCGTTGCCGGCGCCTCCGAAGAAGACGTCGGCGCCGCCGCCGACGGACACGGAGTCCCGCCCGGACCCGCCGTAGACGAGGTCGTCGCCGGGACCGGCGCAGACCGTGTCGTCACCGCCGAGTCCGCGGATGGTGTCGTCGCCCCCGAGCGCGAAGATGTAGTCGGGGCCCGGGGTGCCGCTGATGACGTCGTCACCGTTGGTCCCGAGGTGGGTCGTGAGCTCGGTGAAGGAGCACGGCCCACCCGGTCCGCCGGCAGGTGGGCTCGCCGCGGCCGCCGTGCTCGGCTGCGCGAGCAGGGCAGTGGTCGCGATGGTCAGCGCGGCAAGAGCCGCGCGGGTGCTGCTGGTCGGCTTCGGCATGGTTCGTCTCCGTGAAGGGCGGTCGTCACAACCAAGACGCGCACCAGCCTGCCAGGGTTGCATCGGTCCGCCAGGACTGTCGGCCGGAGAGATGCCGAGAGCCCGGGTGGTGACCACCCGGGCTCTCGATCTGTACGCCATCAGGGACTCGAACCCCGAACCCGCTGATTAAGAGTCAGCTGCTCTGCCAATTGAGCTAATGGCGCTCGGCTCGACAGGCTGCGTGAGCCTGCGAAGCGACAACTAGATTACCGCTCCCGGCCGTCCGGGTGAAATCGAGGACGGGGATGGTCTCAGCGCGACTCGAGGACCGCCTGGGCGGCGTTGTGACCGGCGATGCCGGAGACGGCGCCGCCGCGGCGCGCGCCGGAGCCGCAGAGGAGGACCTCGTCGTGACTGGTCTGCACGCCCCACCGCTCCGCCGGCGTCTCGAGGCGCGCTCGGTCGGGTGCCCACGGCCACTCGAGGTCGCCGTGGAAGATGTGGCCGCCCGGCATCGCCAGGTCGCGCTCGATGTCCTGCGGGATCTTGGCCTCGATGCACGGCTGGCCGTGCGCGTCGCGGGCGATGCAGGTCTGGAGGGGCTCGACCAGGTGTGCGTCGAGGGAGGCGATCGCGCGGCGTACGGCCTCCTGCTTGGTGCCCTCGGGGTCGGCCTCGAACAGCGACGCGGGGGTGTGGATGCCGAAGTACGTCAGGGTGTGGGTGCCGGCGGGGGCGTCGCCGAGGATGCTCGGGTCGGTCAGCGAGTGGCAGTAGACCTCGCCGGGCAACGGGTCCGGGAGACGCCCGGCGGCAGCGGCGCCGTACGCCGACAACAGCTCGCCGTAGCCCTCGGACAGGTGGAGCGTGCCGGCGAACGCGACCTCGGGGTCGACCCCGGACCTGAGCTGCGGAAGCCGGTCGAGGAGGAAGTTGATCTTGAGCTGCGCGCCCTCGGGCTTCGTGGTGTCGTCGTGCGGCTCGCCGAGCAGGAGCCCGAGCACCCACGGCGCCACGTTGGCGAGCACGACGTCCGCCTGCAGGCCCTGGTCGTTGTAGCCGTCGTGCCACACCACCTCGGCCGCGCCCGCCCCGGGCCGGATCGAACGCACGCCGGCGCCCGTGACGATCTCGGCGCCGGCGTCGAGCGCGGACTTGGTGAGCGCGTCGGTGACCGCGCCCATGCCGCCCACGGGCACCCGCCACTCGCCGGTGCCGTTGCCGATCAGGTGGTAGAGGAAGCAGCGGTTCTGGACCAGGGCCGGGTCGTGGAGCGACGCGAAGGTGCCGATCAGGGCATCGGTCGCGACGATGCCGCGGATCGTGTCGTCGGTGAAGCGGCGCTCGATCGTCTCGCCCAGCGGCGCGACGACGATGTCGTTCCAGGTCGTGGGGTGGACCTGGGACCGGATCTGGCTCGCGCGGGGCAGCGGCTGGAGCAGGGTGGGAGCGACGACCCAGCCGAGCCGTGCCACGTCGGTGTAGAACGTGCGCCAGGCTTCGTACTCCTCGTCGGAGCCGGTGAGGGCGTGGAAGGACTGGCGGGTCTGCTCTCCCTCGACCCGCTCGACGAGGAGGCCGCCGGGCTTCCCGTCGCGGTCGACGGGGGTGTAGGACGCGGTCGGCCGCGAGACCAGGTCGATGTCGAGGCCGAGGTCGGTGACGATCTGGTCGGGGAGGAGGGAGACCAGGTAGGAGTAGCGCGACAGCCGGGTCGGGTGGCCGGCGAAGGCCTCCGCGCTGACGGCGGCGCCGCCGACGTTCCCGAGGCGCTCCAGGACGACCACCGACAGCCCGGCCTTCGCAAGATAGGCCGCTGCGGTGAGCCCGTTGTGTCCGGCGCCGACAATGGCGACGTCGTACCTGCTCCGAGAGGTCACGCCCCGACAATAACGGGGATCCGACGCGGCTCCGTCGCCGTACCAGCACCGCGACGGAATAGGCGCCCGCGGGTTATAGTTGACTTGGCAACCAAGTGTGCCGAACCAACATCCTGGAGGTGGGCGCGATGCCCGCGATCACTGTCGACGACCTCACCGTGCTCGAGCGGCTCAAGGAGCCGGGCCTCGGCGACCAGCCCCGGCCGGTGTGGCAGGTCAGCACCGCGCCGGAGGGCCTCGAGGGGGAGGGCTTCCCGGTGCGCCGCGCGTTCGCCGGCATCGACATGCGCCAGCTCGACCCGTTCATCATGATGGACCAGATGGGTGAGGTGGACTACGCGCCCGGAGAGCCCAAGGGCACGCCCTGGCACCCGCACCGCGGCTTCGAGACCGTCACCTACATCATCGACGGCGTCTTCGACCACCACGACTCGCACGGCGGTGGCGGCACGATCACCGACGGCGACACCCAGTGGATGACCGCCGGCAGCGGCCTGCTGCACATCGAGGCGCCGCCGGAGTGGCTGGTCGAGAAGGGCGGTCTCTTCCACGGGATCCAGCTCTGGGTGAACCTGCCCCGCGACGCCAAGATGAACGACCCGCGCTACCAGGACATCCGCTCCGGCCAGGTCGCGCTGGTGACGACGCCCGACGCGGGAGCGCTCGTGCGGGTGATCGCCGGCTCGGTCGACGGGCACGACGGTCCGGGAGCCACCTTCACGCCGATGTCCTTGGTCCACGCGACCATCGAGCCCGGCGCGCGGCTCGACCTGCCGTGGAACGTCGACTTCAACGCCCTCGTCTACGTCCTCAACGGGCAGGGCACGGTCGGTCTGGACGGTCGTCCGATCCGGATGGGGCAGTCCGCGGTCCTCGGCGCCGGCGACTACCTGACCCTCACCGCCGACGGCAAGCAGGAGGGGCGCTCGCCGAAGCTCGACGTCATCGTCGTCGGCGGTCGCCCGATCAACGAGCCGATCGCCTGGGCCGGACCGTTCGTGATGAACACCAAGGCCGAGCTCGTCGACGCCTACACGGACTTCCAGAAGGGCCGGTTCGGGCAGATCCCCGCCTGACACCTAGAGTCCGAGCATGGCTCGGCTCTACCGCGACGCGTTCGGCATCCCGCACCTGAGGGCGGACTCGCTCCTCGACCTCGCCCGCGCGCAGGGACGGGTGACCGTCGCCGACCGGGCCTGGCAGCTGGAGTGGCTGCGCCGCCGCGCCAACGGCACCACGGCGGAGATCGTGGGGGAGCCCGGGGTGTCCTGGGACCGGTTCTCGCGCCGGATGCGCACCGTCGAGACCGCGCAGCGGGCCTTCGCGGCATGCACACCGGAGACCCAGCGGTTCGTGTCGTCGTACGTCGACGGGGTCAACGAGGCGCTCGCCGACCTCGACCCCGACACGGTGCCCGAGCTGCGTGGGCTTCGCCGGGAGATCGGGGACCTGAGCCCCGGCGAGTGGGAGCCGTGGATGCCGCTCGCGACGTTCCTCGGCCAGCACCTGCTCTTCGCCAACATCGGGGGGCTGCTGTGGAAGCGGCTCGCCACGGAGGTGCTCGGCGACGACGTGCGGTTCCTCTCGCACCAGGACCCGACCGCGTCCGGCAGCAACGCGTGGGCGGCGGGTGGCGGGCGGACGGCCAGCGGGCTGCCGCTCATCGGGGGCGACCCGCACCGGATCATCGAGCAGCCGGGCGTCTACCAGCAGGTGCGGCTGGTCTGCGAGGACCCGGCGGACTCCTTCGACGTGGTCGGCTACACGTTCGTCGGGGTGCCCGGGGTCCAGCACTTCGCCCACGCCGGCGAGGTGGCGTGGGCGATCACCAACGCGTGCGCCGACTACCAGGACGTCAGTGAGGACGACGGCTCGGAGGTCGTCCGCCGGCACAGCGAGACGATCCAGGTGCTCGGTGGCGACCCGGTCGAGATCGACGTCGTCGAGACCCCGCAGGGTCTGGTCTTCGAGGACGGTCTGGCCGTCCGTACGTCGTCGTGGGAGCTCGGCGAGCTCGGGTTCGACGCGATCCTCGGGCTGCTCCGGGCGCGCACCGTCGACGACGTCGACCGGGCGCTCGACGCGTGGGTCGAGCCGGTCAACAACGCCGTCATCGCCGACCGTTCCGGGGCGGTGCGCTACCGCATCGCCGGGCGGGTGCCGGTGTGCGACGAGACCGGCGCGTGGACCGGCTGGCTCACCGATCCCAACCGCGCGGAGATCCCCGCCGACGGCCACGTCGTCACCGCCAACGAGCGGCGCGGGCCCGAGTCCGCTGCGATCGGCACCGTCTTCGCGGCGCCGTACCGTGCCGATCGCCTGCACGCGCTCCTGGAGGGTCGGGCCGACCTCACCTGCGCCGACTACGTCGCGTTCCACAACGACGCGCTCCTGCAGACGGTGCCGATGGTCACCGCGCTGGTGCCGGGCGCGTTCGACGGGTTCGACGCGGTCATGGCCGGCGACTCGACGGAAGCCGCCCGCTACGCGGCCTTCCGCAGCGCACTCGTGCGGCGGCTGTGCACGGAGCCGGTGTTCGCCGGGCTGTTCGCGCCGCCGGCGGGTCACGCGCACGAGGACGTCTTCGCGCCGTGGCTCAACCCGACCTACCGGATCGGGCTGGCGCTCCCGCGGCTCGCCAACGAGGCGATCGCCGGCCACCGGCCGTTCGGCATCGACCTGGTCGCCCACGCCCGGGCCGCGCTCGCCGAGGTCGAGGCGGCGCACGACCGGACCGCGACGTGGGGCGACACCCACGTCACCGACCCGGTCCACTGGTTCGGCCTGCTCACCGACCGCGACTACGACGACCTGCCCCGGCTGCCGCTCTCCGGTGNGTGCGCTGCTGCGTCTCCTACCCGGCGATCTCGGACGAGTGCAGCCGGGGCTCGGTCGCCCGTTACGTCTGGGACCTGGCGGACCGGACCGCCGGCGGCTGGGTGGTGCCGACCGGTGCCCACGGCCGCCCCGGCGAGCCGCACCACCACGACCAGCTGCCGCTGTGGGCCGCCGGCGAGCTCGCGCCGATCGTGACCGACTGGGATGCGCTGACGGAGGTCGGGTCTTCCTTGCCGGAGTGACCCACAGGTCACCCTGGCAGTGACGACCCCTTCTTCTCGAAGAAGTGCGTGGCGTGGGGGTCGCTGCCGGGATAGCGCTCGACGGAGCGGTAGCCGAACCGCTCGTACATCGCGATCGCCTCGGCCAGCACCGCGTTGGTGTCGAGCACGATCCGGGTGCATCCGCGCTCCACGGCCAGCCCCTCGAGGTGCCGGAGCATCCGTGACCCGAGTCCGGCGCCGCGCCAGTCGGGGTGCACCCACATCCGCTTGATCTCGATGGTGTGGGCGTCGAGGGCCGGAGCGGGCCGGATCCCGCCGTACGCCACCGGCTCGCCGTCGCTGGTCGCGAGGACGTACGTCGAGCCCGGTCCCGATGCCGCTGCCGCCACCGGCCCTGTGGTCCGGTAGCCGGTGGGGAACCGGGCATCGATCTCGGCGAGGTAGCGCCCGAGTGCCTCGCGACCCCCGGGGTGCTCGGGCGGCACCTCGAGCAGGCGCACCGTCGCCGCCCGGACCAGCAGGTCGGCGGTGGCCAGCGCGTCCGCGAGCCGGTCGCGCTGCCGGTCGGTCAGCGGGGCGACGATCCGCGCGGCCAGCTCCTCCGACCGCTCGTCGAGGTCCTGGCGCGCTGTCCGGCCGGCGGCCGTGAGGCGTACGACGCGCCGGCGCTGGTCGGCCGGGTCGGTCTCGGTGGCGACCAGCCCCTCCTGCTCGAGCCGCCGCAGCATCCGGGAGAGGTGACCGCTGTCGAGGTCGAGCC
>NZ_JACEHF010000204.1 GCF_014180685.1 Nocardioides pelophilus | reverse complement strand
GCCGGATCCCTCGGGATCCGGCTCTCGTGGAGGTATGGGGTGAGTAACGGGACTTGAACCCGCGACATCCGCGACCACAACGCGGCGCTCTACCAGCTGAGCTATACCCACCATGGGCCTCACGGCCGGGGACGAGTGTAGTGGTGTCAGGCCTCGGCGGCAGAATCGGTATCCGTCTGCGGGCCGGGGCGGTCGGGACCGAGCCCGGTGATCGACCCGCCGTGCCGCTCGGCGGCGACCTTGGTGGCTGCGCTGTCGGGCCCGGGCAGCGGCACGAAGACCGTGTCGCGGTAGTAGCGGAGCTCCTCGATGCTCTCCTGGATGTCGGCCAGCGCCCGGTGGTTGCCGCGCTTGGTCGGCGCCCCGAAGTAGGCCTTGGGGTACCACCGGCGCGCGAGCTCCTTGATCGAGCTGACGTCGACGATCCGGTAGTGGAGGAATGCGTCGAGCTGCGCCATGTCGCGGGCGAGGAACGCCCGGTCGGTCGCGACCGAGTTGCCGGCGAGCGGCGGCCGGCTCTCGGCCGGGCAGTGCGCACGGAGGTAGGTCATGACCTCCTCCTCGGCCTCGGCGAGCGTGACCCCGCCCTCGAGCTCGTCGAGCAGGCCGGAGACCTCGTGCATGTTCCGGACGAAGTCGATCATCTGGTCGAGGGCCTCGGCGGGCGGCTTGACGATGATGTCGACGCCGTCGCCGAGCACGTTGAGGTCGAAGTCGGTGACCAGGGCCGCCACCTCGATCAACGCGTCAGCGCCGAGGTCGAGCCCCGTCATCTCGCAGTCGATCCACACCAGTCGGTCGTTCACGAGGCGCAACCCTACGCCGTACGACGACGCGCGGCTGACCCTCGTCCCGCCGGTGCGGGACCTTTGCCTCTCACCGACCTCTCAGATGCGTGGCCTACCGTAGGAGCATCATGAGTGGGGCGGTGCACGGGTGGCTGGGGCTGATCGCCCGGTTGGTCACCGGTGGTGTCTGGATCGCTGCCGGAGCCCTCAAGATCACCGACCCGGCCGGCAGCATCGCCGCCGTCCGCGCCTACGAGCTGTTGCCCGGGTCGCTGGTCGAGCCGATCGGACTGGCGTTGCCGGCCGTCGAGCTGGTCGTCGGTCTCGCTCTCGTGGCCGGCGTCTTCACCCGCGGTGCCGCGCTCGTCTCGGCCGTGCTGTTCGTCGCCTTCGTGATCGGGATCGTCTCGGTGTGGGCGCGCGGCATCGAGATCGACTGCGGGTGCTTCGGCGGCGGCGGGCCCAAGGAGGACGCCGCGTCGTCGTACCCCTGGGAGATCGCGCGCGACCTCGCGCTGTTCGCCGCCTCCGGCTACCTGATGATGGTGAAGCGCACCCGCCTCGCCGTCGACAACCTGCTCTTCCCGGACCGCGCCACCGCCAGCGAGGTCCCCGACCCCGACCCCGACCCCGTCGAACAAGGAAGCTAGATGTCCTCGAAGTCACCGTCGTCGTCCAAGGCCGCGGCCCGCGCCGCGAAGGCCGCCGAGCTGCGCGCCGCGCAGGAGCGAGCGGAGAAGCGCCGCCGCCTGCTGATGATCGGCGGTGTCATCGCCGTCTTCGTGCTCATCGTCGGCACTGCCGTCGCCGTGACCCTGCTCAGCCGTGAGGACGTCGAGGCGCCCGCCGCCGGCGAGAACGAGTACGGCGTGACCATCGGCGACCCCGATGCGCCGCACGAGGTCGTCATCTACGAGGACTTCGTGTGCCCGTTCTGCGGGCAGCTCGAGGCCGCGACCCGCGAGGAGCTCGCCGACCTCGCCGCCGAGGGCAAGGTGCTCGTCGACTACCGCCCCTTCGACCTCCTCAGCGGTGTCGTCGGCGACTACCCGATCCGCGCGACCAACGCGTTCGCCGTGGTGCTCGAGGAGTCGGGTGCCGAGGTGGCGAAGGAGTTCCACGACCTGCTCTACGAGGAGCAGCCGAGCGAGAGCGGCCCCTTCCCGAGCGACGACGACCTGGTCGACCTCGCCGTCGAGGCCGGTGCCGAGGAGGCCGACGTGCGTGAGGGCATCGAGAGCCTGGCGATGGAGGACTGGGTGACCAAGGCCACCGAGGCCGCCGCCGACGCGAACGTGAGCTCCACCCCCACCGTCCTCATCGACGGCGAGGAGCTCACCGGCTACCGCTCGGTCGAGGACCTCGCCGACCAGATCCTCGAAGCGGTCGAATGAGCCGGCTGCGCGAGGGCTTCGTCGCAGGCCTCCCGAAGGCCGAGCTGCACGTCCACCACGTCGGGTCCGCGTCGCCGCGGATCGTCAGCGAGCTCGCGTCCCGCCATCCTCGCCAGGACGGTAGCGGGGTGCCGAGCGACCTGGACGAGCTGCGCCGGTTCTTCGAGTTCCGCGACTTCGCCCACTTCATCGAGGTCTACCTGGCGGTGGTCGACCTGGTGCGGACCCCGGAGGACATCCGCTACCTCACCTACGAGATCGGACGCGAGCTCGCCGAGGCGCAGTCGGTGCGCTACGCGGAGCTGACGTGCACGCCGTACACCTCCGTCCTTCCGCACGACGACGGCCGTGGGATGGCGATCGAGGCCTACACCGAGGCGATCGAGGATGCGCGGGTCGCCGTCGAGCGCGACTTCGGCCTGGTGCTGCGGTGGATCTACGACATCCCCGGCGAGTCCGGGCTGCCGGCCGCCGACGAGACGCTGCGGTTCGCCCTCGATCACGCCCCGGAGGGTCTGGTGGGCTTCGGCCTCGGCGGTCCGGAGGTCGGTGTCGACCGGCCCCAGTTCAAGCCCGTCTTCGACGCGGCCCGGGCCGCCGGGCTGCACTCGGTGCCGCACGCCGGCGAGACCACCGGCCCGGAGACGATCTGGTCGGCGCTGCGCGACCTGGGCGCCGAGCGGATCGGCCACGGCACGTCCGCGGCCCAGGACCCGACCCTGCTCGCCCACCTCGCCGCCGAGGGCATCCCGCTCGAGGTCTGTCCGTCGTCCAACGTCGCCACCCGCGCGGTCGCGTCCCTCGCCGAGCACCCGCTCCCGGCGTTCGTCGAGGCCGGGGTCGTGGTGACCATCAACTCCGACGACCCGCCGATGTTCGGCACGACGCTGAACAAGGAGTACGACATCGCCGCCGACCTGCTCGACCTCGACGAGTCGGGTGTCGCTGACCTCGCCCGGGCCGCCGTACGGGCCTCGTGGGCGCCGGCGGACGTGCAGCAGCGGATCCTCGGCGAGATCGACGCGTACGTCGGCGGCTGACGGCCGGCGATCAGTCCGACCGAGAAGACATTGGGCCCCGGGGGCTCATACTCCCCGGGGCCGGGTCAATTCTGGCCCGCGAGTTTGGCAGATCAGCGGAGGCGCGCCGTACCCGGGCAGGGTGGCGCGCCACTACCTCGGCGTTCGGTCTGCTGCGTCGGCGCTATGACCAGTCACTGCACCGAGGGAGTGTGCCGAAGACCGTGGGAGTGGACCGAACACTGAGTTACAGCGCCCACAGCGCCGACCAAGTGCCCCCGGCAGGAGTCGAACCCGCAACCAGCCGGGTAGAAACCGGCGGCTCTATCCATTGAGCTACGGAGGCTGGTGTGTCACACCGATGGGAGTATCCCACCCGGCAACAGGTCAGCCGCGCAGCCGGGCCATCCACTCCTCGACGGCGTCGGGCTCTCTGGGGAGCGCCTCCGACAGGTTGCGCACGCCGTCGCCGGTGACGACGACGTCGTCCTCGATCCGGATGCCGATGCCGCGCAGCTCCTCCGGGACGAGCAGGTCGTCCTCCTGGAAGTAGAGGCCGGGCTCGACGGTCAGCACCATGCCCTCGGCGAGGATGCCGTCCTTGTAGGACTCCGGGGCGGCGCGGCCGCAGTCGTGCACGTCCATGCCGAGCATGTGGCTGGTGCCGTGGAGGGTCCACCGTGCGTAGACCCGCGACTCGGGGTCGAGTGCCTCCTCGACCGACACCGGGAGCAGCCCGAGGTCGCCGAGGCCGTGCGCGAGCACCGCCATCGCCGCGTCGTGACCGGCCGTGAACTTCACGCCCGGCCGGAGTGCGCCGATGCCGGCCTCCTGGGCGCGGAGCACGAGCGTGTAGAGGTCGCGCTGCAGCGGGCTGAAGGTCCCGCTGACCGGCATCGTGCGGGTGACGTCGGCGGTGTAGAGGTTGTGGCCCTCCACGCCCATGTCGCAGAGGACCAGCTGGCCGGGGACGATCGGGCCGGAGTTCTCGATCCAGTGGAGCGTCGTCGCGTGGGAGCCGCCGGCGACGATGGAGTCGTAGCCGAGGTCGTTGCCCATCGCGCGGGCACGGCGGAAGAAGGTGCCCTCGAGCCAGCGCTCGCCGTACTCCAGGACCTTGTCCCACTCCGCGACGGAGTCCTCGAAGCCCATCGTGGTGATGTCGCAGGCGGTCTGGAGCTCGCCGATCTCCCACTCGTCCTTGACCAGGCGCATCTCCGAGACGACCCGCGCCAGGTCGCTGTCGAGGGTCTCGTCGGCCGCGACCAGGGCGTCAACGTCGCCCGAGACCCCGCGATGGACCCGGGTCTTCGCGGACGTGGACAGGTCGTCCGCCAGCGAGTCGACGTGCTTCACCGGCAGGCCCAGGGAGGCCTCCAGCTCGCCGAGCGAGGGACGACGACCGGCCCACAGGGCGCCGTACTGCCGGTCGCGGAAGAACTCGTCGCTCTCGCGCCCGGACCGCGGCCGGGCGTAGAGAACCGAGGAGCCGTCCGGCTCGATGACCAGGACCGCGTCGGAGGTCTGGTTCCCGGAGAAGTAGGTGTGGGCGGTGTCGGACCGGAAGCGGTAGTCGGTGTCGGCAGCACGCACCTTGAACGTGCCGCCCGGAAGGACCAACCGCTCTCCGGGGAAGGCCGCGGCGAGCCGGGCTCGACGCTCCGCGGCGTACGGCGTGATGGAGTGCGGGGCGACCTCGCGCTCGCGGTCGTCCCAACCGGTGCGCATGAAGGCGGCATAGGCCTCCGGGACGGCTGGGTCGTGACTCTCGGTCTTGGGCTCCTTGGGGACGTCGTTCACGCCGTCCACCGTACCTCGCAGGGATCACGCCGGATCGGTCCGGCAGAGGCTGCCCGATAGGCTTCCGCCCATGCCAGGAGTACGCCGCGACAGTGTGGCCTTCACGGTCGTGGTGACCGTGGCGGTCGTCCTCGGCGCGCTCCTGATGCTGCTGATCCTGGCGCTCTCCGGTGCTCCCGGCATCCTGCTGCTCGCCACCGCGCTGGCCGCCCTGCCCGTCGGACCGGTGGTCGCCGTCTACCTCTGGCTCGACCGCTACGAGCCCGAGCCCAAGCACCTGCTCGCGTACGCGCTGCTGTGGGGCGCGTTCGTGGCGACGATCGCCGCCCTGGTGGTCCAGGGCGTCGGTGGCTTCGTGGTCGGCCTCGCCGACACGGTGTCGCTCGCGGTGGTGGCCCCGCTCACAGAGGAGGCCAGCAAGGGTCTGTTCCTGCTGCTCCTGCTGTGGTGGCGTCGCGCCGAGCTCGACGGTGTGCTCGACGGGATCGTCTATGCCGGCCTGGTCGGCGTCGGGTTCGCCTTCACCGAGAACATCCTCTACCTCGCCGCTGCCTACAACGGCACCGACGGCACCGGCCCCGGAGGGGTCACCGGCGTGACCACGATCTTCGTGATCAGGTGCGTCTTCAGCCCGTTCGCGCACCCGCTGTTCACCGCGTTCACCGGGGTCGGGCTCGGGCTCGCCGTCATGTCGCGCAACCCGGCGATGCGGATCCTCGCGCCGGTCGGCGGCTACGCCTGCGCGGTGCTCGCGCACGCCCTGTGGAACGGCTCGACCGTCTTCGGCTTCGGGAGCTTCGTGCTGGCCTACCTCGTGCTGATGGTCCCGGCGTTCGTCGGCATGACCTGCCTGGCGGTGTGGGCTCGCACCAAGGAGCGGCACATGCTGACCCTGGCCCTCGACGACGCGGCGGCGCGGGGGCTGATCCCGGCGACCGACATCGGCTGGCTGGTCGACCTCCGGGCCCGCCGGATCGCCCGGCGCCATGCCCGAACCGAGGGCGGTGACCAGGCGGCGAAGGCGATGAGGGACTATCAACAGGCTGCGATCGAGCTCGGGTTCCTGCACCATCGCCTGCTGCGCGGCACTGCTCCCAAGGACTGGCAGGCCCGTGGCCAGGAGTTCCTGGTACGTATCCAGGCGACCCGCCCGGGGTTCGCCTTCCCCGGACAGGTGGTACCCCAACGATGAGCCCGTCCCACAGGGACTCCAGCGCCGACGAGATCACCGGCAGCAAGATGCTGACCGGTCTGGTCCGGCTGCGCGGTGCCCTGCAGGCCGCCGCTCTGCCGCTCGACCTCCCGGGAGTGGCGGCGCTGCGCGACCACCGCCAGCAGGTCATCGACCAGCTCGAGGACTACGTGATCCCGCGGTTGATGTCGCTGGACGCGCCGCTGCTGACCGTCGTCGGCGGTTCGACGGGTGCCGGGAAGTCGACCCTCGTCAACTCCCTCGTCGGGCACCGGGTCACCACGCCGGGCGTGCTGCGCCCGACCACGCGCTCGCCCGTGTTGGCCCACCACCCCGACGACGGCAAGTGGTTCGGCCAGGACCGGCTGCTGCCGGACCTGAAGCGGGTCGACCACCCGACCAACGACCACGACTGCATCCAGCTCGTCCCGACCACGTCGGTGCCGAAGGGCATCGCGATCCTCGACGCACCCGACGTCGACTCGGTCGAGGAGCGCAACCGGATCCTCGCGGGCCAGCTGCTCTCGGCCGCCGACCTGTGGCTGTTCGTGACCTCGGCCGCGCGCTACAGCGACCAGGTCCCGTGGGAGTACCTCAAGCAGGCGGCCGGCCG
>NZ_JACEHF010000203.1 GCF_014180685.1 Nocardioides pelophilus | reverse complement strand
GGCAGCCGCCGTGCCGACCGGTGACGGTCGGCAGGCCGGTGACGAGCGGGTCGGGCCGGCCGACCGCGGTGAGGCCGGGGTCGAGCTTCCACGCGACGACCCGGATGTCCTTCCCGCCGTTCGGGAGCTTCCAGCCCTGGCAGGTGTAGATCCGCCGGTTCTCGGCGAAGCCGGGGTCGATCGCGAGCCCCATCAGACCGGTCTCGCCGTTCACCCAGATCCGCCTGCTCGGGAAGCCGATCCGGCGGGTGTCGCCGTCGGCCTCGATCAGGGTGAGGCTGGCCCGGTCCCGCTGGGTGAACAGCAGCCGTCCCTCGCCGATCGATCGCACGTCCCACGGGATGTCCAGCCCGTTGGCGACCGTCGTCACCCGCAGCTCGGGTGCCGCGCGCCGCTGTCCCGCGTCGTACCTGAGGTTCGGGCCCTGGATCTCGTCGGAATGGGGCCGAGAGTTCAGGTGCGTGGCGCTGGCGGCGGCCGGGACGAGGGCACCGGCGAGGAGGGCGAGTACGGCGAGGGGGGCTCCGAGCGTGCGCATGGACCCCAAACTACGTCGACCGGCGCGGCGGTCAAGGGACCGGCGCGCGTCAGAAGGTGTGCTCGGGCCCCGGGAACTCGCCGGACTTCACCTCGGCGTCGTAGGTCCTGGCGGCGTCGAGCAGGACCGACCGGACGTCGGCGTACTGCTTGACGAAGCGCGGCATCCGCCCGGTGCGCAGGCCGAAGGCGTCCTGCCAGACGAGGACCTGGGCGTCGCACTGGTTGCCCGCGCCGATGCCGATCGTCGAGATGTGCAGCTTGCGGGTGATCTCGGCGGCGACGTCGCCGGGGACCATCTCCATGACCACCGCGAACGCTCCCGCTTCCTGCACCGCCTCGGCGTCGCGCAGCACCCGCTCGGCCGCGTCGCCGCGGCCCTGCACCCGGTAGCCGCCGAGGGTGTGCTCGGACTGGGGGGTGAAGCCGATGTGCGCCATCACGGGGATGCCGCCGCGCACCATCCGCTCGATCTGCGGCACCATCTCGACGCCGCCCTCGAGCTTCACGCAGTGCGCGCCGCCCTCCTTCATGAAGCGGACGGCGGTCAGGTAGGCCTGCTCGGGGGAGGCCTGGTAGGAGCCGAACGGCAGGTCGCCGACCACCATCGCGCGCTCGACGGCACCGCTGACCGCCCGGGTGAGGGGGAGCAGCTCGTCGACCGTGATCGGCAGCGACGTGGTGTTGCCGAGGACGTTGTTGGAGGCGCTGTCGCCGACGAGCAGGACCTCGACCCCGGCCTCGTCGAAGATCTGCGCGGTCAGCTGGTCATAGCTGGTGAGCATGGAGAAGCGCTCGCCGCGCTCCTTCATCTCGCGCAGGTGGTGCGTGCGGATCCGCTTGATGGTCGGCCCGTAGGGGGCGGCGACTTCCTCGCTCATCGTCGAGCTCCTCATCGATATCTCGCGGCCCACCTGGTGCGGGTCCACGGACTGTCAGGAACAACGACGAGGCTAGTCCTCGATCGCCCCGATGTGTGCTGTGTGCTGCGTCACCCGGGTCACCCGGGTCACCCGGTCAACCGGCGGTCGCCGCGTCGGCGGCGGCCTCCAGCTCGGCGACGACGATCCGGCGCATGCCGAGCATCGCCCGGGTCGCCGCCTCGGCACGGGCCGGGTCGGGGTCCGAGACCAGCTCGTAGAGCCGGGCCGGGACGATCTGCCACGAGAGCCCGAACCGGTCCTTGAGCCACCCGCAGACCGACTCCTCGCCGCCGTCGGCGAGCGCGTCCCAGTAGTAGTCGACCTCGGTCTGGTCACGACACGTGATCGAGAACGAGATCGCCTCGGTGAAGCCGAAGGGTGCCGGGCCGCCGTTGATGCCGCGGAAGGTGATGCCGTCGAGGGTGAACTCGCCGGCCATCACCCGGCCGGGTTCACCGGGACCTGCCCCGTGGTAGCGGGTGAGGTGACCGATCGAGGAGTTCGGGAAGATCCCGGTGTAGAACCGGGCCGCCGCCTCGAGGTCGTCGTCGAACCAGAGGCAGGGGGAGATGCCGGACGTGATCGCCATGCCGGTGCAGACCGGCCCGCGTCGGCGTACTCATCGGAGGCGCTCATCGCCGCGCCGATCCCTAGACTCCACCTGTGGACTTCTACTCGGCATACGCCCAGGGCTTCGCGCGAGTGGCGGCGTGCACGGTGCCGGTCGCGCTCGCGGACCCGGCCACCAACGCCGCGCGCACGCTCGAGCAGGTCCGCGCCCTCCACGAGCAGGGCGTGGCGGTCGCGGTCTTCCCCGAGCTGGGGCTGACCGGATACGCCGTCGACGACCTGTTCCTGCAGGACACCCTCCTCGCAGCGGTGCGTACGGCGATCGCCGAGCTCGTCGCGGCCTCCACCGACCTGCTGCCGGTGTTCGTGGTCGGCGCGCCCGTCGAACGGGGCAACCGGATCTACAACTGCGGCGTGGTCATCCACCGGGGCCGGATCCTCGGGGTGGCCCCGAAGTCCTACCTGCCGAACTACCGCGAGTTCTACGAGCGGCGCTGGTTCGCGCCCGGCGACGACCTCGCGGACGCGACCGTCGAGCTCGCCGGCCAGGAGGTCCCGCTCGGGCCGGACCTGATCTTCACCGCGACCGACCTGCCCGGCCTGCACCTGCACGTCGAGATCTGCGAGGACATGTGGGTGCCGGTGCCGCCGAGCGCCCAGGCGTCGCTGGCCGGCGCGACCGTGCTCGCCAACCTCAGCGCCAGCCCGGTCACCGTCGGCCGCTCCGAGGGCCGGCGGCAGCTGGTGCAGTCGGCCAGCTCGCGGTGCAACGCCGCCTACGTCTACACCGCTGCCGGCCAGGGCGAGTCGACCACCGACCTGTCCTGGGACGGGCAGACGATGGTCTACGAGTGCGGCGACCTGCTCGGCGAGAGCGAGCGCTTTCCCGACGGGCCGCGGGCGACCGTCGTCGACGTCGACCTCGACCGGCTGCGGCAGGAGCGGATCCGGCAGGGGAGCCACGACGACAACCGGCGGGGCCTTGGTCTCGAGGCTCGCTCCGCTCGCACCTCGACCGGCGGCGGGTTCCGGACGATCCCGTTCGAGCTGACGCCGCCGACCGGTGACATCGGCCTGCTCCGCAAGGTCGACCGCTACCCGTTCGTCCCCGACGACCCGGCGCGGCTCGCGCTCGACTGCTACGAGGCCTACAACATCCAGGTCTCCGGGCTCGAGCAGCGGCTCACGGCCATCGGCAGCGGCGACTTCCAGCCGAAGGTGGTCATCGGTGTCAGCGGCGGTCTCGACTCGACCCACGCGCTGATCGTGGCCGCCAAGGCGATGGACCGGCTGGGCCGCCCCCGCAGCGACATCCACGCGTTCACCATGCCGGGCTTCGCGACCGGAGCGACCACGAAGTCCTACGCCACCCGGCTCGCCACGGCGCTGGGCTGCACCTTCGCCGAGCTCGACATCAAGCCGGCCGCGGAGCAGATGCTGAAGGACCTCGACCACCCCTACAGCGACGGGGCGCCGACCTACGACGTCACCTTCGAGAACGTCCAGGCCGGTCTGCGCACCGACTACCTCTTCCGGCTCGCCAACCACCGCGGCGGCATCGTGCTCGGCACCGGCGACCTGTCCGAGCTCGCGCTCGGCTGGTGCACCTACGGCGTCGGCGACCAGATGTCGCACTACAACGTCAACGCGGGCGTGCCGAAGACGCTGATCCAGCACCTCATTCGGTGGGTGATCGACTCCCGGCAGCTGCACGGCGGGTCGTACGACGACGAGGCGGATGTCGTGCTCCGCGAGATCCTCGAGCAGGAGATCACGCCCGAGCTGATCCCGACGACCGAGGGTGAGAAGCCGCAGGCGACCGAGGACTCCGTCGGCCCCTACGCGCTGCAGGACTTCACGCTGTTCCACGTCATCCGGCGCGGCTACCGTCCGAGCAAGATCGCGTTCCTCGCCTGGCACGCCTGGAAGGACCCGGCGGCAGGGGAGTGGCCTCCGGGGTTCCCGGAGGACGGGCGGGCGTCGTACGACCTCGCCACCGTGCGCCGGTGGCTGGAGGTCTTCGTGCGGCGGTTCTTCGCCAGCCAGTTCAAGCGGTCGGCGCTCCCCAACGGCCCGAAGGTGAGCAACGGCGGCACCATGTCGCCGCGCGGCGACTGGCGGATGCCGTCGGACGCGAGCGCCGCGTCATGGCTCGCCGAGCTGGAGCAGGTGCCGACCCAATAGGCTGCAGCCATGGGCAAGCAGGAAGACTTCGTTCTCCGCGCTCTCGAAGAGCGTGACGTCCGGTTCGTCCGGTTGTGGTTCACCGACGTGCTCGGGTTCCTCAAGTCGGTCGCGGTCGCGCCGGCCGAGCTCGAGGGCGCGTTCGCGGAGGGCATCGGCTTCGACGGGTCGGCGATCGAGGGCTTCGCCCGGGTCTACGAGTCCGACATGCTGGCGAAGCCCGACCCGGGCACCTTCCAGATCCTCCCGTGGCGCGGCGAGGGCCCGTCGACGGCCCGGATGTTCTGCGACATCGTGATGCCCGACGGTTCGGCGTCGTACGCCGATCCGCGCAACGTGCTCAAGCGGACCCTGAGCAAGGCCGCCGAGCAGGGCTTCACCTTCTACACGCACCCCGAGATCGAGTTCTACCTCTTCAAGAAGGAGCCCGAGCCCGGCACCGAGCCGGTGCCGGTCGACCGCAGCGGCTACTTCGACCACGCCGCGCACTCCGACGGCGCCGACTTCCGGCGCGAGGCGATCACGATGCTCGAGGCGATGGGCATCTCGGTCGAGTTCAGCCACCACGAGGGCGGCCCGGGCCAGCAGGAGATCGATCTGCGGTACGCCGACGCGCTGTCGACCGCCGACAACATCATGACCTTCCGCGCGGTGATCCGAGAGGTCGCCATCAGCCAGGGCATCTGGGCGACCTTCATGCCGAAGCCGTTCACCGACAACCCCGGGTCGGGCATGCACACCCACCTGTCGCTCTTCGAGGGTGACCAGAACGCCTTCTACGAGCCGGGAGCCGAGTACCAGCTCTCCAAGGTCGGCCGCCAGTTCATCGCCGGCGTACTCAACCACTCGGGCGAGATCAGCGTCGTCACCAACCAGTGGGTCAACTCCTACAAGCGGATGATGTGGGGCGGCGAGGCGCCGTCGTACGTCTGCTGGGGACACAACAACCGGTCGGCGATGATCCGGGTGCCGATGTACAAGCCGCTCAAGAGCCAGTCGACGCGGATCGAGCTGCGCACCCTCGACGCCGCCTGCAACCCCTACCTGGCGTTCGCCGCGGTGCTCGCCGCCGGTCTGAAGGGCATCGAGCAGGGCTACGAGCTCCCGCGCGAGGCCGAGGACGACGTCTGGGCGCTGAGCGACGCCGAGCGTCGCAGCCTCGGCATCTCCCCGCTGCCCAAGAACCTCAACGAGGCCATCGAGATCGCCGAGCGCTCCGAGCTGCTCGCCGAGACGCTGGGGGAGCAGGTCTTCGACTACTTCCTGCGCAACAAGCGCGCCGAGTGGGACGAGTACCGCGGTCAGGTCTCCGCCTTCGAGCGTGACCGCATGTTGCCCGTCCTGTGACATGAGGGTCCTGGTCGTCCAGCACGAGGACGAGTGCCCGCCCGCGCGGCTCGGGACCTCGTTGGTCGACGCCGGCGCCGAGCTCGACGTACGACGCCCGTACGCCGGCCAGGAGCTGCCCGCGGACCTCGCGGGCCACGACGCGCTCGTGGTGCTCGGCGGCGGGATGGGTGCGGGTGACGACGCCCTCCATGCCTGGCTCACGCCGACCAAGCAGCTCCTGCGAGCGGCCGCACGGGACGCGGTGCCGACGCTGGGGATCTGTCTCGGCCACCAGCTGATCGCCGTGGCGCTCGGCGGCACGGTCGGCCGCAACCCCCGCGGCCGCCAGGTCGGGGTCCACCACGTCGGGTGGACCGAGGCGGCGGCCGCCGACCCGCTCCTGGGCGGGTTCGCATCGACCGGCCGGGTGGTGCAGTGGAACCAGGACCTGGTGCTCGACCCGCCGCCGGGCGCGGTGCTGCTCGCTGCGACCGACCTCGGCGAGGTGCAGGCGATGCGGTTCGCGCCCACGGTGTGGGGCGTCCAGTGGCATCCCGAGGCGACCCCGGAGATCGTGCGCGGTTGGGCCGCGAAGGAGCCCGGTCCCCGGGCCGACGACGGCGTCGCCGCCGTGCAGGCGGCCGACACCGAGCTCGAGCTGTCGTGGCGTGATCTCGGGAAAGCCCTCGTCGCTACCGTGACCCCATGAATCGGGCGACGCTGCGGAGCGAGCTGCTCCGGTACGGCTTCGCCGACGCCGACCGCGCGCTCGAGGAGCTCGCCGAGCTGGGCAACGCCGGCCTGGAGCTGGTCGCCATCCTCGGCAGGTCGGCCGAGCCGAGCGCCGCGCTGTCCGCGCTGACCCGCCTGGCCGACGCCGTCGACGACCGAGAGGCGCTGCTCACCGCCCTCGCCGCCGACGAGGGTACGGCGATGCGGCTGCTCGGCGTCCTCGGCGCCAGCGCCGCTCTGGCCGACCACTTGGTCGCCCACCCGGACCACTGGCGGGTCCTCGCCGACTCGACGCTCGGCACCACCCGTCCCGCCGCCTGGTCCCTGCGCGCCTCCCTGATGGAGGCGGTCGGTGCGGACCCCCAGGCAGCGGAGCCGGTCGCGACCGTGCCGGAGGCCGAGGCCGTCGACGCGCTCCGGGTCACCTACCGCCGGCTGCTGCTGCCGCTGGCGGCGCGGGACCTGACCCACGAGCTCGGGGTCGACGACGTCGCGGCCGAGCTGTCCGACCTGGCTGCCGGCACCCTCGACGCGGCGCTCGCGGTCGCGCGGGCTGCCGTCGGCGAGGACGCCCACACC
>NZ_JACEHF010000202.1 GCF_014180685.1 Nocardioides pelophilus | reverse complement strand
GGCCAGCGCCAGCCCGCCGCGACGCCAGCGGAACGCGTTCGTCAGTGCGACCACAACGTCCACAACCTCCTTTGCGTTCGCAAGAGTGACGGGCGCCACAGCACGCAGACATGCTGGCACGGATCGAGCGTGAACCCGCTCACACCCAATCCTGGAGGTTCCCATGCATCGGAGTCGGCTCCTGGCCGCACTCACCGCCGTCGTGGTCCTCGTGGTCGCCAGCGGTTGCGGCGTGACCCGCGACTCGGACGACCCCAGCAACCGCCGGCTGCGGATGATGATCCCCAACAGCGCCGGCGGCGGCTACGACCTCACCGGTCGCGCCGCGGTCCGGGCGATGGAGGAGAACGAGCTCACCGGCCGGTTCGAGGTCAGCAACGTCATCGGCGCCAGCGGCACCGTCGCGATGCAGCGCCTGCTCAACGAGGAGGGCGCCGAGGACCTGATCGTGACGATGGGTCTCGGCGTGGTCGGCGCGGTGTACACGAACAAGTCGGACGCCACCCCGACCCGGATGACCCCGATCGCCCGGCTCATCGAGGAGCAGGAGGGCGTCGTCGTACCCGCCGACTCGCCGTACAAGACGATCGAACAGCTGGTCGAGGCCTGGAAGGCGGACCCGGGGTCGATCAACGTCGGCGGCGGTTCCAGCCCCGGCGGACCGGACCACCTGTTCCCGATGCAGCTGGCGGCCGAGGTGGGCATCGACCCCAACGACGTCAGCTACATCTCCTACGACGGTGGCGGTCCGCTCATCGCCGCGCTGCTCGGCGAGAAGATCGACGTCGGCGTGTCCGGCCTCGGCGAGTTCGCCGGCCAGATCGAGAACGGCGACCTCCGGGTGCTCGCCGTCTCCGGCGACGAGCGCCTCAAGGGCGTCGACGCCCCGACGCTGACCGAGTCGGACATCGACCTGGTCTTCACCAACTGGCGCGGCATCCTCGCGCCGCCGGGGATCAGCGACGAGCACCGTGACTACCTGATCGAGCTGATCACCGAGATGCACGAGTCCGACGAGTGGCAGGAAGCGCTGGCCGAGAACGGCTGGATCGACAGCTTCGCCACCGGCGAGGAGTTCGGGACCTTCCTGGAGGAACAGGACGCCCGTGTGGCCGAGACCCTTGAGGAGCTGGGACTGTCATGAGCACCACCACACCCACCCGTCGTGAACCGGGCAGCCGCCCGCTGATCGACAAGGCGCAGTACGGACTGGCGGCGTTCCTCGTGCTCGCCGGCGGCTACGTCCTGCTGGACGCCGTCGGCCTCGAGGACGGGTTCGCCGACCAGCCGGTCCAGCCCTACGCGGTGCCGTACATCGTCGGCGGCGCCCTGGTGCTGCTCGGCATCCTGCTCGCCGTCGCGACCGCGCGTGGGGACATCCCGGAGTCCGACGAGGGCGAGGACATCGACCTCACCCAGGGCACCGACGTCCGGACGGTCGGGATGCTCGCGGCGGTCCTCATCGCCAACCTCGCGCTCATCAACTTCCTGGGCTGGGCGATCACCGGCGCCCTTCTCTTCGTCGGCGCGACCCGCGCGCTCGGCAGCCGGACCCTGATCCGGGACATCGGAGTGGGCGTCGCCCTCTCCGTCGGCTCTTGGTACGTCTTCTACGTCGGGCTCGGCGTGCCGATCCCGGCCGGCATCCTGGACGGAGTGCTCTGACATGGACCTGTTGCTCGAGGGCTTCCAGCAAGCCCTGACCCCCACGAACCTCCTGTTCGCCTGCCTCGGCGTGCTCCTGGGCACCGCGGTCGGCGTGCTGCCCGGCATCGGCCCGGCCATGGCGCTGGCGCTGCTGCTGCCGGTGACCTACAGCGTCGGCGCGGACAGCGCGATCATCATGTTCGCCGGCGTCTACTACGGCGGCATGTACGGCGGCTCGACCACCTCGATCCTGCTCAACACCCCCGGCGAGTCGTCGTCGGTCGTCACCGCGATCGAGGGCAACAAGATGGCGAAACGGGGCCGCGCCGCCCAGGCGCTGGCCACCGCCGCGATCGGCTCCTTCATCGCCGGCACGATCGGCACCGTCCTGCTCTGGATCCTGGTGCCGCGGGTCTCCGACGTGGTCGTCGAGCTCGGCGCTCCGTCGTACTTCGCCTTGATGCTGCTCGCCTTCCTCGCCGTCACCACCGTGCTGGGGGCGTCGAAGCTGCGCGGCTTCATCTCGCTGTTCCTCGGACTCGCGATCGGACTGGTCGGCACCTCGACGGGCCAGGCCAGGTTGACCTTCGGCGAGGCGAAGCTCGCCGACGGCATCGACATCGTCGTGGTCGCGGTCGCGATCTTCGCGATCGGCGAGGCGCTCTGGGTCGCCGCCCACCTGCGCCGCAAGCCGCTCGAGATCATCCCCGTCGGGCAACCGTGGATGGGCCGCCAGGACTGGAAGCGGTCGTGGAAGCCCTGGCTGCGCGGCACCGCCTACGGATTCCCGTTCGGCGCGCTGCCCGCGGGCGGCGCCGAGATGCCGACGTTCCTGTCCTACGTGACCGAGAAGAAGCTGACCCGGCACCCCGAGGAGTTCGGCAAGGGCGCCATCGAGGGCGTCGCCGGACCGGAGGCCGCGAACAACGCGTCCGCCGCCGGCACCATGCTCCCGCTGCTCACCCTCGGGCTGCCGACCACCGCGACCGCGGCGATCATGCTCTACGCCATCCAGAGCTACGGCATCCAGCCCGGTCCGCTGCTGCTCGACAACGAGCCCGGCCTGGTGTGGGCACTGCTCGCCAGCCTCCTCATCGCCAACACGCTGCTGCTCGTGATCAACCTGCCGCTGGCCCCGCTGTGGGCGAAGCTGCTGCGGATCCCGCGGCCGCAGCTGTACGCCGGCATCCTCTTCTTCGCCACCCTCGGCGCCTACAGCGTCAACTTCCAGGCGTTCGACCTGGCGCTGCTGCTGGCGTTCGGCGTGCTGGGCTTCGCGATGCGGAGGTTCGGCATCCCGGTGCTGCCCCTCATCGTGGCCGTGATCCTCGGCCCGGAGATGGAGAGGAAGCTGACCGAGGCCCTGGCGCTCTCCGGCGGAGAGGTGAGCACCCTCTGGGGCGAGCCGGTCGCGGTGGTCGTCTACGTCGTCATCGCCCTGATGTTGGCCGCCGTGGCCATCAACGGCCTTCGCCCCCCGGCACCGGCCCAACCCGAGATCGCGGACGACGAGAAGGAGCTGGTGGAGCGATGAGCACGACGAACCCGTTGCAGCCGAAGTGCGTGGTCGCGGCCTACAGCGCCGATGTCTACGGCCGGGCAGCCGTCGAGCACGCCGAGGCGATCGCCCTGGCATCCGGCGCGCGGCTCGTGGTGGTCAACGCCACCCGGGGCGACAGCCTGGTCGACGACCGCTTCGCCCACGAGGACGAGGTGGAGTCCCTGCGGGAGCGGCTCGCGACCGAGGGCATCGAGGTCGACATCCGCCGCGACGTTGTACCGGATGTCGCGGAAGCGGTTCTCGAGGCCGCCCGCCAGAGCTCGGCCGACGTGATCATCGTCGGCGTCCGGCACCGGACGCCCGTCGGCAAGCTGCTCCTCGGCAGCGTGGCGCAGCGGGTGATCCTCGACGCGCCGTGCCCCGTGCTGGCGGTCAAGCCACCGCGCTGAGGCGGGCTCGCTGAGGCTCGGCGATCAGCGTAGGACCGCGTGGACGAGGGTCTCCTGGAGGTAGCCGAGCCACTCGTAGATGTGGTGGGCCTGGCCGCGGGGGTCGTCGTCGGGGAGGGCGTACCAGTACTCCTCGTCGCCCTCCTCGACCCCGAGCCGGGTGCCGAGCGCCAGCCGGAGGTCGGTCAAGGCCCGCATCCAGATCTCGGCGGTCGGCAGGTCGAGGTCGACGTCGATCGTCAGCTCCTCCGGCCCGGGCTCGGCCGGCAGCCCGGCCTCCTCGAGGGTGTCGATGATCGTGCCGGCCGCCTGTGCCTTGCCGTCGCGGAGCGAGCCCTCGGTGTAGCGCCGGAACTCGGCCGCAGCCTCGTCGTCGTCGCGGTAGGCGTTGGGGAACAGGCGGGCCAGGACCGGGTCGTCGGGAGCGGTGGTCGGCCCGGAGAACTCGCCGCCGACGAACAGCGCCTCGAGCGGGTCGGCGCTCTCGCTGGGCATCGCCTCCTCGTTGCGCAGCAGCTCGACCAGCTGCGCGGCGAGCGAGCGCAGCAGGTCGGCCTCGAACCCGGAGAGGGTCGCGATGATGTGCTTGCTCCGGCGGTGCCGGACGAATCCCGCCATGTCGGTCAGGCTCCCGTCAGTCGCTCTTCGCGAGCGTCGCCCACAGGCCGTACTCGTGCATCGCCTGGACGTCGCGCTCCATCTCCTCGCGCGTCCCGCTGCTCACCACCGACCTGCCGTCCTCGTGGACCTCGAGCATCAGCTTCTCCGACTTCTTCTTCGAGTAGCCGAAGTACTTCTGGAAGACATAGGTGACGTAGGACATCAGGTTGACCGGGTCGTTCCACACCACGGTCACCCAGGGCGTGTCGGTGAGTGTGATCTCGTCCGGGGTGAGGTCCTCCTCGACTCCCGGATCCACCTCGACGGGGCTGGCGGTCGTCACCCGCCCATGGTGGCACAGCGCCGACTCGGCGGGACGGGGAGACTGCCCAATAAACGTTTGACAGTACGCCGACGCGGGTGGTTCACTACCCGCGAGAAACTCCCCAACGAGCCTTTGGCGGTGCCGTGACAGCCGAGCAGATCTCCTCCTTGCGGGCGACTGCGCACCCGCTCCGACTCCGGATGCTCTCGCTGCTGACCGGCAGCGCGATGAGCGCGGCCGAGGTGGCGCGGGAGCTCGGGATCACCCACGCGAACGCGTCGTACCACCTCCGACTGCTCCACGACGCCGAGCTGGTGGTGGTCGACGGGGAGGAGCGGATCCGCGGGGGCGTGGCGAAGCGGTACCGCTACCCGCACGAGCGGCCGGAGCCGAAGCCGAGCGAGGAGGACCTGGCCGCGCAGATCGAGGCGATGTGCAGCGAGCTGAAGCGGCGCTCCACGCACCGCAAGCCCGGCAAGGGCAACTTCACCGACGCCGAGCTCTGGGTCACCCCCGACACCTGGGAGCAGGCGCTCGACCTGGTCACCCGGGCGTCGATGCTCCTCCACGAGGAAGCCAAGCGCCCGCGCACGAAGGGCACGGCGCCAGTCAACCTGACCGTGGCGGCGTTCCGGCTGGAGCAGCGGTGAACGGCCCGGCCCTCGCACCGCTGCGCGACCGCCGGTTCCGGTGGTACTTCGCCAGCCGCGCCGTCGACATGGTCGGCGACTTCATGGGCCACATCGCGCTCGCCTTCGCGGTGCTCGAGGTCAGCGACTCCCCGAGCGCCCTCGGCGCCGTGCTCGCGGCCCACAGCATCCCGATGGTCGCGTTCCTCCTGATCGGTGGCGTGCTCGCCGACCGGTTCGGCCGCACCCTGATCATCCAGCTGAGCAACATCACCGCCGGCCTCACCCAGCTCGCCATCGCCGCGCTGGTCCTCAGCGGCCACGCCGAGATCTGGCAGCTGGTCGTGCTCACCGCGATCAACGGGGTCGCGGCCGCCGCCAACCAACCCGCCCTCGCCGGCCTGCTCCCCCAGCTGGCACCGAAGGGCTCGCTCCAGCAGGCCAACGTGCTCAACGGCCTGCTGCGCAACATCGCGCTGGTCTTCGCGCCGGCCCTCGGCGGCGCCCTGGTCGTCGGCGTCGGCGCCGGGTGGGCGATCGCGGTCAACGGCATCACCTACCTGGTCGCGGCGGCCCTCCTGGTCCCGATCAAGCTCCCCCCGCCGCCTGCCCGCGCCGACCGGACCGGCGTCCTCGAGGACCTGCGCACCGGATGGGCGTTCTTCCGCGGCACGACCTGGCTCTGGGTGATCGTGCTCGCCTTCGGCGTCCTCAACGCGCTGTCCAGCGGCGGCAACGGGACCCTGGGGCCGGCGTACGCGAAGGCCAGCGCCATCGGCGTCGGCGGGTGGGCGCTGATCGTCTCGGCCGGTGCGTGCGGGCTGGTGCTCACCTCCCTGATCCTGCTCCGCGTGCCGCTGCGCCGCCCGCTCCTGTGGGGCATGCTCGGCTGCTCGCTGCACGGCGCGCCGATGATCGCGCTCGGCCTCACCGACCAGCTGTGGATCGTCGTGGTCGCGGCCTTCGTCGGCGGCGCCGGCATCGAGATCTTCGGGCTCGGCTGGGACCTCGCCATGCAGGAGCACGTGCCGGCCGACATGCTGTCGCGGGTCTACTCCTACGACATGCTCGGCTCGTTCATCGCGATCCCGGTCGGACAGCTGGCGTTCGGTCCGCTCGGCGCCGCCTTCGGCCTCCAGCACGTGATCCTCGCCGCGGGCCTCGCCTACTTCACCATCGCGCTGGCCACCCTGGTCTCACGGTCGGTGCGCACCATGACCCGCGCGGAGACTACGAGCACCACATCCGAGCCAGTGTCGTGACGACGTTGAAGTTGCGGTTGGTGGCCACCACACCCAGCACCTTCTCCACGCCCCACGGATCGACGCCGCCGGCCTGGTAGCCCTCCCCGAACAGCAGGTGCACCGCCCGGCCGCGCACGACCACCTGGTCAGCCGCGCCGTCCTTCGCGAGCAGCGCGTCGACCCGCTCCTGGTCGGGCTCGTCCTTGAGCAGGTAGAGGTAGTGGCGCTCCAGGTCCGGGCGGGTCAGCTCTTCGGCGTCCGCCGCGATCCGCGCCAGCTCGGCGGGCGTGAACACCAGCGTGGGTACGGCGAACCCGGCCTGCTCCAGATAGGCCTCCTCGAGCACCGCCTCGACCCGAGCACGTGACCGCAGCCGCGAGGTCAACCGCACGTTGCCGGTGTTGATGTAGGTGGCGACGTCGGACCCGCCCGCCGCCTCGGTCGCCGCGATGATGTCGGCCTTCGGGAACTT
>NZ_JACEHF010000201.1 GCF_014180685.1 Nocardioides pelophilus | reverse complement strand
CGCACCGGCGCTGCCCGGCGGCGCCGAGGCGCTGGAGGAGCTGGCCGGCCGCCTGCCGGGCCTGGCGCTGCTGCGCGACTCCCACCGGTTCCTCGCTCCCCTCGGCGTGGTGCTCGCGATCGGCGCCGCCGGCGCCGCGACGGCCGTGCGGGAGCAGGTGCGGCCGCAGCGGGAGGCGCTGTGGGCGGTGGTCGGCCTGGTCGTCGCCGCGCCGGTGCTCCTGCTGCCGGCGCTCGCGTGGGGTGCGGCCGGCGAGCTGCAGCGGTCGTCCTACCCCGACGAGTGGTCCGACGTCGCAGCCGTGCTCGGTGACGACCCGGGCCGCGTCGTCGTACTCCCGTGGGCGGGGGCCTACCGCGGCTACGACTGGAACCACCGGCGCGCGGTCCTCGACCCGGCGCCGCGCTACTTCCCGGGCGAGGTGCTCGTCGACGACCGGGTGCTCCTCGACGACGACGCGGTGCCGGCCGAGGACCCCCGCGTCGAGGAGGTACGCCGCGCGCTCGCTGCTGCCGACCCGGCCGCAGCCCTGCGGGCGATCGACGTGCGCTGGGTGCTCGTCGAGGAAGGCATGGGCGACGTGCGGCCTCCCGAGGGCCGGGTGGCCCACGCCGGGGACGAGCTGACCCTGATCGAGCTCGCCGCGGGAGATTCCGCGGGGCCGGCCGCCGCCGACGACGACCCCGGCTCCGGGTCATTCGTCCCGGTCGTACTCGGGCACTCCGCCTCTGTGGTTTTGCTTTTGGTCGGTGCGACCATAAGAATCCACCTCGGGAGAGACCTTCGTCACTTACAGTGAGAGGGTCGCACGACTCGTTCTGACGGGTCGTCGCAGGTCTTTGGGAGGGGACCTTCGTATGAACATGATGATTTCTGCGGTCGTAGGAGCACTCGCCGCTGGCGCCGTGCTCGTGGGCGGCGTCAACGCCGTCGAAGGCGGCCAGAAGCCCGTTTCCAACGCGGAGCTCTACACCTACTCGAGCGAGTGAGTCGCTCGGCCACCCGCAGCTGGGGAGCGCGCGGGCGGCCGAGAACGACACGTCCCACGGAAGTGGGGCGGGTCATGAGCTGACGGCTTGGGAGGGTCCGAATGCTGCACATCGTCATTCCTGCGTACAACGAGGAGCTCCGGCTTCCCCGTACGCTGCGCGCGCTGCGCCGGTTCGTCGCGCAGCGGCGCTCCGTCCTCGGCGAGGTCGAGGTGCTGGTCGTCGACAACGCCAGCACCGACCGCACCGCCGAGGTCGCCCGCGAAGCGGCCTCGCCGGTCATGCCGGTGCGGGTGGTCGAGTGCCTCCAGCGCGGCAAGGGCGCCGCGGTGCGGGCCGGCCTGCTGGCCAGCGACGCCGACCTGGTCGCCTTCATGGATGCCGACGGTGCCACCGACCTGACCGCCCTCGACGAGGCCTGGCGCCGCTTCCAGCTCGGCGCCGACGTCGTGATCGGCTCCCGGGCACTGCCCGACTCCGTCGCCGACGTCCGCAGCTGCCGCACCCGCACGGCCGGCGCTGCGGCGTACCGGCGGATCGCGAGGCGGCTGGTGCCCGGCATCGCCGACACCCAGTGCGGCTTCAAGGTGATCCGCGGTGCACTGGCCCGTGCGGTCGCCGAGGACCTCTCTGCCCGAGGCTTCTCCTTCGACGTCGAGCTGCTGGTGCGCCTGCGCGCCGCCGGTGCCCGGATCGTCGAGATCCCCGTGACCTGGACCGACGTGCCCGGGTCGACCTTCGTGCCCGCCCGCCACGGCGCCGGCGCGTTCACCGAGCTCGCCGCCATCGCCTGGCGCACGCGCGGCCTCGGTGCCCCGATCGCCGGCAGGGCGACTGTGTGGGCGCGTGAGCAGTCCCCCATGCCGCTGCCCGCTCCAGTCGCTCTGCCGGTCGCCCTCGCCGTTCCCGCTGCCGCGTCCCTGCTGGGTGAGGCCTGAGATGACCACCGCGCCGATGTCCACGCCGATCCCCGGGCCGCTCGCCGGCCGGCGGATCGTGCTGGTCAATTGGCGCGACCTCGACCACTCGCTCGCCGGTGGGTCCGAGATCTACGCCTGGCAGTTCGCCCGCGCGCTGCGCGAGGGCGGTGCCGAGGTCGAGTTCCTCACCGCCCGCGAGCCCGGACAGCCGGCGACCGCCGTCCGAGACGGCATCACGGTCCGCCGGCGCGGCGGAGCGCTCTCCTTCTACCCGCACACCGCCCTCCGGCTGCTCGCCCGGCGGCGGCGCATCGACGCTGTCGTCGACCCGTCCTGCGGGCTGCCGTCGTTCGCTCCGCTCTTCGTGCGACGCCGCACTCCGGTGCTGCTGGTGATGCACCACGTCCACCAGGAGCAGTTCGCGACCCGCTTCCCGGCTCCGATCGCGGCGATCGGCCGCTGGCTGGAGCGGTCCGTCATGCCGCGCGTCTACCGCCGGCGCCCGGTGGTGGCCGTCTCGGCGTCGACCGCTGAGGAGATGCGGCACCGGCTCGGTTGGTCCGGCCCGGTCGGTCTGCTCGAGAACGGTGCCGACCTGCCGCCCGTCGGTGCCGGTGACCCGGTCGCGAAGGACCCGGACCGGGTCGCGGTCCTCGGCCGGCTGGTCACCCACAAGCGGGTCGACCTGGTCGTGCGTGCCGTGGCCGAGCTGCGGTCCGCGCGACCCGCGCTGCGCCTCGACGTCATCGGTCAGGGCCCCGAGCGTGCGTCCCTCGAGCGATTCGTCGCCGACCTCGGCCTCGAGGACCGGGTGACCTTCCACGGCTACGTCGACGACGACACCCTGGGCCTGCTCCTCGACCGCGCCTCGGTGCACGTGTGCGCCTCGGACGCCGAGGGTTGGGGCCAGGCCGTCATCGAGGCCGCCGGACACGGCGTGCCGACCCTTGCACGCGACGTGCCGGGCCTGCGCGACTCCGTGCGCGCCGACGAGACCGGCTGGCTGGTGCCCGACGCGCCCGGCGACCTCGAGGAGGTCGGTCGTCGGCTGACGGCCCGACTGGCCGAGGTCCTGGTCGAGGCGGAGTCGCCGATCAACCGCGCCCGCTGGTTCGAGGCGAGCCAGGCCTGGGCCCACCGATTCGACTGGTCGCAGATGCGCCGACAGGCGCTGGACCTGGTGACTTGTGAACTCGCGGCGAGCACTCCCGTGCCCGCCGCTCGCTACCGCCCGCGAGAAGAACGCGTGGCTTTCATGGGAGGAACGACATGCGTCGACTGATTGGACCAGTGCTCGTCGGGTTGGGGGTGTTCCTGATCGTCGCCGCGGGTCTCGCGCGTTTCTACGCCTACCCCGCGCTCGCCCGGGTGCCCGCCGGCTACCACAGCGAGACCGCGTTGGAGGCCACGGGCGCGGAGATCTTCAACTCCGACCCCGAGGTGCTCGCGCCCGAGACCCACGACCTCGTGATCACGTCGAAGACGAGCGAGGACGTCGATGCGGACGCGCCTGAGGACGTCGTCGTCTGGGTCAACGTCACGACGATCGACAAGGCCGTCGGCGGCAACTTCCAGAAGTCGACCGAGCGGGTCGCGTTCGACGAGGTGACCGGCGAAGGAGTCGAGTGCGACGAGTGCGACACCTGGATCGCAGAGGTCGACGGCGACACGGTCGAGCAGGTGCCGACCCTCTTCGAGGGACAGATCTACAAGTTCCCGTTCAACACCCAGCAGGACACCTACGAGGTGTGGGACGGCTCGACCGGCGAGACCGCGCCGGCGACGTTCGAGGGCGAGGAGCAGATCCAGGGAGTCGACGTCTACAAGTTCGTGCAGGTCATCGACGAGACCGTCATCGACACCCGTGAGGTCCCGGGCTCGGTGTTCGGGGCCGAGGGCACGATCGAGGCCGACATGGTCTACTCGATGACGCGCACCTTCTACGTCGAGCCGGCGACCGGCTCGCCGATCCACCGGATCGAGGAGCGGGTCCAGGAGCTGGAGTACGACGGCCAGCGCGTCCCGGCGTTCGTCGGCACGGTGCACTACACCGACGACCAGGTCGACAAGAACGTCGACGACGTCGCGACCAAGGCGACTCTCCTCAGCGGGACCCGGTTCCTGTACCCGGTCGTGCTGGTGCTCCTCGGGCTGGTCCTCCTCGGCCTCGGCATCGTCATGAACCGCCGGTTGAGCGACGAGCAGACGACCGGCACCCATCAGGACCGGCCACTGGTCACGGCCTGACCCCCGAGCTCCCAGGAGGGAGCGGGCGGGTGAGGACTCAGTCCGACAGCCTGCCCCCGACGGCCTCGAGCAGTCGCTCGAGGCCGTCGGCGTCCCAGTCGGACGCCCGGGCCCGCAGGCTCAGCACGGTGCGCCCGCGATGCCCGACCACCCCGAGCGACAGCCCGGTGCCGCCCGCGGTCACCGGGTAGAACGCGATCCGGTCGAGATGAGGGGCACTCACCTCACCGAGGTGCGAGACCAGCAGGGTCGACCCGAGCCGCCGCGCGAGGATGCGCATCGCCGTCGCCGTGGTGCGATCCACGGCCGGCGACCACGGCCGGGTCCGCCCCGCGACCGGGGGCGACTGCACCGGGGCCTCGCGCAGCGCCCGCTCGATGCCGAGCAGGTCGAGCCGCTCGACACCGACCAGTCGGATCAGCGCACTCCGGTTGTCGATCGCGCCGCCCTCGGGAGCCGGATCGCTGCTCGCACCGACGGCGACCGCGACCCGGTGCGCCGTACGGCCGTGGAGGGACTCGTGGTGGGCGATGGCCCGCACGGCGGCGTGGACGACGGCGGCGGTCCGGAAGGAGCCGGGGACCTCGATGTCGACCATGGCGTCGCCGGACTGCGGGACCGCCGGTGGCGTGGCGCTGACGGCCGCGGGTGGGTGGAACGCCGCCTCCCCGAGTCGGCCGGCGACGGTTCCGAGCACGCCGTGCGCGGCCGGCCGGTCGCCGACGCCTCGGGCCGTGGAGTGCACGGGCGCGAGCCCCAGGCGTTCGAGCACCCGCAACAGGGCAAGGCCGTCGACAGCTGCGTGGTGGGCCGACAGCACCAGCTCGTTGCCGGCGATCCCGACGACGAGCGGGGCCGGGTCAGGGGCGACCAGGTTGCGAAGCAGCTGGTCGGTGGTAACACCGGTCCTGATCGGGGGAGCCGGCCAGCCCTGGCTGGCGGCCAGGGCCGCGAGGTGGTCGGCGATTCCGTCGGTCCGGGGTGGGTGCGGCACGGTGGCGGTCAGCAGGATCCGCCATCCGATCGTCGGATCGGCGACCCAGCGCTCCTGCCCCGATGTCATGGCTGGCCTGGCTGTCCTGGCTCGGTCACGGCTTGCGCGCCGAGACCACCAGGCTGACCCCGGGGAGGCGACGGAGGGGCAGCACCCGCTCGAGGGCGACGGCCGTGCGCAGACCGGCGTTGAGGACCGGGTTGACCGGCTCCATCTCGCTCTCGGCCTGCTGCCGCTTGCGTCGGCGGGCGCGGACGACGGGGCGCAGCAGGACGTTCCACGACCAGATGTCGACGACCTCCAGGCCGGCGCCGGTGATCACGGCGGTCAGGTCGTCCCGCTCGTAACGCCGGAAGTGACCGAGCGCGACGTCGTGCCCGCTCCAGAGCTTCATGCTGCACGGGACCGCGACCAGCGCGCGGCCGCCGGGACGCAGCACCCGTGCCGTCTCGCTCGCGACGGCCCGGTCGTCCTCGATGTGCTCCCACACGTCGGTGGACATCACGAGGTCGAAGGAGGCGTCGGCGAACGGCAGTCGGGTGGCGTCGGCCCGCACGACGTCCAGGCCGCGGGCGGCCGCGATGCCGGCGCCGGCGGGGGAGTACTCCAACCCCGTAACGGTCCACCCGAGATCGCGGAGGACGGCGGTGTTGCCACCGCCGCCGCACCCGATGTCCAGCGCGCGCCCGACCGGCCACTCCTCAGCGGTACGGCGCACCATCGCGCGCCGCTCGGCGTACCACCAGTGCCGCTGCTCGAGCGCCGCCGACTTGGCGATCTCCTCGTCGTCCACGCTGCGACTCTAGGGCGTACCTCCTCGCCCGGGTCAGCCGATCCCGCCGGGGCCGCTCCGCAACCGCGGGTTCTTCAGCCCCGAGTGCACGTTCGACGGGTCCGAGCCGCCGGCGACCTCGCGGCCGTCGCTCACGGTGCCGAGGTCGGTGTCCCAGTTCGTCGGGTCCGACTTGCGGTTGTTGTGGGCGGTGTTGCGGCTGCCGGTCACCTCGGCCTTGTCGCGCAGGCCGTCGCGGTCGGTGTCCTTGCGCACCGGGTTCGTCTTCCGCTTGCCGATGTAGTAGCTGCCGCCGTCACGGTCCCGGACGATCACCCGCTGCTTGATCCGGATGCCACGGACCTCCCGGTTGTCGCGCAGGCGGTCGTTGTCGGTGTCGACGTCGCACGGGTCGGGGCGGACCAGTCCGATCCTCCGGTCGCGGGTCTTGCTGAAGTACACCCGCTGCTTGATCCGGATCCCGTTGACCTCGCGACCGTCCCGCAGGTTGTCGCCGTCGGTGTCGGCGTCCAACGGGAGCGTGCTGCCGGTGCTGCAGTTGGTCGGTCCGTTCACCTCGGTCCCGTCGGTGAGCCCGTCGTCGTCGGTGTCGGGGTCGTTGGGGTCGGTGTTGTGGGTGCCGGTCTCTTCGCCGTCGGTGAGCCCGTCGTCGTCGCTGTCAGGGTCGAGCGGGTCGGTGGCTGCGTTTCCGTAGTCGGTGTTGGTGGTGCCGTCGACCTCGTCGCCGTCGTTGATCCCGTCGTCGTCGGTGTCGGGGTCGTTCGGATCGGTGCCGATGGTGCCCTCTTCGGTGTCGGTCAGGCCGTCGTCATCGGCGTCGTCGTCGACCAGGTCATCGGTGCCGTCGAGGGGGTCGGTCCCGTCGACGTCGACCTCGATGCCGTCCGGCACTCCGCCGTCGTCGGTGTCGGGGTCGTTGGGGTCGG
>NZ_JACEHF010000200.1 GCF_014180685.1 Nocardioides pelophilus | reverse complement strand
GTCGAGCCACGCCGTCTCCTCCGACTGGTCCGGGCGGTGCCAGCCGCACTGCACGTGGACCGCGGCCTCGACCGGCACGCCGACGGCCTCGACGGCACCGGCCACGTCGGCGGCGTAGTCGGCCGGGAGGTAGGGGCGCGCGGCGTACTGCGCGGTGCGGACCATCTCGCGAGTGCCCTGGTCGAGGGCGACCGGGAGCAGCCGCTCGAGCAGTCGTGGCGCCCGGCGGTAGAGGGGCGCGAGACGAGAGGCCTCACGCGGGGTGGTGAACGGGTCCCACTGGTGGATGTGGGTGTCGATGATGCCGGACACGATCCCGGACAAGGCCTGCGTCACACGTCGCTCCTGTCGTCGGTGTCACCGTAGACGACGGGCCGATGCCCGGTATGGCCCGGCCGACTCCGGGCACCGGTAGGTCAAAGGAGGGTTGACATGTCGAAGATTTCATTCCTGGCCGGTGTCGGCGTCGGGTACGTGCTCGGAGCGCGCGCCGGTCGAGAGCGCTACGAACAGATCAAGTCGGGCGCCCAGGGCGCCTGGAACAACCCCAAGGTGCAGGAGACCGTCTCGCACGCGCAGGACCTGGCGGCGCAGAAGGCTCCTGTGGTGCAGCACAAGCTCGCCGAGACCGCGTCCACCGCGGTGCACAAGGTGAGCGAGAAGGTCGGCTCGAACGACGGGACCAAGGAGGCCGGTCAGGACACGCCGGCCGGCTTCGCGGAGAACCCGGCGAAGTAGACGGCGGTTTCCCTGGTACCGAAGGCGACTTCGGGTACTACCTCCTGCGCGGACGCCGGGCGATCGACCCTGCCCGCTGGAAGGTGGCTGGACTGTGGTGGAGACGTGGCCCGGGTCGGCGTACCCGCTGGGTGCGACATTCGACGGGAGCGGCACGAACTTCGCCCTCTTCAGCGAGGTCGCCGAACGGGTGGAGCTGTGCCTGGTCGACGTGGACGAGGCGGGGAGCCGCACCGAGACCCGGGTCGACCTGACCGAGGTCGACGCCTACGTGTGGCACGCCTACCTGCCGGAGGTCCAGCCCGGGCAGTGCTACGGCTACCGCGTGCACGGTCCCTGGGACCCGTCCCGGGGGCTGCGCTGCAACCCGAACAAGCTCCTGCTCGACCCGTACGCCAAGGCGACCCGCGGTGAGGTCGACTGGGACCAGTCGCTGTTCGGCTACGACTTCGACGACCCGACCAGCCGCAACGACGAGGACTCGCTCGAGCGCACGATGCTCGGCGTCGTCATCAACCCGTTCTTCGACTGGGACGGCGACCGCACGCCGCGCACGCCGTACGCCGAGACCGTGATCTACGAGGCCCACGTGAAGGGGATGACCGCGACCCACCCCGACGTGCCCGACAACCTGCGCGGGACCTACGCCGGCCTCGCCCAGGAGCCGGTGATCGATCACCTGCGCAAGCTCGGCGTCACCGCCATCGAGCTGATGCCGGTGCACCAGTTCGTGCACGACGACGTGCTGCTGCAGCGGGGGCTGCGCAACTACTGGGGCTACAACACCATCGGCTTCTTCGCGCCCCACGACGGGTACGCCGGCCCGGGCGGTGTCGCGGGCCAGCAGGTGCAGGAGTTCAAGGCGATGGTGAAGGCCTTCCACCAGGCCGGCATCGAGGTCATCCTCGACGTCGTCTACAACCACACCGCCGAGGGCAACCACCTCGGCCCGACGCTGAGCTTCAAGGGCATCGACAACCCGGCGTACTACCGGCTCGTCGACGACGACCAGCAGTACTATATGGACTACACCGGCACCGGGAACTCGCTCAACGCCGGCCACCCGCACTCGCTCCAGCTGATCATGGACTCGCTGCGCTACTGGGTCACCGAGATGCACGTCGACGGGTTCCGCTTCGACCTGGCCTCGGCCCTCGCCCGGGAGTTCTACGACGTCGACCGGTTGTCGACGTTCTTCGAGCTGGTGCAGCAGGACCCGGTCGTCAGCCAGGTCAAGCTGATCGCCGAGCCGTGGGACGTGGGTCCGGGGGGCTACCAGGTCGGCAACTTCCCGCCCCAGTGGACCGAGTGGAACGGCGCCTACCGCGACACGGTGCGCGACTTCTGGCGCGGCGAGCCCAACCTCGGTGAGTTCGCGAGCCGGCTGGCCGGCTCGTCCGACCTCTACGAGCACTCCGGCCGTCGTCCGGTCGCGAGCATCAACTTCGTGACCGCCCATGACGGCTTCACCCTGCGCGACCTGGTCTCCTACGAGCAGAAGCACAACGAGGCCAACGGCGAGGACGGCCGCGACGGGGCCGACGACAACCGGTCGTGGAACCACGGGGTCGAGGGCCCGACCGACAAGGACGACGTCAACAGCGTCCGGGCGCGCGACCAGCGCAACCTGCTGGCCACCCTGATGCTGAGCCAGGGCGTGCCGATGGTGCTGCACGGCGACGAGCTCGGCCGCACCCAGGAGGGCAACAACAACACCTACGCCCAGGACTCACCGCTGAGCTGGATCGACTGGGAGCGGGTCGACGCACCCCTCACCGAGTTCGTCGCCGAGCTCGCCCGGCTGCGGCACGAGCACCCGTCCCTGCGCCGGCAGCGGTTCTTCACCGGCCGGACCGTCCGCACGGACGGGGGCGGGCGCCTCAACGACATCGTCTGGCTGCACCCTGAGGGCCGGCCGATGGAGGCCGAGGACTGGGAGGGCGGTCAGCGCGCGCTCGGCATGTACCTGAACGGTCACGGCATCGAGGGTCGCGACCGGAGGGGACAACCGGTCACGGACGACCACTTCCTGCTGCTGTTCAACGGCGGCGACGCCGTGTCCGTGACCCTTCCCGACGAGGAGTACGCCGCGCGCTGGCAGGTCGTCCTCGACACGACGGGCGAGTGCGAGACCGAGTCGGCGCTCGCCGCCGGCAGCACCTTCGCCCTGCCGTACCGAAGCGTCGTCGTCCTGCGGCAGTGGCACGAGCAGCCGACCGAGGTCGACGTCAGCCCGGCCGCCTCCGTCGCCTCGATGGCGGCCGAGGGATGAGCAGGCACCGCAGGCCGGTCGGGATCCCCAGCAGCACCTACCGGCTGCAGGTCACCGAGGACTTCGACCTGGACGCCGCGCGCGAGCTGTTGCCGTACCTCGACGACCTCGGCGTGGGGTGGCTCTACCTCTCGCCGCTGCTCGAGGCGCACCCCGGCAGCAACCACGGTTACGACGTCGTCGACCCGACGCGCGTCGATCCCGCGCGTGGCGGAGCCGAGGCGCTGGCCCGGTTGTCGGCCGAGGCGCACGGGCGGGGGATCGGCATCGTGGTCGACATCGTGCCGAACCACCTCGGGATCGAGACCCCGGCGACGAACGGCGGGTGGTGGGACCTGCTCACCCACGGCCGGGACTCGAGGTTCGCGCACTTCTTCGACGTCGACTGGGCAGCGGGCGGTGGCAAGGTGCTGATCGCCGTGGTGGGCGACGACGACCTCGGTGGGCCCGACGGCTCGATCGGCAACCTGCACCTCGTGGACGGCATGCTCGGCTACCACGACCACCGGTTCCCGCTGGCCCCGGGCACCGAGGACGCCGGGAGCCCGGACGCGGTCCACGACCGGCAGCACTACCGGCTGGTCAGCTGGCGCGCGGCCGACCAGCACCTCAACTACCGCCGGTTCTTCGCCGTCAACACCCTCGCCGGCGTCCGGGTCGAGGACCGGGACGTCTTCGAGACCACGCACGCCGAGATCGGTCGCTGGTTCCGCGAGGGACTGGTCGACGGGCTGCGGGTCGACCACCCGGACGGCCTCCGCCACCCCGCGGCGTACCTCGACGAGCTGGCGCACCTCACGGACGGCGCCTGGGTCGTCGTCGAGAAGATCCTCGAGCCGGGGGAGGAGCTCCCCGAGCGCTGGCAGACCGCCGGCACCACCGGATACGACGCCCTCGCTCTCGTCGACCGGGTGCTGGTCGACCCTGCGGGCGAGCAGCCGCTCGGCGAGCTCGACGAGCGCCTGCGCGGCGGACAGCCGCCCTGGGCGGAGATGGTCCGCGACAACAAGCGCGAGGTCGCGCAGACCATCCTCAACAGCGAGGTGCGCCGGATCGCCCGCGAGGTCGCTCGTGAGCTNCGCTCGTGAGCTCGAGGTCGAGCCGACCTCGGACTGGAGGGCGGGCGTGGAGGCGGCCCTCGTCGAGCTCCTCGCCGCGTTCCCGGTCTACCGCAGCTACCTCCCCGACGGCCGCGACGACCTGGACACCGCGGCGGCCGCCGTGCGGCGGGAGCGCCCCGATCTCGGCGGCTCGCTCGACCTGCTGCTGCCGCTGCTGACCGACCCGCTCCGAGCGCCCGCGCTGCGCTTCCAGCAGACCAGCGGCATGGTGATGGCGAAGGGGGTGGAGGACCGTGCCTTCTACCGCTGGAGCCGGCTGACGCTGCTCAACGAGGTGGGCGCCGACCCCGACCTGTTCGCGGTCCACCCGGACGAGTTCCACACGGCGATGGCGCAGCGTCAGGACAGCACGCCGGCCACGATGAACACGCTCAGCACCCACGACACCAAGCGGGGGGAGGACGTGCGCGCGCGGCTCGCCGTGCTCGCCGAGGATCCGGGCTGGTGGGCCGACACCCTCGACCGGCTGCTCGCTGCCGCGCCCGCCCCGGACCCCGGCTTCGCCAACCTCCTGTGGCAGGCGGCGCTCGGCGCCTGGCCGATCTCGAGGGAGCGGCTGCACGGCTACGCGGAGAAGGCGATGCGCGAGGCCGGCGACCGGACGACGTGGACCGGTCCCGACCGGGTGCACGAGCGGGCGGTGCACGCGGTCGTCGACGCGGCGTACGACGACGAGGAGGTGCGGTCGATCCTCGACGGCGCCGCCGAGCGGGTGGCCGGTCCGGGCTGGAGCAACGCGCTCGCCGCCAAGCTGCTGAGCCTGACCGTGCCGGGAGTGCCGGACGTCTACCAGGGCAGTGAGCTGTGGGAGCAGAGCCTGGTCGATCCCGACAACCGGCGGCCGGTCGACTTCACGCACCGCAGGGCGCTGCTCGCGGAGGAGGCGAAGCCCGCGCAGCCGCGGCACGCCGACGACGACGGGCGGGCCAAGCTGCACGTCGTGCGCACGGCGCTCCGGCTGCGGCGGGACCGGCCCGACCTCTTCGTCCGCTACCACCCGCTGGCCGCGTCGGGGAGCGGCGCCGACCACGTGCTGGCCTTCGACCGCGGCGGCGCCGTCACCGTCGTTACCCGGCTGCCCCGCGGGCTCGAGGCAGCCGGCGGGTGGGGCGACACCCGGCTGGAGCTGCCGCCGGGGAGCTGGCGCGACCTGATGACGGACCGGCCGGCGGCCGCCGAGGTGAGCGGTCTCCTCGACACGCTCCCCGTGGCCCTCCTCGTCGAGGACCACCGATGACCTTCGACGTGTGGGCGCCGCGGGCGTCACGGGTACGGCTCAGCCTCGGTGACGAGGTGGTGCCGATGACGGCGTCGGCCGGTGGCTGGTGGGTGCCGGCCGCCGACCTCGGTGAGCTCCCGGAGGGGACCGCCTACGGCTTCCTGCTCGACGACGACCCGACACCGCTTCCGGACCCGCGCTCGCGCCGGCAGCCCCACGGGGTGCACGAGCGGTCGGCGACGTTCTATCCCGGCGACTTCACCTGGACCGACCAGTCCTGGACCGGGAGGCAGCTGGCCGGCGCGACCATCTACGAGCTCCACGTCGGGACGTTCACCCCTGAGGGGACGCTCGACGCGGTGGCCGGCCGGCTCGACCACCTCGCCTCCCTCGGCGTCGGCTTCGTCGAGCTGCTGCCGGTCAACGCGTTCAACGGCACCTGCAACTGGGGTTACGACGGCGTGCTCTGGTCGGCGGTGCACGAGCCGTACGGCGGCCCGCGCGCCTACCAGCGGCTCGTCGACGCCTGCCACCGCGCCGGGATCGGCGTCATCCAGGACGTCGTCTACAACCACCTCGGCCCGTCGGGCAACTACCTGCCCCGGTTCGCGCCGTACCTCAAGGACGGCCGCAACACCTGGGGCGACCTGGTCAACCTCGACGAGGAGGGCTCGGCCGAGGTCCGGCGACTGATCCTGGACAACGCGCTGATGTGGCTGCGCGACTTCCACGTCGACGGCCTGCGCCTCGACGCGGTCCACGCGCTGGTGGACGGCTCGGAGGTGCACCTGCTGGAGGAGATGGCCGTCGAGGTCGACGCGCTGTCGACCCACCTCAACCGGCCGCTCACGCTGATCGCCGAGTCGGACCTCAACGACACCCGGATGGTGACGCCGCGCGAGGGCGGCGGCTACGGCCTCGACGCGCAGTGGAGCGACGACTTCCACCACGCCGTGCACAGCGCCCTGACCGGCGAGACCGACGGCTACTACGCCGACTTCGCCCCGCTCGACGCGCTGGCGAAGGTGTGGGACAAGGGCTTCTTCCACGACGGCACCTACTCCAGCTTCCGCGATCGGCCGCACGGCCGGCCGGTCGACACCGAGCGGATGCCCGCCTGGCGACTCGTGGTGTGCGTGCAGAACCACGACCAGATCGGCAACCGGGCCCGTGGCGACCGGACCGCGGAGCACCTCGACACCAGCCGGCTGCTCTGCGCAGCCCTGCTCAACCTGGCGTCGCCGTTCACCCCGATGCTCTTCCAGGGTGAGGAGTGGGCGGCGAGCACGCCGTTCGCGTTCTTCACCTCGCACCCGGAACCCGAGCTCGCGGTGGCGACGGCCGAGGGCCGGCTCGCCGAGTTCGAGCGGATGGGCTGGAACCCCGAGGAGGTGCTGGACCCCCAGGACCCGGCCACCTTCGAGGCCAGCGTGCTGCGGTGGGACGAGGCCGCGGACGGCCGTCACGCCGAGGTGCTCGCCGGCTACCGGCGGCTGGCCGCATTGCGGCGGGAGCACCCCGAGCTCACCGAGCCGCGGTTCGGTCACGCGACGGTCGACGAGAC